>JAAYQG010000146.1 GCA_012519415.1 Treponema sp. | reverse complement strand
AATACGCTGATTGGCAATATAATTGTTTAAAAGAAATGTACCGCTTGATAAAAGAAGACGGGGCTATTTTTTACAATCACAAATGGAGAGTTCAAAACGGCTTAATGCAAGATAGAAGCGATATAATTAGAGATATGCCCGTGAGACAAATTATCGTATGGAAACGAAAAGGTGGTATCAATTTTAATCCCGGTTATTTTCTGCCAACTTATGAGGTAATATATCTTATTCCCAAACCAAATTTTAAATTAGTTCCCAAAGCAAATGCTCACGGTGATGTTTGGGAGTTTACACAAGAAATGAAAAATGAACATCCTGCCCCTTTTCCGGTGGCACTCATAGATAGAATTATATCATCCACGAATGCGGAACTTGTTCTTGATCCTTTTATGGGAAGCGGCACAACTGCTGTCTCTGCAAAAAACTTACATAGAAAATATATTGGCATTGAACTCTCTCCCGAGTATTGTGAAATGTCAAAAAGAAGACTTGGAAATGTTAAGGACCTTCCAAAAACATACGATACAAACGCGTTACCATTATTCGAGACAATATCATGAACTTTTTTACAAAAGAAACGCTTATTCAAAAATTTATTGAAATAGAAAAACAAGGATGGATAAAAAATACCCGCGAAAGAAATTCTGGTGCTGTAGGTAACACTTTGGAGGATTTGCTAGGCATCGAAGAAAATAACTTACCTATTCCTAATGCTGCCGAATGGGAACTCAAAGCACAAAGAAAAAACACAGTATCTTTAACAACTCTTTTTCATTCAGAACCATCTCCACGTGCAGTTAAATTTGTACCACAAATCTTGTTGCAAAATTATGGATGGCAACATCAAAAAGCCGGTACAAAATATCCAAAAGATGAAAAGAGTTTTAGACAAACGATTAGCGGCAACACAAGAAGTGATCGTGGCTTTTGTGTACAAATAAATCGAACTGAAAAAAAGATATTAATTTCGTTTGATGCTTCGAAAGTAAGTGAAAAGCATAGCACTTGGTTAAATGATGTTAAGAGAAAAATAGGTCTTAAAGAATTAACTCCTCAACCGTATTGGGGTTTTGATGATTTAGAGCATATAGCCGGAACCAAATTACTTAACTGTTTTTACGTCCAAGCAGATGTAAAAAAAGAAAAGGGAAATGAGTTTTATCATTTTAATAAAGTAACAATGCTACAAACATTTTCATTTGACAATTTTTTGAATGAATTAGAATTAGGAAATATTCTAGTAGATTTTGATGCTCGAACAGGACATAATCACGGAACTAAGTTTAGGTTGCGTCAAAACTGTTTGCCCAAATTATATAAAAAAACGACAGAGATTATTTGATATACTAGTGCCTGTCCAACAAAAAAAACAAAGAGAGCTTACTTCAATTACTGCATCTTTATAAAATGACTGATGGAGAATTGCTGGTTTACAATATTTACAAAACACAGATATTATGTTATTTTCGTGAACAGAAATTTTCTCTGTAAAATATATAAGGATTTTCAAATGTGGTTACAGTCAAAACAGTTTAACGATGAAACGGATGATTTTAAAAACATAATAAAGCTTATTTGTTCTCTAAACTCGGATGAAGTATATGATTGGTCATTAGGAAGAATAATTGATTGGAAATATGGCTTATGGAATGACAAGAAACAAGAACCTTGTTTTTTCAGTAAAACAACAACATTATGGTATTCATATCTTGATGAGCTTGTAGGCTTTGTATTATCTGAAGATGGTTCAAACGAGCTGCAATATGTAGTAAATAAAAAATATACTTTTCTCTATGACGATATGATTAAATTATCTAAAGAAAAGTATAAAATCATAGAAACAGTTTGTACTATTAGTGATTCAGAAAAGGTTAATTACCTTATTAAAAACGGTTTTTCCGATGCCGGAGAATATGAAGTTACCTTTGTTTACAGTGCTTCTGATTTTGTTTCTCTTAATGTGGATCTTCCAAATAAGTATGCCATTCAAACAATGGATTTATATAAGAACTATACAAGTCAGATAAATTTAAGAAGGAATGCTTTTAGAAATAATCGCGAATTAACACCAAAAGATTATTATGCATACGAGTTTGTTAAGAAGAGTCCTATTTATGATCCAAAGATGGATTTTGTTGTAACAAATGAATTACAGGAGGCGGTTGCCGGCTGTGAAGGGTTTATTGATTATCAAAATTCTATAATGGAAATTGAAAGAGTATGTACCCATAGTGAATACCGACAAAAAGGACTTGCAAAAGCAGTTATATGCGAATGCATTAAGCAAGGGCTTCTAAGAGGCGTAAAGAGAATACAGATTACAGGCTTAAATGATATAACACAAAAAATATATGCTTCATATGGTAAAAGCAAAAAGATCATCAAGCATAAATTTATATATGAAGGCGCATAACGCATTCCAAATTAACATATTAAATTTTTTACGCGGCAAACAATACTAATAGAGAGGATATGATACATATGAATACTGTGTTTCATTTAATAAACTTAGCCTGTGCGTTACTCTTAATTCTTATAACACCAATTGAAGGCCTCATAGAAAGTAAAAATAAGAAAAAACTTTCAAATAAAGTAAAACAATATCATCAACAAGCATTGTGGTCGCTAGTCCCACTTGTTTTTGTAGTTTTTCTGCTTGTATTACGATTAGTCGGCTTTGATAATATTGGTATACAAAGAATTACAATAAATAATGATAATTATCCAAAAGTAATTATTGTAATTGGTTGTGTATTATATTTTGCTCATTTACTATACAACCTATATTCGATTATCGTATTGAAATTTAATAAGACTGCGAGACGCAAAGTTTCAGACAGCATAAATAAAGATATATACGCATTTTTGCCCATTACAAAAGAAGAAAGAAATGCATGGAAACTTGTAGCAATATCAGCAGGATTCTCAGAAGAAATTATTTATAGAGGATATTTGTTTCATATAATATCAATTTATTTTGGCTCAATTCACATTGCTTATAGTATATTAATATCATCGTTCATATTTGCAATAGGGCACTTGTATCAGGGAAAAGAGCTTATAAAAACTTTTATTCTTGGCTTGTTGTTTGGATTCTATTTTTCAGTTTTTTCATCTGTATTGCCTGTAATAATTATTCACATATTACAAGACTTGATAGTAACGTATATTTTTAACGACGATGGAGTTTCAGCATGAAAAAATACCATGAATTAATTGAAAATGCAATAAGATGGGCTTTGGAGTGTTCGAGGCTTTTGTGTACAAATTAATCGAGCTGAAAGAAGGAGCATTAATTGATTGTCAAAAACATTATTGAAGAGCTAATCAAGAATCAGCAAATAGCACTTAATTCCGGCAATCCACCATTTGCGGCTTTAATTGTATATAAAGATAAAATCATTGCATCAGTGTCTAATAACTCTCGAAAATCAGGCAACCCTTTACATCATGCCGAATTGCTGGCTATACAAAGCGTAATTCAAACTCATGGTTCGGAAGTGCTTATTAATTCTCATCTTTATTCAACTAACGAGCCCTGTCCAATGTGCATTGGCGCGTGTGTTTGGTCTGGAATACCTATGGTAACTTATTTTTTAGATCAAAAGGATGTGTTTAACATTAGAGGATGGGGCAAGTTTATGCCAGCACATGATATTGCTTTAGCAGATGATTCAGGAATAGTTATTAAGGGTCCAGTAATGAATGAAGATATGCTTAAATATCATGAAATATTTTGGAAGACAGACAACAATTCGATTAAAAAGCATTCGATTCATATCAAGTAATTGTCAAAAATAATTGCTATTTATAATTATTATATAAATACATGAAAAAGAATTAAAGGATAGTTGGGAAAACCTAACTGCTTCAAGCTGTCATTGCGGACAAGCCGGAATTACAGGTTAAGCGAAATACTAGCTTGACGCCTTCGGCTTGGCAAGTATCGCTCCAATGTGTGCAATGCAAGTGAAGCAAATATTATATGCATAAAACACAGCACAGGTAACGTGGTTTTTGTTTGTAGTTAAAAATTGAATATTATGGTATAGTTCAAACATGGAATTAAATTACTGGACAGATTTAAGTATTCAATATGCAAACCAGAGGAACTACCTTGACGATTTATTTTGTGTATACCCAACTATTCCTAATGGAATTCGTCAAATAGATGAACAACGCTGGAGCAATATAGAACAAGCATTTAATGATAAAGATAATGATATACTTATAAAGTATTTACTTAATTTAGATTTATTTCCAATAAAAGATTCGTATGTTGCATTTTTAAAAAGAGATCCAAATGCAGTAAAAAGAAATCCAAAAACTGTCGCTAGACTTTGCGGACGTTTATATGAAATGGGTTTAGATAAAATTTGGGAAAAATGTACAGAACCAAAAGAAACTAATAGACAGATTGGGCCTCTTTTTAAGAAATGGTATAAATCAAAATCACTTGGAATTGAACCTGTTCCATTAAATCAATTTATGACAACAAAGGATAATGCTATTTTGGATGCCTCTGATGCTGAGATGCAAAAATGGGCAAGTGAAAATATTGGATATAAAAGAAATAAAGGATTAGATTTTGTTGGTCGTTTTAATGGAAAATATGTAATTGGTGAAGCAAAATTTTTATCAGATTTTGGCGGTCATCAAGATGCTCAATTAGAAGATGCTATATTAACTCTTACAGAACCAAATGTTAATGCCATACAAATAGCAATTTTGGATGGAGTTGTCTGGTTAAAGACTCAGAATAAAATGTATAAAACTGTTACAGAAAAATACGCGATAAAAATATTATGAGTGCTTTATTGCTTCGCGAATTTCTTTATCAAATATAGGAATAATTATGGAATTAATTTATCCTAATAAAAAATCTGAAAACGACATTCTTGGTTTTTTACCGTCCAGCCAATTTTCTATTCCACTTTCAGACAATAGCTCTTTAATAAATGGAAATAATTTAGAAGTTTTGCTCATACTTCTTCATGAATATAATATGGCAGGGAAAGTTGATTTAATTTATATTGATCCACCTTTTGCAACAAATGGAACATTTACAATCGGAAAAGAAAGAACCAGTACAATAAGCGGAAGTGTACAAGATGATATTGCCTATACAGATACTCTTGTTGGTGAAGAATTTATCGAGTTTTTACGAGAACGATTAATTCTTGCTCGTGAGCTTCTTTCAGAAAAAGGATCTATTTATCTTCATATAGATTATAAAATTGGTCATTATGTAAAGGTTATAATGGATGAAGTTTTTGGAAGTAAAAATTTTAGAAATGATATTACTAGAATAAAATGCAATCCTAATAACTTTTCTCGTAAAGCATATGGAAACATAAAAGATTTAATTTTGTTTTACTCAAAATCTGAAAATCCAATTTGGAATGAACCGTTTATTCCATATTCAGAGGAAGATATTGCTAAATTATATAAAAAAATAGATAAAAACGGTCGCTTTTATACAACCGTTCCTCTTCATGCACCTGGAGAAACTAAAGATGGAGTTACTGGTGGTGAATTTAAAGGTATAAAACCTCCGAAAGGGCGTCATTGGAGAACATCCCCTGCTGAATTAGAAAAATTAGATGAACAAGGATTGATTGAATGGTCTGCAAACGGTGTCCCTCGCAGAAAAATATTTGCAGAAGAACAAAAAGGCAAGCGAGTACAAGATATCTGGGATTTTAAAGACTATCAATATCCTGCTTATCCAACTGAAAAAAACTTAGATTTGCTCAAACATATAATAAAAACTTCATCAAATGAAGACAGTTTAGTGATGGACTTTTTCTGTGGTTCAGGTACAACTTTATGTGCAGCACAAGAACTTGGTAGAAAATGGATTGGAATTGATCAATCGGAACAAGCCATAAAAGTTGCTATAAATCGCTTATCAAAAATTCAAGATACTCTTTTTGAAAATAATAAATTTGATTTTATAGAACTTGAATCTAACTTACCAAAAGAAAAAAACGCAATGTAAAAAATCTCCTCCGTTTGTAAGGAAAACACCTACGGTAGAAACGCTGATAGCTGCCCTTTATCTTGCAGGAGTTTCATCGAATAAATTTCAGGAAGCACTTTCAAGCATATTCGGAAAAGAATCAAAAGGATTT
>JAAYQG010000145.1 GCA_012519415.1 Treponema sp. | reverse complement strand
TCTTCTTAATAGTAGGATTTGATATGGAAGTACTGTCGTCCCAAGCATTTAAAAATATTAAATCTATGTTATCTGTAGCACTGCCGTACCCTAACTTTACTGAATAACCCATTCTTTCATATACTGGAGTTATTGGGGTGTATGAATTTGTATCTCCCTCAGAAGCACGAAGAAATCTACCGTACACAGCTCCGAAGCGAAGTGAACCAGGAGTCAGTTCAATACCTCCACCAAGAAAACTATGTCCTGCTAAAGTAAAAGGAGAAAAAGTAATATTTCTATAACCGGCGTGAAGTTTTACCCATTTGTAATAAGGGCTTGCTCCATATTGGTTAAACGGCTGAGCAAAGCTTCGATTTTGCTCACTTATAGTAGCACTAAAAGGGATATTTATACCATATATGTTTAAATTTAATGAGCCAAGAAGAGAATAATCAAAATTTTTGGATCTATTTTGAATACCGTCAGCATTGTAAGATGATAAATTCACTCCGATAGACCCACCAATGCTAAATGGATTTGCAGAAGGAAGTTGCGATAAATCTTGTGCTGATAATTCATATCTAATAAACACAAAATTTATTATAACTATTAACCCCAAACCCTAAATTTTTAGGTAATAGAAATATTCATCTGCTTAAGTAGTGTTTTTGTAGACTTGTTTATTTCAGAATTAACAAACTCATTACAGTCAAATTTTATTTTTTTGATAGTTTTTAAATGTTCAATAGCGTCATTTATAGAATAACGATGGATAAGTTTTTGTTTTTTGTTCAACGGTGTTGTTTTTAGGATTTGAAAAAGCTTGTATATCATCAGCATACTTATGTGGTTTATGAATAACCAGCCGTTGAGTGATTCTTCACGTTGCATATTTGAGCAATCTGCCTCAATTGTGTTTTTAAAGTGGTCAAAAAACTGCTCTATCTCACCTCTGTTTTTGTATTCAACGTATATGTCTTGAGGTTCCAATTCTGTGTTGTGCATGATAGCAAGTGTTCCCATTGTTTGTACCTTTTCGTTGAACTTAGGTTTGGAAAAACTTTCAGGTAGCGATTCAATACGTGATAGATAATCATTCTTCTCCTGCTCTTTGAGTTTACCATCTAAGAAAAGTTCTATTTTCCTTTTTCCAATACTTTTCGTGTCAGCGTGAAAAATAAACCGCTTCGAAAATTTAAAGTAATTGTTGCTTTGCTCTATTTCTTCAAGAAGTTCATAAGGTATCTGTTTGTTGTCTCGTCTGAGGGGAATGATGTATTGCATGGACATATTTTCAAGCTGTTCCATATTGGACTGTGAGAAAAATCCTTTGTCTCCAACAAAGGTACACTCTTCTAAACCACTCATAACAACTGTGTTTTTCATTGCCGATACTTCGCGTATGTTTCCAGCTAATGAACGGTAATAAACAGGTTCAAGTGTGAGGGCATCGTAAAGATATAACAACACAAATTGTAAATGAAAGTCCATATCGGAATTATATCCCTTTTGAGAAAGTGCTATATTGCTTGATTGCAAAACAATGTCCGTTGCATCTATCAGAATAGTACGACGTTTCTTGTCTTTAGGTCTCATAAAATCGTGAATAGAATTTGGCATCTGACCTAATTCAAAAAGATAGTCAGATACTTTGGCATCATATATTTTTTCATGCCACTCTAACATGTCTAATATAAAGGAGTTCTCTAAGAAAAAGAATATTTTTTAGAGACGATTGATAACCTATACGGCAATAGACCATAAATACAATAAATTTCCAATGTCTCGGAAAATATTCTTTCAGGGAGTTCAGCATTCCGCTGTTTTCCAATTCATCTATCAGCCACTTAGAAAGACCATATTCAAAAGTCATTATTTGTTTATCAAGGTATGACTTTTTGCTTTTCTTTCTCAGTTCATTTTTCTCAGAAGGGATAAATCCTTTTTCTTGCGTTATGCTACCAAGTATTCCAAGTGAAACTTTTCTTGCTCGTCCAATGGTTTTATCGTAAACTGACTTTACGCCATAAAGGTAGTAACGTCCGTTAATCAACTTTAATTCTGTTCCGGGCTTTTTATGTTTCAAAGCCCAATCGGGGTGTTTTTGTTTTTCTCTCATATATCACCTATTTAGGTAATACAAATATAACAAAAAAAATCCATATAAGCAAGTATTTATATGGATTTTTTTATTTTATATTACCTAAATTTTAAGGGTTTGAGTTTAAAAATCATATATATCCTTATAAATCCCGTAGGGATGACATTTTAATAGACTACCCCGTCAAGCTAGCGCTTGCCACCCCTTCGTCCCGAAGGGGAATTTTCAGCCCGAGCTTTAGGCAAGTTGAATTTTAAAAATCATATATATCCTTAAAAATCCTGTTAATCCTACAAATCCCATAAATCACAGTTTAGACAATTATAGACTGTTGCGTCCTAAAAAAAGTTGACACGTTTTGTTATACAAATTACTTTATTTTTTTATTATTTTTTATTAAATTTACGCCACTTTTGTCTGACTGTGAACCTGCGATGGAGTTTGCAGGTTCAATGACCAATGTGGACGTTTTTCATTATAAATCATTATGCCTGAAATTACTGCTGAAAGAGCCTGCTTAAAATTATTAAACGTTGC
>JAAYQG010000144.1 GCA_012519415.1 Treponema sp. | reverse complement strand
TGTGGGGTCATTATACTATATTTTTTAATATGTATGCATTTTTAAGCCCTTTTTGATGCTTTTTTGGGGTATTTTATTTTCAGTAGTTGTTTTTCTTCTATATATGGTTGCTGCCGAAAAAGCTCTAACAGACAAGCCCCCTATGCCTTTTAATTTCCAGCCAAGATATTTGCTGTATTTTATATTGGCTGAAATTACGTAATAATTGCTTCCAAAACAATAAAATTTGAAAGGGGCAATTTTATTGAATTCATATCTAATCGGGGAAATACCCAAATGTATAATTTTGTAATCGCTTAGAATCCGCTTTAGTCGGTATATCGTTTCTTTACGGCTAAGTTTGCCGGCTAAGACTTCTTCCTGTAATTGCTCAAAGGGAGCGGGATCATAGAACTCGCGAATTGCAGAATAAGTGGATGATATATCTATTTTTATACGCTCAATATCATAGTAAATTTCTTTAGGACTAACTTCGTTTTCGACTTCTGTATTGATTTTTTTACATGCCGATATTCCGACAAGGCAAATCAGTAAAATACATAAGACTTTAGAATTCTTTGTTTTCATTTTTTAAAATCCATTATACATCAGACACCAATTGTAATAATTTCCGTTTCTAAGAGGCGCACCTTTTCTTTTATAGAAAGGCTACGTGTCGATTATACACCAGAAAAACACCGGAAACAAACTGGAATACCATTGCACTTTACAATAAAACATTACAAAAAGACTCTCAATGCTCATTATAACCATAACGGATTTCGTCGATTTACGATGTTTTTCGGTATAGCAGGAATTATTCCCTTTTTGCTTGAGGAAATTGATACCTTGCTGCACGCACTTCTGCGATAGAAAGATGTCTACCAAAGTTCGAAGCTATCATTGCAATGCATGCAGCACCACAGTCTGTAATATCAAGTTGTTGGAAGTATTTCATTATACAATCTCTTTGCTTACCTTTTTTGGGATTAACCTAAAAAACCTCAAACTGCATCTTGTTGAAGTCAATGCTGAGAATATGCTGCACGAACAAAGGTGCTCCCAATATATTATTCTCTAGCATAAAATTATAAGCAATGGCATTAACCTTTACGACCGGATTGTCTGTCTGCAAGGAATATACGTTTTCATACCTCTGATTTCCGAATAGTATTTCTTCAACCGTATAGTTGTGTGAATCTGCTCCAAAACCGTTGTCCGTGAAAACTTCTTTGGTAAACAGACAGCTGTCAGATCCTGTGTCAATGCAACCCCTGTAAGTTCTGCCGTTTACAGAAAAGTCACAAAACAAATGGCTCAAATGGCAGCACTGCTTGACATACAGCGGTAGTCCGTTCTCAAGACTTCTTTCGTCATGCAGGATTATTTCATTGTTTATATAGTCAAAGCTTACTACTCCGAATCTGCTTAGATAATCCAGCCCAAGATAGCCATCTATCGGTGATTCAACGTTAACTGCATAAGTATTCGTCCTGTCCAAAAAGAAATGAATTCCGCAATATGTTACGGTATCATCTTCAACGCTTATTTCTTTTTCCAGTTTGGCTACCCCTTTCTTGAACAAGGTGCTTCTAGGAGTACCTGTATCTACTGCCATATAAAAATACTGGTTGTTCAGTTTCAGCCTAACTACAGGTTTTAATCTGGAGTTAGGAAAATCCAACGTAAAAGGAAGCCTGTTACATGAAGATGATTCTTTAAATAATTTTGCTATCTTTCTTTCCGATACAGCTCTTCTATACAAAAAGACGCAAAACAAAAATGTGCATCCAAGAAACAAAATAATAAAAAATTTTTTCATAAAACAGACCTCCTGCAAACGTTTTTAGTTATTATTATATATTAAATCAAGTTTTATACACCATAATTAAAAATTAATTAAATAACTAGCTCTATCACTATTGTCCATTGCTATTTGTCGGTACGTTTTCAAATTAGAATAAACAACAAACGGTGGTAAAAAATTGTGTGATGTCATTCATCTATGCTTTGTATTAAATTATTCATACTAAGTTTTCTTTTGTTGTTTGTTTTTTTTCAATCAAATTTTACAACATTTGGAAACTTTTTTTAGTACCTTACCTTGCTTTTTTAGACTTTTGCAAGTGGCTCATTTATTCATATCCGATTTCCTTATGTTATATTGATTTATGAGTGTAATTAACAAATATCACAGAAATCGGCTTTAAAAAGTCTATTTATTTTAGACAGCAGTGAAAAATAATGAAATATATGGAAAATGGCGTTATAGTTATGTTATGGGAGGCGTGATAAAAAAGCAAACGAGCAAGAGGATATGTGATATGCTAAAGTGATTTAGCGGAAACCAGGCGTTAGTTCGGCATTTTTAGTAGAGGCATGACCTCTGGATGGGAGAATGAAGAGCTATCAGCCGCATCATAAAGTAGTCCTTTGAGGACTGAATGGGTAACTGCAGCGAAGCTTCAAGCAGAATGGAACACATAACCTATTAGACTTTCCGCACAAAATCATACGGAGGTCAAAATGACATTTTACGTTGGTGTTGATTTACACAAAACACAGTTTACAGTTCATGTAAGAACAGAAGAAAAGATTGAGTCCATGAACGAAATCAGGATGTATCCTACAACAGAAATAGGATACGCTGAGTTTTGCAAAAGAATCAGGACTTATAAGGCAACGGGAGCAGTTGTAAAGTTGGCTGTTGAATCTACAGGAAACACAAAACATTTCAAGAATCAGATGGAAAAAGCTGGAGCAGAAGTGATTGTAGTAAACACAGTGAAGTTTAAGGTAATAAATGAATCTGTATCAAAGACCGACAAGCATGATGCGGCAACTTTATCAGAGTTTCTAAAAGACTATAAACTTCCACAGAGTTATCTGTGCAGTAAAGAAACAGAAAACATGAGACGCCTTATAAAGTCACGTGAAAGACTTGTTCGTGCTCAAGTTGGGCAGAAAAATGAAATACATGCACTTTTGGTAAGTTTAGGCTTGTCAGATGAGCCCAGAAGCTTACAAAGTAAGAAAGGGCGCCAGAAGGTTCTGGACGCCCTTGAGTCGAATAACGACTACGTGCTCGAGGCACAATCAGTAAAACTGATGCTTGATATTATAGATACTTTTGCAGAAAAGATAAAGATAATCGAAAAGCAACTGGAAGAACTGACAAAAGATGATGATATGGTAAAACTGCTTTTGACAATTCGAGGCTGTGGAAAAATCACAGCATGGATTATAAGGGCATACACAGAGGATATTTCGAGATTTTCAAATTCAAAGAAATATGCATCCTTTAGTGGACTTGTCCCAAAAGTCAGGGATTCTAATGAGACTGTTCATCATGGAAGTATAACTAGACATGGACCTGTTGAGTTGAGAACTGCATTCGTACAGTTGTTTATGGGAATGAGACGTTGCAAGGATACCAAGTCTTGGAGAATGATGCAACGTTATGAATATATGAAAAAAAACAAAGGTTCTGGAAAATCAATAATTTCCGGAGCCAGAAAAGTAGCAGAAATTGTATGGGCGTTGCTCACTGCAAAAACAGAGTTTGATTCAGCAAGGATGATTGGAACTTATAAACCAATGAATCTTCCTGAACAGGCTTTGTCTGTTGCTATGTAATTTGATATAGAAAGTCGCCTTGCTTGTTGACTTTTTATGGGAGTGGCTAACGAAAACTTTGCCGGAAATAGCGTCAAAGTTTTCGTTCCCAAGTTTGCGTCGCAAACTTGTTTATTCACTGCACTTTCTCATTTCATTGCGAAAGTGCGCTAAAAACTCAATTCGGAAGTTGAAACTTCCTCATTGACTTTTTATGGGAGAAAAATGTTTCATTTTGAATATCCTGCGGGGCTTTTACTGCTTCTGCTTTTGCCTCTATATTTTGTGCTGCGCCATTTTGGCATTTTTAAATTGTTTACATTGCCGCTTGTTTTAAGCGATTGGGGCGGCAAAACTTTCAGCTTTTCATCAAAACGTATTCGATTTGTGTTTTTTTTGGCGTATTTTGCAACAATATCGGCACTTATTCTTACTATTATTGCAATTTGTTCACCCGTCGTGTCACATCAAAAAAAAGTTTACACAAGTCGCGGAACTGAAATAATGTTTGTAATTGATACAAGTCCATCTATGGCAGCCCGCGATATGCAAAATGAAAATAGACTGGAAATTGCAAAAGAAACGATAATGCAAATTGTTCAAAAAACAAACGGTGCTTCTTTTGGGCTTGTTGCTCTTTCTTTAGATGCAGCTTTAATCGTACCTGTTACAGTTGACCATAAATCTTTTATCGATAGATTAAATTCTCTTGTTATTGGCGAATTAGGGGACGGCACAGCTATTGGAACAGGTTTGAGCACAGCTGTTTATCATATTGCACAGACAAAAGCTCCGAAAAAATGTATTGTGCTTATTACAGACGGTGAAAATAATGCTGGCGAAATTCATCCTAATACTGCTGCAAAATTAGCAAATAGTTTTGGAATTAATCTTTTTATAGTTGGAATCGGCACAAAAGGAATGGTGCCCGTAGAATATGTTGATCCTGTTACAAATACAGTTAAATCTGGTTATTTGGATTCTTCTTTTGATGAAACCAAGCTAATAAATTTAGCACAACTTTCTGGAGGAGCATATTTTGGTGCAGAAAATACTGCTACTTTATCAAACAGTCTTGCAGAAATTGTAAAAAAGCAAGATGTAGCTCAAAGTTTTAGAATGATAAACGTGAATAAATCTTATGGTTCAGTATGCTTGTGGATTGCTTTGGGACTGATTATTTTTGCATGGCTACTTTATCGCTGTTGCATGAAAGAGGTTTGAAATGTTCAAATTTGAGTATCCTGTTGTATTATATACTCTTTTAGCGTTACCACTCGCATGGATTATTGTTGCCATGCGAGCGCATTTACTCCTTTCTGCTCTAAATATCACAGAAAAACAAAAGAAAATTACAAATATTGAAAAAAATGCAAAGAAAAAATATATTGAATCAGTTCAGCTTTTAAAAAAGAAAATTGTCTTTAGAGGTATTTTTTGGTCTTTTGGATTTATTTTTCTTGTAATTGCCGCAGCAGATCCAAGCTTTGGAAGCCGTCTTGAAACAATGCAAATAACCGGAAATTCTGTTGCTTTTGTATTTGATGTTTCTTACAGTATGAATGCGGACGATATGCCGGACGGAACAACAAGACTTTATTCGGCTTCTAAATATGCTTATGCGTTGTTAAGTCGTATGAAAGATGCTTCTGTTTCTGTTGTACTTGCAAAAGGTTCTGGCGTTCTTACTGTTCCACAAACAGATGACTTTACAGTGATTCAATCGTTGCTTGAAAACCTTTCGCCGACGTTACTTACTTCTGCCGGTTCTAATCTTGGTGCAGGTATTGAAACGGCTCTACGGTCTTTTGCAAAAAACACAAGTCTTTCTGCAGCGATTGTGCTTTTTACAGACGGAGATGAAACGGAAGAAACATTAAAAGCTGCTCTTGAAAATTCTTTAGAACAAGGAATTCCTGTTTTTATTGTCGGTTTCGGCTCTGTTGCTGAAACAGAAATTATTACAGGCGATGGAGAGAGAAAAGCGAAAACAGCACTTAGAGAAGCTAAAATGCAAAAAATTTGCGAAGATGCTACAAAACAAGTAAAACGCCGACATGGAGATTCTTTTAACATAAAAGCTTCTTATGTAAATGCGGTTAATATTGGTTCTGCGTTGACAGTTCTTAACGGTGTGCTTTTTTCAAATGAAAAAACGCAAAGCGGCTCACTTACACTTTATGAAACAAAACCCGTTCGTCGTCAAAGTTTTTTTGCATTTTTAGCGATAATTTGTTTTTGCGCAGGGCTTTTTGTTATGCGTTTTAATGCAAAAAGAACATTGCTAAAATTTTCCGGCGTTTTTTTGTGTGCACTTTTGTTTACTTCTTGTTCAGAAAAGAACAAAGCGTCATTTAATATTTTAAAAGGTGTAATTAATTGGGTTCAAGAAGATTATCAAGAAGCTTCGGCTGATTTTCTTGAAGCACGAGAAATATCGGTTCAACAGCAAGATTCTATGGCGAAGATTTATGCACAATATGGGCTTGCTGTATCATATTTGATGTTAAACGAGAAAAATGCTACGCTTAATCAGCTCGAAAATCTTACAGGCAACGATATTCCACCGCTAGTTCGTTTTGGTGCGTTTTATAACAGCGGAATTGTTTCTTACCAGCAAGGAGATTTTAATAAAGCAGCTGAATTTTTTAAGCAAGCACTTTTAATTGATAACAGTCAGATTAATGCAAAAATAAATTTGGAACTTGCAATGTCGCAGATTGAAGTTCAATCTAAAACCGCACAATCGGAACTACAACCTTTTCAACAAACAGAAGGAAGTTCTATGCAAGACACTATTTTTTCAATGATGCAGGAGAATGATAATAAACAATGGAAAAGCGAACCTCAAGAAAAATCGGATATTTTGGATTATTAAATTGCTTTATAAAAGAAAGTGAAAAAAAAATGAACTTAGTTTTTTTTAAAAAAGCCGCAATTATTTGCATTTTAATTTTTTGTGCAGTTTTTACTTTTGCTGCAACGACAACATCTCTTGAAAGCTTTGAAACGAATGTAAAAAAAGGCGAAGAAGTTATTGTAAAAGTGCGCATTACAGAAACTACTCTAAAAAAAGTGAATTATTCTTTCGATGAACCGTCAGAAAATGTTCGCCGAATGTTGCTTAAAAAATATGTTGATCCTCAAAATTCTTCTGATGTAATTATTGAATCCGTTTTTATTTTTGATGAATCAGGCTCATTTAAGTTGCCGCCTCTTATTGTAAAAATAGGACAAAAAAAACACACAATTGATATCCCCACTATCGAAGTATCTGAAAATGCAAAACTAAAAACAGCAGAAGTTTTTTGGGATTTTAATTCCGAAAATGAAATTCAATGCACTTTACCGATAGAGCTCAATTTAAAAATTCGCTATGTTTCTTCTATAGAACGTTTTGATGTTCCCTTAGATGAACATGCCGCAATTTCAAGAAAAACAGCAATGATTCTTTCCTTTGATGAAAATGCGGATTTTGCTAATGGTGAAACTGCCGCTGTTTATCAGTGGATTCCGCTTGAAGAAGGAAAGCTTAGCCTTCCAAAAGCAGAGCTTGAAGTAACAGGCACCAACGGCGAAGTTCAGTTTATTAAAGCACCCGAAATTTTTGTTAATGTTATTCCCTCAAATTCCATTGACGCAAAGCTTACGCAAAATGAAGATTCTATTTTTTCAAAAGCTTTTAGCGAGGAAACATCAACAAGTTCTCCAAATGCTAAATCATCTAAAGCAATTAAAGCTCGAAAAGCTTCAGCTGAAGAATTAAAACCTTTGCTTGTTCAACTAGCTGAACTTCGTGCAAAAGAACATGAAGCTTTATTCAAATCCGATACAAGAGAACAGCGCAAGATTTTGGAAAATCAGCTTGAGTTGCATGATACTCCGGATGAAAATCCTCAATTTTTACTTATTTTGTGGATTTCTATTACATTTCTTTTTCTCATTAGTTCTTTAATTTTAAAAATACAGCACAAAAAAATTCGTTCTTTTCTCCTGTTTTTGGTTGGACTCCTTTGTCTTGTG
The DNA here is from genome assembly GCA_012519415.1 of Treponema sp. Classification (GTDB taxonomy): domain Bacteria; phylum Spirochaetota; class Spirochaetia; order Treponematales; family Treponemataceae; genus UBA1240. The sequence continues at coordinate 33,309 of JAAYQG010000144.1, read as the reverse complement.
CGCGGAGTTCATTACACAAGAGATTACCGGCATATTCCAGGAATTTTTACAGGTGGGGAAATCTGCACTGTTCCAGATGCAGAATCTTTGGTTGCTGGCGAGTTGACAGCCGGAACAAGAATTAACGTTGTCAAAAAAGTCGGAAACTGGGCTTTAATTGAATATGATGGTCGAAAAATGGGCTGGGTTAACGAAGAAACAATTATTCCAATCAACATTTCGTTTATCTTAACACAAGGAAAATAGAAATGGATTTTGGTGATATTCTTGATAAATGGGATAAATATCAAAAAGAAAACCATAAACAAAAACAACGCCCGGCAGGTTCCGGCAAAAAACTTAATGCACCGTCTTTTATTGAAAAAGAAGAAACAAAAAACGAGCAATTAAAACAAAAAGTGCGAAAAGAATCGCAAAAAACAAAAACAACTGAAGATCTTATGAAAAGGTGGATTTTGCGCTACGGCGTTGTAGACAAAGACGCTCTTGCAAAAAAAGAAGCAGAAGAACAGCGTTCAAAAGATTTTGAATATTTGCGCTATATGCCGATAGAAGCATCTTTAGATTTGCATGGAATGACGCGCGATGAAGCATGGATTACGCTTGATAGATTTGTTTCAGACTGCCAAAAGCGTAAAATTCAAAAGATTCTTATCATTCACGGGAAAGGCAACCATTCAAGTGAAAGTCCGGTTTTATATAGCGTTGTTCGTAATTTCATAGAAAAAGATTACCGCTTGGGTGCATCAGGACATCCGGACAAAAACACAGGTGGACGTGGCGCAACATGGGTTATTGTTAGACCCGATACAGAAAACCAATCTTTGTAATTTGCAGCTTAATCAGACAGAACACCTTATTAAACTGCAAACTACAAGTTTCGCTAGATTAATCTAAAAATTGTAAAACCAATCAAAATGCGAAAAGCAAAGGCAGAAATCCACGCTATTGCACATTGTGAAATAACTACAGCGACAACCCATTTTGTACCCATTTCACGCTTAACAGCAGCAACTGCTGCAACACACGGAGTATAAAGCAGCGTAAAAATCAAAAAAACATAAGCACTAAGCGGAGTAAAAAGCGAATTGAGTGTAGCACCGGAACCGCCAAGCAAAACAGCTAATGTAGAAACAACATTTTCTTTTGCAATAAATCCCGTAAGCAAAGCAGTAGAAATGCGCCAATCGTCAAAACCCAGCGGTCTAAATATTGGAGCAATAAAACCGCCAGCCATTGCAAGTAAACTATCTGATGAATTTTCAACGACATTAAAACGAGAATCAAAAGTCTGCAAAAACCAAATAACAATAGATGCAAGAAAAATGATTGTAAAAGCTTTGACAACAAAATCTTTGGCTTTTTCAAATACTAACATATATACGCTTTTTGCAGACGGCAAACGATAATTTGGCAATTCCATTACAAAAGGAATAGGTTCACCTCTAAAACCCGTAAATTTCAAAAAAATTGCATATAAAACGCCTATCAAAATACCAAGGAAATAAAGAGAAATCATTACAATTGCAGAATGTTTTGGGAAAAAGGCCATTGAAAACATAGCATAAATGGGCAGTTTGGCAGAACAACTCATAAAAGGAGTAAGTAAAATCGTCAGGCGGCGATCTCTATCAGACGAAAGTGTCCTTGAAGCCATAATTGCAGGAACAGAACAACCGAAACCCATAAGAACAGGCACAATCGATCGCCCTGAAAGACCAATTTGCCGCAGCAATTTATCCATAACAAAAGCAATTCTAGCCATATATCCTGAATCTTCCAAAATTGAAAGAAAAAAGAATAAAACTACTATCGTCGGCAAAAAACTCAAAACACTACCGACACCTGCAAACACACCATCTATAACTAAACTGTGAACCGCAGGATTTATACCATAAACAGAAAGTGCATTATCACAAATCGCTGTAAATTTATCAATTAAAAACTCAAGACCATTTGAAAGAAATAACCCAATCACACCAAAAGTCATCCAAAAAATAAAAACCATTATTGCGAAGAAAGAAATTAATGCAGTATGTTTCCCTGTTAAAATTTTATCAATTTTACTGCTTCTTTCTTGCTCTTTGCTTTTGTGCGGCTTTATCAAAGTTTCTGCTGTTAATCTTTCAATAAAACTAAATGACATATCTGCAATGGCAGCTTCGCTGTCAAGATTTGTTTCCCATTCAAGTTCTACAATAGCATGTTTTATCAAATCTTTTTCGTTTTTTCCAAGCTTAAGTGCTTCCTCTATAAGAGAATCACCTTCTATAAGCTTAGACGCAGCAAACCGCAAAGGAAGCCCTGCCGCTTTTGCATGATCTTCAATTACATGTTCAATAGCATGAACACAACGATGAACAGCCGCTTCTTTTGAACTTTCATCTGGAGAACAAAAATCAATTGGAACTGGTGTTTCTGCATATTCTGCAACATGAATTGCATGAGCAATAAGTTCATCTATGCCTTCGTTTCTTGCGGCAGAAATTGGAACAACAGGAACGCCAAGTGAATCTTCAAGCTTGTTTATAAGCACCGAACCGCCATTTCCTGTTAATTCGTCCATCATATTTAACGCAACTACCATTGGAATGCCAAGCTGCAAAAGCTGCGTCGTTAAAAGCAGATTTCTTTCAAGATTTGTTGCATCTACTATGTTGATTATGCCGGCGGGTTTTCTTTTCAACAAAAAATCTCTTGTAATAATTTCTTCTTTTGAGTAAGGCGAAAGTGAATAAATTCCCGGAAGATCCGTTACAGCAGGTCCGTTACACTTTTTCATTATTCCGTCTTTTTTTTCAACCGTAACACCCGGAAAATTTCCAACATGCTGGCATGAGCCTGTAAGTTGATTGAAAAGAGTTGTTTTCCCACTGTTTGGATTTCCGATAAGTGCGAAACAAAGTCTTTTTCCATTCGGAATGGTAATTTTGGGTTTTTCAGCATGCTCTGTAAAGTGAGCAACTCCAAATTCACCTCGTCGAGGATGAGGAATGTCTTTTATACGTTCCACACTTTTGTGTGTATGATTACTTAAATGAATGTCGGTTACATCAATTTTTTCAGCATCAGCAAGACGCAAGGTCAACTCATATCCGCGAATTTCAATTTCAATCGGATCTCCAAGCGGTGCTCTTTTTATGAGAGTAACTTCAGTTCCCGGCGTCATTCCCATATTTAAAAAATGCCGGCGCAAAGCTCCTTCGGCTCCAACTGTTTTTATTATAGCTTCTTGCCCAACTTCAAGAGATGCTAAAGTAGACTTTTTTTCCATTTAATTAATCCTGTTATTTAAATTATTCACGCGAAAAGTTCAATACTATAATACAAGTTTCAAACCGTTCTGGTTCAAAATATAGCACAAAAATGTGAGAATGGGAAATATGGGGAGGGGGGGGTGCGCGATTGGGATTATACTAATATTTTGGGGTTAATGTTGCGCACCCACGCAAGTTTTCGCAAAGCAAAAACTTGAAGACTGTACACCGGTGGGATTATGCCAATAATTGGGGATTAATCTTGCGCACCCACGCAAGTTTTCGCAAAGCAAAAACTTGAAGATTGTGCACCGGTGGGATTATGCTAATAATTGGGGATTAATCTTGCGCACCCACGCAAGTTTTCGCAGTGCAAAAACTTGAAGATTGTGCACCAGTGGGATTATGCTAATAATTGGAGATTAATCTTGCGGTTGGGCTTTTTGCAAAAACCGTGATTATTGGGGATTTATGCTTTTCTTGAAAAGAGTTTTATGATACAATTCCCAGCTGTGGGATCATCAGAAAAGAAAGAAGAAATAATTTTTACTCCAGTTGCTCTCGATGAATTTTTTGAAGATGAACAATATGCTCAAAAAATGGATGAGTACAACACAAATATTATTGTACTTACTCCAAAAGAACGACAGCTTGTCAATATGGTGTTTGAGCGACTTAGAACTTCATCTTCCGATGCTCTTGAAAATCTTGCAGCACGAATAAGCGACTTGGAGCGACTTACAGCAACGATTGCTCGATTTCCGTCTTTGTTGCAGCGTCAAGTTATTGCAGATCAAGAAGTGCGCACACAAGAATCTCTTATACATGCACTTCTTGATTTTCGAAATGGAGATAGAATGCTACATTTACCTACAAAGGCTATTTTGGGTAAAGGCTTTCTTGTAGCAAAATTTCATACATTTGTTGCAATTTCAAAAACAGCACGAGGACAGTATTTCCCGCGCGTGGAGCTTGAGCAACTTCGTTCTGCAACACTTGCAATAATGTTTACAATCATGGCAGAAGACGTTTATCTTTCGCTGCTTGAAGACACAACAATTCCAACTGATATTAGAGAACAAATCGCAGCATCTCTTATAATCCTGTGGGAACACCGAAGCGACCAAACTGTTGCCGACATTGCACCTGTTCTTGAAGCAGTTTGGCATGCGAGAGATAAAATTGTTCCTGCTTTTGGCACAATGGTTGGAACAAGTGAACTTTTGCGATTAACTATTGAACTTGATGAACAGTGGACAGCGTTTATTAAAAACAGACTTGACGATCCTGATGTTTCAAAAGCTCTTGAGGAATTTTTGTTTGGCTTATCTTTTGAGCAGATAAATCTTCTAAAAGAAAAAATCAAAGAACAAAAATATCTATCAATCAGCAGAGATGATGTTTATGCATTGCTCGGAGAACATACTCCTGTAGATATAGAATTTGACCCGCGCAATTTTTATTTGCGCTATACAGTAAGGCGAGATAATGCACGTGCGCGCTCGCGAATGAACAAAGTCGGGCCGCACAAAACACTTGAAGATCATTTTGTTAAGTTTATTCTTGAACAAAACAGGGAAAAACAACATAAAGACGCTTATGCAAGATAAAAAGGAACCTTTCCGATTCGGCGAAAAGCTAAGGAAGGTACGCGAGCGCAAAGGTCTTACGTTAAAAGTTGTTGCACAACAAGCAGGTGTAAGTGAAAGTCTTGTTTCTCAAATTGAACGAAATAAAGTTTCTCCTGCGATAGACACGTTGCTATCTCTTGCAGATGTACTTGATATAAGCCTTGAATACATATTTGAAGAATATAGACAATCTCGTCCTGTAAGAATATCACCGACCGCTAAACGCCGAAAAATTGTAGAAGCCGGAATAACATACGAAGAAATTATCCACCCCGCCGAAAGCGACGGACTTCATGCACTGGAATCATATATTATTACGCTTCCACAAATGACACAAACACATAGGGGCTCTTATGGACACCCCGGTAGAGAATTCGGCTATATAATAGAAGGCACAGCAACACTTCAATATGAAACTGTTTTATACACATTAAATGAAGGCGACAGCGTTTCGTTTGCAGCTTTTTCTCCGCATATATTAACAAACACAAGCAATAAAATTTTGAAAGCTTTGTGGATTGTAACTCCGCCGCAGAGGTTTGTGTAAATAAATTACAGACGAATTGCTGTTTCAAAATTTTATAATGCCGGATTAAATTCCATTTATTTTATCGAGATGTGTCCGTTGATTGCATTTTTTACAGAAGACACGCCGACGAAAAACTGTAATAGCTTTCTTTACCGATTATCAAATGGTCAAGCAATGTTATACCCAAAAGGTCTGCACAATCTTTTAATCTTGCAGTTATCTCAATATCGTTTTCAGACGGTTCGGTTCTTCCAGATGGATGATTATGACATATAATTATTGCTGCTGCATGATCTTTTAAAACATTAACAAAAACTTCTCGCGGGTGAATCAAAGAACGGTTAAGCGAGCCTACGCTTATTTCTCTTATTTTTATAATTTCATGCGCACCATTAAGAGTTATACATAAAAAATGCTCCCGTGATTCTAATGTATAATGTTGAACAAGAGGTATTAAATCTTTTGGTTTTTTGATAATTGTGCCTCCCATTCCATAATTGCGGCGTCCAAGCTCAAGGCTTGCCATAATAGCAGCAGCCTTGCCAAGAGATATGCCTTTGATACATTTCAACTCAAAAAACAGGCATTCCGGATCGCATTTAGATATGCAAGAGAGAACATCTTTTGCAATAACAGCCACACTACGCTCTTTTGTACCTGAACCTAGAATAAGCATAATAAGCTCTTCTGTTGTTGCGCATTCTATACCATTTTTCCAAACTCTTTCACGAATATTTAACTTTTTACTCTCACAATCATCAGATATGTTACCGATATAAGAAAAGATAGCAGATTGGTTTAATTGAATCATTATAACCTCCTGCTATATATATAGATTTTTTTTTATTTTTTCAGTCATTTTTTTGACAGAAACAATGTAAATATTTTAGAGGTTTTGTTCATGAAATTACGAACAGTTGGAATGTTTATACTGACGGTTGCCGCTGTAACTATGATTACCAGCTGCAAATCAACCAAAAAAGTAAAGACTGTTGGTACGGAAAGTGCCGAATACGTTGAAACAGAAGTTTTCACAGCAACAGATGAAACATTTGATGATACACCTCCGCCACAAACAACAAGTAGCGAAGATGATCATTATTATGATACGGAAGAAGTTTTTGTTGATGTTAGCGAAAATGATTATATTTATGTTGACGATGACAAAAGTTACACAGACATTTACTCAGATTATGATAATTTCGATTCTGAATTTATAGAAACAGGTTATGACGAATCTTTAGTTAATAACGATTATTCAGATGATTATCCTGCTGAACAAACAGTTGCAACAACCAGCAAAACAGATTCTTCAAATAATGCAAAATCATCTAATGTTGCAAGCTCATCAGGCAACAAAAAACCCACTGTATCAAATAGCTCGTTTTACATTGATTATAGTAGCCCCGAATACAGCGACTATAGCGGCTATAATTATGGAGATAAATCATATAACGAAACATTGCAAAAATTCGGACCTGCTTCATTTCCGTCTGACAAACTTATGGCAAAGGGAAGAAAAAGTGCGAAACAACTTTACAACTACTTTGCATCAAAAAATCCGAAAGGAGATTTACAGCGTGCGTGGATTTTGGCACAACTTTATGTGGAAGAATGTGCATACGAAGGTGTAAATTCCGATCTTGCATTTGTTCAAATGTGCCACGAAACAGGTTTCCTAAATTTTGGTAATTTAGTAACACCGGACATGAATAATTTCTGCGGCTTGGGTTCTATTTCAAAAGCATCACCAGGTCATCGCTTTGCAACAGAGCGAGAAGGAGTAATAGCTCATGTTCAGCATTTACATGCGTATGGTTCAACAGGCACTTTAGGCGGTACGTTGATTGATCCTCGCTACAAATATGTTCAGCCAAGAGGAAAGGCAAAAACGTTAGCAGGATTAACAGGAACATGGGCAACAGACCCAAACTATGATCGTAAGATTTATTCATTGATGAAAGAACTTGCACGATTCTAAACAAAAGCCCTTTCGATTGATTAAACTCGGAAGGGCTTTTTAGATATGCTTTGATATGAATTTTATTCTATAACATCAAATTAGCGTTACAAATGAATCATTAAAAAACTCTTAACAAATTAATTTTATTTTTAAATTTTTTCTAACTATTTTTTAACGACCTTATAAAGCATTCAAAAAAAACTTATGATAACCTTAATTCATCAAGACGAAGAGCAACCGCCACAAAATTAAAAATACTCTTCGTCTTGAGGAGGTGCTAAACAAAACCTCGTTAAAACATATCAATTGCCTTTTCTAAGAAGCAAAAGAACCTGTATAAAGTTTATAATATCTGCCTTTCTGAGCGATAAGCTCATCGTGGCTTCCGTTTTCAATAATTCTGCCATGTTCAAGAACAATGATTTTGTCAGCATTGCGAACAGTCGAAAGTCTGTGAGCTATTACAAAAACAGTGCGTCCTTGCATAAGACTATCCATGCCTTTTTCAATCAAAGATTCGGTTCTTGTGTCGACTGAGCTTGTAGCTTCATCTAAGATAAGAACCGGCGGATTTGCGACAGCTGCACGCGCAATTGCAAGAAGTTGTCGTTGCCCTTGACTCAAACTTTCACCATCGCCTGTAATTATAGTTTCATAACCTTGATGAAGATGTCTTATAAAATAATCCGCATTGGCAAGTTTCGCAGCAGTTTCAACTTCTTGCATAGATGCATCAAGTTTTCCAAAACGAATATTGTCAGCTACAGAACCAGTAAACAAGTGCGTATCTTGCAGAACTATTCCAAGAGAACGACGTAAATCCGCTTTTTTGATTTTGTTAATATTTATGCCGTCAAACCTAATTTTTGATCCGCCGTCAACATTTGTAGATGCATCATAAAATCTGTTTATGAGATTTGTTATTGTTGTTTTTCCGGAACCTGTAGAACCGACAAGTGCGATTTTTTCACCCGGGTGAGCAGTCATTGTAATGTTATGTAAAACTGTTTTTTCTTTTTCATATCCGAATGTTACATTTTCAAACTGAACCTCACCTTTTAAAAGTACATATGAAACAGTATTATCGTGGTGCGGATGTTTCCATGCCCACTGCCCTGTCGGAAAAAAAGCTTCTGCAACTGAACCATCGCTTAAAATATTTGCATTAACTAACGTTACATATCCTTCATCAACTTCGGTTTCTTCATCAATTACAGCAAAAACACGTTCTGCACCGGCAAGGGCATTTAAAACGCCGTTGAACATTTGCGCCATTTGTGTAATAGGGTTTTTAAAACTTCTTGAATATTCAAGAAACGAAGCTATTCGCCCTAAATCCATTTTGCCTGCAATAATAAACATTACACCCATAATTGCAGTAAAAGCATAACTTATGTGTCCCATGTTATTCATAAGCGGTGCTAAAATGTTTGCCAATGTGTTGGCTTTTGTTCCCGCCTTACATAACATATCATTTAAGGAATCAAATTCAATTTTTGACGTTTCTTCGCGACAAAAAACTTTTACAACTTTTTGCCCCTCAATTATTTCTTCTATATATCCGTTTACTTTACCGATTGATTCTTGTTGACTTCTAAAAGCTTTTGCTGAATATTTGCCGACAATGCCTGTTACAGCAATCATTGCAACAACAGTTAGAACAACAACTAATGTCAAAACGGGACTTAAAGAAAGCATCATCACAAAACAAGCGACGACAGTCAACAGCGAAGAAAAAAGCTGCGGCACTGCTTGACTTAACATATCGCGAATCGCATCTATATCATTTGTAAAATGACTCATAAGCTCGCCATGTGTATGTGAATCAAAATAGCGAAGCGGAAGCATTTCCATGTGAGCAAAAAGTTCCGTGCGTAATTTGTACAATGTTTTTGAAGAAATATGTATCATAATTCGGTTGTTTGCCCATCCGGCAATTGAACCTAATGCAAAAATCAATGCCATCTTGCTTAAAAGAAAAACAAATCCCGACAAATCCGGAGATTTACTACCGATTGCCGGAACAATATAATCGTTCAAAATCGGTTGCAAAAAATAAGAGCTTGCAACATTTGCTCCAGACGAAACAATAATACATAAAAATACAAACACAAAAAGGAATTTATAAAAAGCAAGGTATTTCAATAATCGTTTTATTGTTTTTTTCGCATTTTTAGGTTTTTGCACCGGACGACCATGCCTGCCGTGTCTTTGTGTAGGTGGTGCCATTATAAAGCCTCCTTTTTAGAAGCGGCAGCTTCTTTCGCAGCAGAATCTCCGGCACCGTCAAAATCGCTGCCTTTTTGTTGCGACTCAAAAACTTCTCGATAAATCTTATTTGACTTAATAAGTTCATCATGAGTTCCAATAGAAGAAATTCGCCCCTCATCAATTACAAAGATTCTATCTGCATCTTTTACCGAAGCGATGCGCTGCGCAATAATTATTTTTGTTGTTTCAGGCAATGTATTTTTTAAGCCGTTACGAATTGCTGCATCTGTAGCTGTATCAACCGCACTTGTTGAATCATCAAGAATGAGAACCTTCGGTTCTTTAAGCAAAGCTCTTGCAATGCAAAGCCGCTGTTTTTGTCCGCCTGAAAGATTAACTCCACCTTGACCTAGTTCAGTTTCATATCCTTTCGGGAACGAAATAATAAAATCATGAGCACAAGCTGTTCGGCACGCATTTTCAATTTGTTCAGTTGAAGCGTTTTTATTTCCCCAACGCAAATTTTCAAGAATTGTGCCGGAAAAAAGCACATTTTTTTGAAGCACTATAGCAATATTTTCGCGAAGCTTTTCAAGTTTATAAGATTTCACATCATTGCCGCCTACCAAAACAGAACCACACAATGTATCATAAAGGCGCAAAATAAGTTGCACAATCGTAGATTTTGAAGACCCCGTTCCTCCGATGATTCCAATTGTTTCACCGCTTTTTATTAAAAATGAAATATCATGCAAAACTGCATTTTTTTCGGTTTTATCATAACTAAAAGAAACATTTCTAAATTCAACAGAACCGTCAGCAGGAGCTTTATCCGCACTCAAAGCAGAATCTACAGAATCTTTTACATCCGGCTCTTCATCAAAAACTTCTATTATGCGTCCTATGCTTGCTTTTGAAATTACAATCATAATAAATATCATAGAAAGCATCATTAAAGAAGAAAGAATCTGAACCATATATGTAATAAAACTGATAAGTTCACCTGTCTGCATTTTACCGGCAATAATAAAATTTCCGCCGAACCAAAGCAACGCAATTAATGCAATATAAATGACCAAAATCATTAGCGGCATACTCAAAATGACTATTTTTTCAGCTCGAACTTGCGCATTGCGGATAGCTTCAGCCGCATCGTTGAATTTTGTTTTTTCATTTTCTTCGCGCACGAAAGCTTTAACTGCACGGATTCCGATTAAATTTTCTTGCACTTTTGCGTTCAGATTATCATAATTTTTCATCAAAACCTGAAAACGAGGATGAGCGGTTTTCATAATGAATATCATTGGCACAGCAATCAGCGGAATACACACAACAAAAATGAGCGCAAGCTCTGAGTTCATATAAAAAGCCATAACAATTGCACTAATAAACATAAACGGAGAACGTACGCACATACGGATAATCATTTGAAATGTGTTTTGAGAATTTGTTACATCAGAAGTAAGCCGTGTTACAAGCGATGATGTACTAAATTTATCAATGTTTGAAAAAGAAAACTCTTGAATCTTTGCAAAAAGACGGCGGCGCAAATTGCGCGCAAATCCTAATGCTGAAACTGCGGCAAACCGCCCCGCAATAACACCGAATATCAGTGAAAAAAGCGCAGCCCCAATCATAAGACTTCCTGTTTTAATTACATAAGCTGCATCTTGTTCAGCAATACCCACATCAATAATTTTCGCCATAATAAATGGAATAAATACTTCAAGAAGCACTTCGCCCATAATTGCAACAGGAGCTAAAACTGCACATATTTTATATTTTTGCTCCAACCCCAAAAGAAGTTTTTTTACCGTAGACATAGCTGTATTATATTTGCATTTAAATTAAATTTCAATTTTAGAACAAAACATTCATATCAAACTTATCTGAATTTTCCGGAAACACATAATCTTTTAGTTTGCTACAGCATTACGGCAAAGGTTGCGCCTCAAACTTAATTTTGTAAAGTTCCAATGTTGCGTCTTGAAAATTTGAAAATACGAGCAAATCTTGTTTTTGCGAAAGTGCAAGCCCTGTTGGTTGATTTCCGCCATTGATTTCGCAAAGCTGCTTTTTTTCGTATGTATCAATTACAATAATCTTGCCGTTTGCAGGGCTTCTTTTTGTATAATCAACTTTATTATTCGGACCTCGACAAGAAACGCAAAGATAACGATTTTTGAGCAAATCTATTGTATTTGGATTATTAAAAACATGATATTTTTTTACGATTTTGAAATTTTTCAAATCAAGCTCTAAAATATCACTATGATACATATCGCTTATCCATGCTTTCGATTTTTCCGCATTCGTTACAATATGACGCATAGCCGAATTTTCAATATAAATTGAATCAAGCAATTCATAATCTTTCATACTGAACTTTTGAATTGTTCCGCCATCAAACGAAAGCACAACAAGAACATTTTTATTTTCAACAAATGTCATACCGCGCGGAGCAGCTTTTGTTTTGATGAGCTTTTTTACATTTCCAGAATCATAGTCAATTACAGAAACATCGTTTGAAACCCAGTTTGAAACAACAAGCATATTACACTTTGAATTATATGCAATAAATTTGCTCCAAGTGCCTTTTGTGTTGATTGTCCGTTTAAACTCAAAATTCGGATAAGAATATTCGTAAATATTGCCGGTTGTCATCTGCGAAACAAAAAACGATTGCTTAGATTGCACAAAAAGCCCTTCTGCAAAACCTAATTTCTTTTTTTCGGGCGGATTAATTCTTTTTACAATTCTTTTCTGCTCAATGCTGAATATATCAAAACCTTCATCTTCAAGAAGTGGAAGTAAAATAAATTTATCATCAGGACTGAAAATTACCTGTTTGGGCTGCTTTCCGCATGAATATACGCCGATTTTTTCAAAAACAAGTTTGGTTTCTGCATTTTGCGCAAAAATCTGAAAACAAAAAAAGATTATCAACAAAGAAAAAAACATACGTTTCATTTTCAAATCCTACATATAAAGCCAAATATTTACAACAAAAAATTACAACATACCTAATCATCTTGCACAAGCGTTTTGTCGCAATGTGCGTAGAATATTCACTTGAGCAGCGCTTAAGCAACGCTTGAGCAGCGCTTGAGCAACAGCGCAGATTGTCTGCGTTGGGGAAGCGTTCATTTTTTCATAAAAATCTAACGGAAGATTTTACTATCAACAATAAGCGGCGCAAATATCAATCTATCTTAATTTGCAGAATTTATCTTTTGTGCATTATTCTTATGTTTTTGTAAAAGATTGTCAAAATCAAAATCAGACTTTATTTTGTCTAAAATTACAGTTACTATTTTATAAAGCTCGCCGTCTTTTTTGTAATCTGCTTTGGACACAAAATTCACACGCTCGTCTAAAATCAGCTGTTCTGCTTTTTCGCGCTTTTTTGTGTCTTTCGGCTTATAAACCGCAACAGAATAACCGCCGTTCTGCTTTACAAGCTTCATGCACGGAATGTCTGTTTCGCCGTCGCCAAAATAAATCATGCGCTTAAAAGGCACTGTTCGCTCGTTTTCTGGCACAAATTTATTTATTGCAACAGAATCGCTGATTTCTTTAATGCCTTTATTGATTTTAAAAATGAATTGAGTTTTTGTCGTATAATCAATTGCAACACCAGGCCACATAGCAATTCCGTCTGAATCATATAGGAAGGAACATGCAAAAATTTGTTCAAATTCATCTGCGATAGAAGTTCCCTCAATCATTTCTTTAAGACCGGAAGAATTTATATAATGCTTGATTTCAAGCTCTTTTGATTTTCCGTATTCGTTTATTGTCTTGAACCAGCTTTTTACACCCTCAAAAAGTTTAATTTCCCTTCCGAATTCTGTAAAAGATTTTTTAGAAATCGAAATGTTTCTGTATTTTGCTTCATCAAGCATTGTCTTCATATAACAAAGAATACTGCTTGCATCATTTGATTTGGAAAGCTCGTTCGTCTTTTTCCAGAATTCACCGGCACTCATATTCAATGCTTTTATAAAACTGAATTCCTGCATATTGCCGGGAGAAAGCGTTCCGTCAAAATCATAAATCAAAGCTACAACCGGTTTTTCATTTATTGCCATAAATACATAGTACTGCAAATATAGAGTTTTTTAAACTTAAAAAAAATCCTTAAACACTTTACAAGTGAGCACCTTCGCACATTATCATATCATTTGGAGAAGCGTTATAATGGCGATATTCTAAATTTCAGTTTTGATTTTATTATCTATAAAAAAAATCCCGCATAAATAAAAAAAAGCTGCCCGAAAAATCGGACAGCCTTTTTTTTGCTTTTGAAGCTATAATTTCAAAATGTATTAATACATTCCGTCCATGCCACCCATTCCACCGGCTGGCATTGCAGGCGCAGCGTTTTTCTCAGGAATGTCTGTAACTGCACATTCTGTTGTAAGCAGAAGACTTGCTACAGAAACAGCGTTCTGCAATGCAGAGCGTGTAACTTTTGCAGGGTCTATAATGCCTGCCTGAAACATATCAGTCCAAATCATCTTAGAAGCATCAAATCCAATACCTTTCTTTTCATTTTTTGCTTTATCTGCAATAACCACACCATCAAGTCCGGCATTTTCTGCAATTTGGCGAATCGGTTCTTCAAGAGCGCGCTTAACAATCTTAAAGCCAACTTTTTCATCATCAGTAAGCCCAAGTTCATCGTTCTTTTCGATTGCTTTTGCAGCCTGAATCAATGCCAAGCCACCGCCGGCAACAATACCTTCTTCAAGAGCTGCACGTGTTGCTGAAAGAGCATCTTCAACTCTATGTTTCTTTTCTTTCATTTCAACTTCTGTAACAGCACCGATATTGATAACAGCTACACCACCTGCAAGTTTTGCAAGACGTTCTTTGAGCTTTTCTTTATCATAATCACTTGAAGATTCTTCAATCTGAGCTTTAATCTGAGCAATGCGGTCTTTGATTTCTTTTTCTTTACCTGCTCCATCAATAATTGTTGTGTTGTCTTTGTCAATTTTAACAGACTTAGCCTTGCCAAGTTGAGCAATGTCTGTATTTTCAAGCTTAAGCCCAAGATCTTCTGTAATAACTTCACCGCCTGTGAGCACAGCAATATCTTCAAGCATTGCCTTGCGGCGATCGCCAAATCCGGGAGCTTTAACAGCACAAGTTTTGAGTGTTCCGCGAATGCTATTTACAATTAAAGTTGCCAATGCTTCTCCATCTATATCTTCTGCAATAATAAGGAGCTGCTTGCCTGTCTGCGCAACTTTTTCCAAAAGCGGAAGCATATCTTTCATGTTAGAAATTTTCTTATCATGAATCAAGATAAGACAGTCATTGAACACTGTTTCCATTCTGTCGCGATCTGTTACAAAATATGGAGAAATGTAACCGCGGTCAAACTGCATTCCTTCAACGAAATCAGTTGTTGTTTCCATTGTCTTTGCTTCTTCAACAGTGATAACGCCGTCTTTGCCAACCTTTTCAATTGCTTCAGCAAGAATTTTTCCGATTTCTTCATCATTGTTTGCAGAAACAGATGCAACATGTGAAACTTCATCAGAACCTCTAATTTCTTTTGAATTTTTCTTAATTTCTTCAACAGCAAGAGCGGAAGCTTTATCCATACCGCGCTTAAGCTCAAGCGGTGTCATACCGGCTGCAACAGCTTTAAGACCTTCGCGCACCATTGAATATGCAAGAACAGTTGCAGTTGTTGTACCATCACCGGCAACATCGTTTGTCTTTGTTGCAACTTCCTTTAAAAGCTGTGCACCCATGTTCTCAAAAGGATCTTCAAGTTCAATTTCTCTTGCGACAGAAACACCGTCTTTTGTTACGGTTGGAGCACCGAATTTTTTATCCAACAAAACATTGCGTCCTTTAGGACCGAGTGTAACTTTCACTGCACGCGAAATCTGCTCCACACCAGAAAGTAGTTTTTTACGGGCTTCTTCATTAAAAAGCAATTCTTTTGCCATTTTTTGTATATCTCCTTAAAATTATAGGCTTCCAAATTTGATTAGCCTTTTTGTTTTTGATTATCTAGATTAAAAATACTAATTTTACTGAAAAACGGCAAGATAAAAATTAAAAAAAATACTGATTTAACTGTTTTTGAATATAAAATCGATTTGATATAACTTTTCTGTTCAGAAAAATCGAATATTAAAGCTAAACGTTTGATATATATCTTTAATTATTTTGCTTTTCTAAACATTATAATTATGTAATAATATACTAAAGTTTATAACTATAATATTTTTAGCAGTTCGCAAAATTCATACGCAAAATTCATATTATGGTAATGTTTAGCACGTTCTAATATTTACCAAAGCTGAAAACGCAACATAAATAAACTTACAGGAAAAATAAATGAAACGAACATTTTTATTTATTATCGCTTGTTTTTTAACATTCACCCTATTAAGCTGCAAAAAAAACACAGAAACAGCAATACAAATTCAAGAAGAAGAACTCAAAATAGTAGAAATAAAGCTACCAGAACCAACAGAAACAGAAAACATAACGGAAATTGACCTTGAAGCATTCCTTGAAGCATTCAAAGCAAGCAAAAACGGCACAAAAGCAGAAGCACATAAAAAATATCTTAACGATATGCTTACATTTTTGCCGATACCAACTCCTGCAAAACAGAGCAAAAGAACAGCTTTAGTCACATCAAGCTTTTGCAAACTCTACCCTATCCAAAATATTACAACAGATGAAGAAGCAAAAAATCTAAAAAACGGCATTCCAATTCCAATTGGCACAGTTTTGAATATTTCAGATGAAAAACTAGAAGCCCAAAACAAAGAAGACTGGTACAACGGGCTTTTTGAATATGAAAAATGCTACAACTGGTTTTACAAAACAGAATATGAAGGGCAAAAAGGCATTGTTTTTGGCGCAGATTTATTTTTAGGAGATACAAACAGAAACAACATTCTTTCGCTTTTATATAAAAGCAAGAGCCATTTTGACAAATTTTATCCTATATGCGGCTATAATAATCTTTCGCCGGAAATTCAAACAACATTGCATACAAATAGAATTGCTTTACAAGAAGTTGCCGCAGATGAATATTATCTTGACACAGAAACTCCCGATGATATGGTTTCACTTTATATGAATCACCTTTCTTCGCAACCATTTGGCTGGCAATACTCGTCAATGGGAAAAAACATTACACCTCTTTTTATTACTACAGACCTTTTTGCACATACACAACATTTAATTTTTGATGAAATGCTTCAGCATATAGAAGAAACAGCGTTTAAAGATAAACTTATCAATATTTGCGATAGTTATATTGCAAAACTTTCAGACTTATATGAACAAACAATAGATACAGCAGAAAACATAGGCAAAAAAAACACAGACAGCGTTGCAGAAAACAGTATTGTTATAAGCAGCGATGAAACTATTGAAAAAGCAATACTTTATTTTAAGACAGCACGCGCACTTTTAGAACTTGCACCAAAAAAAGAAATAAATGAACCAGAAAAAGCTGTAGACAGATTTGCGGTTTTTGCGAAATATCCGGAAAGTGTAAAAAAAGAAATTGAACTTATGGAAAGTGCGTCCGGGTTGGCATATTCATCAGTTTTTTCATTTTCAGACGGCACAAAATATAAAGAAGATTATTCTCAATATAAACCACGCGGACATTACACAAAAAACGAGCGATTAAAATCATATTTTCGCGCAATGATGTGGTTTGGTAGAATAAATTTTTCCATTGCAGACCCAAACTCACTTAAAAATGAACAAAACAAACGTTTGTCGGAATCTCAGATTCTTGCATTACGAATGACACCTATTGCAATTTTAATAACAGACATAACATCTAAAGACGAACATCTGTTTGAAACATGGCGCAACCTTTTTGAGCCTATTACAGCCCTAATAGGAAAATCTGACGATTTAAGTTTTCTAGAAGTTATACCGCTTTGGCAAGAACAAAATGTTTCAAATGTTACCACATGGATTACAGACACAAAAAATATTATTAAATTTGCCGAAACAGCCCGAAACAAACTTGAACCTCCGGCAATAGCAGGCAACAGTCTTTTTTACGCAAATCAATACGAAGGAAACCAAACAGACGCAAAAAACATAAAACAAGCAATGGGATGGCGACTATTCGGACAGAGATTCACATATGATTCATGGATTCATCACAAAGTATCTGCACCACGACTTATTACACGAGAAATGGTTTCAGGACTTGATATAATGAAAGCACTCGGCTCAAATACCGCAGACTTATATCTTAGAGATGAATACGATAAGCACCCAAACTTAAAATCTACATTAAACGAATTTGAAGAATTTTTTGCAAAAAAAGACGAAACGTTTTGGACAAACAACTACTACAACATGGTTCTTTTTGAAGCAGCTGCACAATCAAGATTTGAGCCCGGTTCTGGGTTTTATTTTACAGAAACACCAAAATGGGCAATAAAAGCTATGCTTTCTTCACATGGAACATGGGCAGAATTACGCCATGACACGCTGCTTTATGTAAAGCAAAGCTATTCAGAAAAAGGCGGCAATGGCGACTGCGAACCGACTTATCGTGCAGAAAAACTTCCGCAAACAGTTCATTACATTGAACCTAATATTCCATTTTTTCAAGGATATAAACTTGCAAATATTTTATTAAAACAAACGTATCAGCGATTCGGTTTGCTTGATAATAATGCAGAAAGCACACTAAATGCACTTAACGAAATTGCAGATAAAGCTTTGCAAATTGCAACACTTGAACTTAACGACCAACCTGTTCCAGAAGAACAACTTGCATGGATTCCCACAATTCCTGCCGAGTTTGCAAAACATATAATGATTTATCAATCTCATTTTGGTTATTCGGATTCAAATGATCAATTTAAAATGGCAGTAATTGCAGATGTGTTTACAAATGCAGAAATCGGCCTTGTGCTTGAAACAGGCGTCGGTATTCCTTATCGCATTTATGTAGCCTTAAACGACGGACAAGGCGGCAAGCGCATTGCGGTTGGCTACACATTCAGTTATTTTGAGTTTCCCCACCCAATGGACGACCGCCTTACAGATGAAATATGGAGAGAAACAGTTTACAGCGGACAATCGCTAGAAGCATTTAAACCATTCTGGTGCCAAAACCAGACATTAAAAGCAGCTGGCTTTGACAACTAAACAAAAACTTGCAGGACTTCGCTTCCTGATAATCTTTGTCTGTGCAAACACTTGCATAAGCTTGCTTTTTTTCTGTTCCTCAAACAATTCTAAAACTGAAGCTACCGCACCGTTGAAGGAAAATAGTGCGGGGGCGGATTTTTCAAAAGAAATAGAAAAATCTCGTAAAGCGAAGTTTTTCTGCCAAAAAATAGATTCTTCTTCTCTTATGCCCACATACAAAATTAAAGAAGAATCTTTCCTTCCCCAAAATGTATACCCAATAGCAGGAATTGTAAGTCATCATTTATTAGCTCACGTTCAAATTGAAAAATGGTTCGAACAACTTGCATCTAAAAGAAACGATATTTCAACATTTATAGTTTTATCTCCATCTCACTGGCACCTTTCCACCGGATTATTTTCAGTTACATTTGGCTCATGGGTTATTCACGATACAGAGAACGATGTTGAAAAAATATTGCAAACAGACATTTTAATTGAAAATAAGCTTTTGTCCGATTTGAATGCAAGAATTGACGATAATGTATTTTCTGTTGAACATGGAGTTTCTACTCTTGCACCATATATCAAGCGTTATTTTCCAAATGCAAAAATTGCAGCTATTGCATATAATGGAGAACCGCCTGTAAATCAAATTATGGCGCAAAATTTGTGCGATGCTATAAAACAGCATATTGATTTTGAACAAAACCCAAATAAAAATGATGTTTTTCTATTAATTTCTGCTGATTTTTCTCATCATCAAAACGTAGATGTTACAAAAAATCGCGACAATAAAAGCAGGCATTTTTTAGAAAACATATCCTCGCAAAGCTGGATTCTTGCCATATGCGATAATCGCCCTGCAATGTATTTGTTAAAAAATCTTTTGCCTGAAAACATTGAAACTTCAATTCTTTTTAACACAAATTCTTACGAACTTTCCAATAAAGATGAAAATGATATAACAAGTTATTTCTTTTGTTACTTTGGTGTTTCGCTTTGTGATTAAACTCCAAATTTAGGATTGAGCTTGCGAAACAAAAACTTTTCTGTTTTGGATTTTACAGAATTCAGCGAGTATAAAATTGTTATATTCACTTTTAAGGTTCACTTTTAAAATGAATTTCGGCCTTTAAGGGAAGATGGTCGGAAAGCCCTGTGCCGGAATGGATTTTATAGGAATTGGGAGTGCCGGCTGAATTAAAAAAAATCCGTTTTTTTACTGTTCCGCATTTTTTAAGGTGAGCTGTCTTTGACCATAAAAAAATATGGTCTATTTGCTCCCAATTGTCTGCAAAATAATAAGAGCCAACGCTTTCATTTGATTTTTCAAGCCATGAAGATTTCATATACTCAACGGAATGAGTTCCAGAAAAAATAATCTCTGATGTAGTTTTATCAATTTCAAATTCTTCCGTTTTTTGGTTAAAATCACCTATAGCAGCAATAACTAGATTTTCGCTTTTGGTTTCTTCTTTTGTGTAAAAAATGCAATCTGCAAGCATACGTTGCTGACTTTGGCGAAAAATTTTGCTTAATTCTGCATCGGAAGCTTTTGATTTCCAGTGATTTACAAAAATTACTACATCGTTTTTGGGCACTTTTAAATGAACTTCTAAAATTGGTCGAAACGAAACAGACTCAACTGAAATATTTTGCATCGGCTGTATCTGGTGCGTTCTTGCTTTGCTTATTGGATAACGCGAAAAAAGTGCAAGCCCGAAAGGGCTTCCTTGTTGTTTTGCAAAAACTGCGTAATGAAATTTGCTTGTATATGGCAAAACATCCACAATATCATAAACAACATTGATATTTTCGATTTCTTCAAGAGCGACAACATCTACATTAATTTTTGTTAAAGCTTCTGCCATACGCAAAAGTCGAACATAATATTTTTCTTTAGACCAATCTGTTTTTGGGTTGTTAAATTCAGAATATTCAGTGCCGGAAAAATCGACATCAAAAAATGTTTGAACATTCCACGTTGCTATGCTTATTTTTTTTGGATCAACATATTCAATAAATTGAATAATTTTATAAGCAAACAAAAAAACAAGAACAGCAACAACCAATCGTTTTGTAAATTTTTCCATATATCTCCATGCTATTTTTTGTTTAAAAATCAGCTAATAGATATATTCAAATTAAAACGATTTTTTTGTGTGTTTTAGATTATATTATTTGTCTTTTTTATATTTTATTCAGCAAAATGTTCAACAACCTCGTCAATATTCGAATTTTATACGAATCTCCGGCGAGGTTGTTGATTCAAGATGTTTTTACAAACTATGCAAGTTATTCTTCTAATTGATATACACGAACATAATCAACGAACATTGTTGGTGTTGTCAATTTTTTATCTATGCCTTTTTGTCCGCCCCAGCTGCCACCTATGGCAACATTCAAAATTAAATAAAATTTATTATCAAACGGCCATTGGGCTACGCCTTTTCCTGTGTTTTCAAATTTATAAAAGCTTTCGCCATCAATAAACCATTCGATATAATCTGGTGTCCAGTTTATCGCATAAGTATGAAACTTTTTAGATACTTTATCGAATTTTCTAAATTTTGATTTTTGCGTATTTTTTTTATGGTTAAAATCTAAAGTATGTATTGATGTATGAATTACATCTTGTTCAAAACCTACATGTTCCATAATATCTATTTCGCCGCTTCTCGGCCATGAACCGTAGCGGTCAAATTCTGGCATCATCCATATTGCAGGCCATGTTCCCACACCGGCGGGCAATTTTGCACGCACTTCAATAAAACCATAAGTCCAAGATGCTTTATACTGAGTTTTTAACCTTGCGCTTGTCCACATTCCACCATCATTTATAGCAACAATATTTAGAAGCCCGTCTTTTACAAAAGAATTATCTCTTGTGTTTGTATATTTTTGTATTTCTCCGTTTCCCCACCCGTTGGCACCAAGTGAATAATCCCATTTTTGACTATCCGGCGCACCGTCAACATCAAATTCATCAGACCAGACGAGCTTCATTCCTTCCGGTAAATATGCCGGTAAAGAATCCGATTGTTCAGAAATGTTTTCTTTCTCACAAGCTAAAACAAAAAAACTAAAGCAACACGATAACATAATCATTATAAACGCAAACGTATTCTTCATATAATTCCCCCATATAAAGTAATTTATTTTAAGGCAACCGATTGCCTTAAAATAAATAATACATTTCTTTTCTAATAAATACAATTATTTTTTGAACAAAATATCAGAGTTGTTTATTTTACCAGAATGTTTATAGAGCAAGTTTCACCAGTTTCCGATACAGCTTCTAAAAAGTGGTTGCCTTGTATAATGGGAATAAACCATCTAAATGGACGCTCTGAAATGCCGCAAGAATTTCCATTAATAAAAAGTTCTGCATGATGCCCGTTTCCGCCGGCAACATCAACTTTAAGTTGCTGCATTTTTTTCAATGTTTCATCATAAATAAAAACAAAATTATCTTTAGGATAATAAAATTCAAAATCTCCGCTATATTTTAGCGAACCGTTCATATTTTTGCCGCCAAACCAGCATTGATATTCATTAGGATAATGAACTTCGATTTTTCCATTATTAAAAACGTGGTAATTGCACGGTTCTAGGTTTTCGCCAATCATAACATATTCTTCTGCGATAGCTGTGCAATATTTTGTCGGGAGCATTCCGGAAAGAGCGCAAATTTTTTGTTTTTTATATCGTTCCGGTTTTTCAAAATATATATCCTTTGAAACATTGGAGCTTTCAAGATTGTCTAAAATATATCTTACTACACCGGCAGGAATTGAGCTGCCTGTTTCGCCGATAACAGTTTCGCCTGTTACATTGCCCATCCATACTCCTGCCGTGTAGCGTTTTGTAGAACCGAGTGCAACAATATTTTGAAACTGATTTGATGTTCCGGTTTTGAAAATTGCAGGATATGGCGTATCAAAAACTTTTGCAGGCCCAAAACCCAAATATCGGGCATCTTTATCTGAAAGCATATCGCATATGATTGCGGCTGTATCTTTTGAAAAAACTTCCGTTTCGATTTTTTCGATAATTTCAGAATTAACGGTAGTAAATCGCAAATTGCGCACAGTTCCGCCTCGAGCAAAAACAGAAAAACCGCGAACAAGTTCATATAATGGAACTTCACCGGCACCAAGCGCTAGCGAAAGTCCCAGTTTTTTTCGCTGTGTATAAAGCGACTCGAATCCGGCATGATTTAACAGCTCAATATAGCGGTCTACCCCCAACCTATAAAGCAAAGTAACTGCTGGAAAATTCAAACTTGAGGCAAGACTTATGCGAAAAAGTTGCGGCCCATTGAATCGGTTATTGAAATTTTGAGGAACATAAACTTCTGTCGTACCGTAATCTGTTGGAACATCAGCTAGAACAGATGTCGGAGAAAATCCATTTTCAAGTGCCATTGCATAAAGAAAAGGTTTCATCGAACTGCCTGTTTGATTTTTAACAAGCACGCCGTCAATTTGACCTGTATCTTTTTTATAAAAATTGATACTTCCGCACCATACAATGATTTCGCCGGTTTCATTATCGAAAACTAAAGCAGCACCGTCTGCAACGCGCGCATCTGAATACATATTTGCAATTTGCTCAATACGGCAGCGCACGCTTTCAGAAAAAGAAGCATCAACAGAAAGATACACATCCGGTGGAATTATTCGATTTTTATATTGATTTTTTACCCACGTTACAAAATGCGGAACTTCTTTTGGATAATCAAACGAGGTAGCGGAAGGAACCTGCTTTATGTACAAAGACGGGCGGCGCGGAATTAGCGAAAGCGTCTTTATCTGTTCTTCCGTAAGTTCATATAAATTAGCGGAATAGAAATTTCTTGCAGCACTTGTAATCCCTTCTGTTCTAAAACCGAAAGGCAGATTATTCAAATATAATTCGAGAATTTGCTGTTTGCTAAGCTTTGATTCAATTCTTACTGCATTAAAAGCTTCTTGTAATTTTTTTCCAAAAGAAACTCGATCGGAAGAACGCGGCACAATCATTCTTGCAAGCTGCATTGTAATTGTAGATGCACCGCTTACCGTTCTGGCATTTTTAATATTCTGAAACGCAGCCCGCAAAACTGAAGGCAAATGTACTCCACGATGTTTATAAAATTCACTATCTTCTGCTTCTATAAAAACTTTTTGCACTTCAAGAGGAATTTTATCAATAGGTGTCCATTCCCGACGCAAACCATCATCAAGTGCCATAATTTCTACAAGATTATTATTGCGGTCATAGAAACGAGTGCTGTATTGATGATTTTGAAATGCGTACAATGCTCTAAATGGCAAATACTTAAAACAAATCAACATTATTAGCTTGGCTGCCAAAATAATAGACGCAACTTTTACAATTAACTTTACAAGTTGTGGCAGTTTTTTCCACAAAAGACAAATCTTAGCAAAAAAGCTAATGCTGATTCGTTTCAAATTATTCAATAATCCAAATTTTGCCACTTGAGCGACCAAAAATCTCAGGCTCATACATACATTCAGCAGTTACAGCTGGTGTGTGATATGTGCCGGAACGAACAGCTCTAAACAAGAAATCTACTTCTTGTCGTCCGCGTCCCATATAATTCCAGAAATATTGTACCTCGTTTTCATAAATAGTTTCATTCGAAAGTCCATTGTAAGAATCGTCCCACCACAGCTCATCGTCAGCTTGCTTTTGTTCATATTCTTGGAACGAACCTGTTGTAACAAAAGCCGCATTCTGAACTTCTGCACCGGCAGGAATTGGAACACGCAACGCCACAAAAGTACGAGCTTTAGTTGTAGAAACAATAACACGTGCTTTATAAGTTTTGCCAGCTACAAGTTTATCTTGCGTTACAATTTTTCCAGTAACAATGTCTATAAACTCGCAATAAACACCAAGACCTTCATCACGTGGCATTTGTTTGTCTGCACTTATCGCATATTTCATGGAAACTGTATAAAACAAATCTCCTGTTCCGTTTTTAGAGAACTCAATCGGCAATTCTTCATTTTTTTTCATTGTTTTCACAAAGTCATCTGTTAATGCAACGGTTTTTTCAACAGGATCTGCACCTACGCCTTTAAACTTTCCATTAACAAATTTTTTGCCATCTATCAAAGCTTCTGCCGTAAAGTTTGTATCTTTAAGATCATTTGCTTCTATATATGTAGCAAATGCATCAAGAACACGCGCTGTTGTTGCAGTAGATTTCCAATAACCTTTATGAGCACGCTGGAATTGCAAAAGCTGATAAACAAGATGTCCAACATTTGAGTTTTCAGGGTCAACCGCAGAATAAAGCTTTAATGCAAGTGCATAAGTTTCAATTTCGCCGCCAAAAAATTGCCAATAAGACCAGCCGCCTTTTGAAGTAATATCAATACCACGCGTTGTTGGACGCATAAAACCGGAAACTTTCTTCATTACATTTTTTGCCTTGTTCATCTGATTCCGTTTTACATACATAAGACCGGCATAACAAAGTTCGGAAATAGTTGCGTTTTCATCTTGCACAATAGAATCAATAGTTGTTTCAGAAACAGGCTGACCTAAAAGCGTGAGAACATAATTTACATAAGCTCTCATATACAAAGACATTCTCTTTTCTTGATACAGCTTTGAATATTCCGCAGAAATATAGCTTTTAAGCATTTGTTCATTTATTAAAACATCATAGTTTTTGTCTTTTGCAGCCGCAATAATTTCACCAATGCGAACGCTAACAGCAAACGCCGAAGTCGAACCGGACGGCCAATATGGGAATCCTCCGTCGCTTAGCTGATAATTTTTCCATTTACGAAGTTCAGATTCAACAACTTTTCTGGGCTTTTTAACTTCGCTTTCAAGACCAAATACCTTAATGTAGTCTGCAAAATAAATCATCGGCATAATGGCACTTGAACGCTGCTCAAGACAATCGTATGGATAACGGAACACAAAATCGACAGCTTCTTTCAAAACTCCAAGCCGAGTTGCATCAAGTGTTATTGAAATATTCCCCTGATTGTTATCCGAATCTGAAGGAATTATCAAAAGTTCTTTAGCGGAAGCATTTTTTTCTTTTCCTGTAGAACCTGTCGTTGTTACTGTTTCAAATACATACGGGCGTTCAATTTCTATTGGCTTTAATATTTTTTCATTTAGAATTTTTGAACGCACTGTAAACTGAACAGTAACAAATCCTGCTGCTTCTGCTTTTAGAGGGAACATCACAATGTTTGTAGAATTTGCAGGAATAGAAACTGTTTTTTTAGTTTCTTTAATTAAAGTTGCATGGCCAACAACTCTTTCAATGCCATCAACTTCAATCGGCTTTCCTGATTTTTCAATACCGTCAAAAATTACAGCTTCAATTTCTAAAGATTGCGAAGAATCTTGAAGATTAGAAATTACAAGACCTGCCTCGCTTATATCATTGAGGCGAATGGTTGAAGGCACAACATCTCTTGCAGAAATCGGATTAGAAACATTTACTTCATTTTCCGAAATTGCAAAGTGGTTTCCGTTAACGCCAACCGCAGTAACTCTATACGCTGTAAGATTATCAGGCCAAACAAAAGTGCATTCTACAGTTCCGTCTTCGCCTGTTACAAGATACGGCTCAAAAACAGCTGTCGGATCAAAATTTTTGCGTTCATTCATTTTATCAGAATCATCTGAATCTGCGTCCCCGCCAAACATATTTTTAGGAGCATAAACAACAGGGTCAATAAGCAACGAACGAGAATCTCCACCTTTTGTGCAAATTGGGAAATAGTATTCGTTATAAAAGAATTCAACAGGATTTGGAATATGATAATTAATCAAATCAATTACGCCCCTGTCTACAGCCAACAAAGAAAGTTCTACGCCGGCTAAAGGAGTTCCGTTTTGAGTTGCTTTCAATTTGAATTTAGCAGTTTCGCCAGGTCTATAAGAAGATTTGTCTCCTTTTACAGATATATCAAATGTTACAGAATCTTTATTTACATAAATCGGCGCAAGACCAAAATAGCCTTTTGGTTTATTAATATCAGGAGTATCAAAATCTTGGCTCGGCTCGCCTGTTCTTGTCGAATATGTTGAAAGAGTTACATAAGCAATAGGTAAATATTCAGCTTTCACAGGAATATCCAAAACAGTTACAGATTCCGAAATATCAAGAATTTCTTGATGGAAAACGCCTTCTCGTTCAATAGTAAGAAGATAATGCCCTTTTTCAAGAGGACTTTGAAGCATAATCTGAGCGGTTTCGCCTATAGCATATGAATTTTTATTGCACGTCAATGTGAGTTCTTCACTTTGATTGCCGTGCCAGTACCAGTCAGAACCGATTACATAAAATCTGCGTTCTGTAACAACATCGTTGCCGTTTTTATCTGTGCAAGACATTCTAAGAAGATAAGAACCGCCTTTTTTAGCTGTAATTGAAAATGATCCGGATTTATCAAGAGCAACTGTCGTTGTCTGTTCGCTTACCATATTGCGAACATATCTTGTATTTACAGTGCCATAAACGCCCATTTGCTGAACTAATTTCCATTCTTCGCGGAGAAGCTCAACATTTATCGAGCGTTTGTTTTTATTTTTAGGCAATGCATCATCTTTTAAATCAGTGCCGTCCGGCATAACTACTTGATATTTAAAATCAAGCTTATCACCTTTTTTGGCAAAACCTTTAATATTTGTAGGCGAACTTAATCCAATATAATAAAGCGCAGGGTGAACAACAGTAGCTGCGGAAGCTGCAATCATTTGATTACTCTGATCTGTAACTCGAATTTCTGAACGATATTGATATGCCATGCCTTTTAATGATTCGCCGCCGGAAGTTATTGATGTAGAACCTTTGCCAGCAACAGAAAGAGTTCCTTTATCGCTACCTAAATAAGAGCGGCTATCATAACCATGTAGAGGACCAAAAGTATAACCGTCGAATTTTGCATCGCTCAAACTAAATCCACAAGGTTCGCAAAACCAAGAAGATTCAAAAACACAACCCGCAAGACTGCCGCCGCCAAGATATTCAGCCGAAACAGAAGCATCGATGCGATCTCCTCGCGTGTAAATTATATTTGGAATTGAAGCAGAAGCTTGAAAACGCAAACGTTCAAAAAACGCAACTTGGAAATATTCATTTTTAGTAGCAACATTTCCGTCAGAAAGCTTTCTTGAATATTTAATAACATAATCGCCCGGCTTCAAATCCGAAGCTAAATTGAATTTATGAAAAAACCCGCCCGATGAAGTTGTTTTGCCTTGAAAAGTTTTTATCGTTTCGCCTTTCCAAGCATCTTCTTTTATTTCAATCGAATATTCACCTTTGTAAGCATCAAGATTCCCAAGTTTTTGAGTGCGGTCAATTCCCCGAAAAGTAATTTTTTCGCCGGGTTTATAAAGCTTTCTGTCTGTAAACATAAAGACACGCATAGATTCTCTTTCCGCATCTTGCGGCGATTCTATAGAAGAAGTATTGTACCTCCACATACTCGTAATATCAGGATTGAATACTATGCGGTCATTTTGATTAACAACTTCAATATAAAAATTACGCGAATAATCTTTTAGTGCATCTCCAAAAGAGTTCTTTTTGAAATTAATTACTGCAAGTCCATTTTTGTCTGTTATAGCTTTGCCTAACTCTATATAAGTGCCGCCTTTAAATTCTTTTTTGAAAAGCGAAACATTATTAAGCAAATTATAGAAAAACTTTTTTTCGTTTGAAAAAGGAGCAGCAAAAGCACCAACATCAGCATTTGCAATCGGCTCGCCTGTTTTTAGAGAAGAAACAACTACAATAGCTTTATTATAACCATAGCGAACTGTTACTCCTAAATCGGTAACTTGTATAGTTTGCTCATTTCGCTGAATATAAACATCATCATACCAATCGTTTTCAACTTGCATTCTCGCTTCAAAAAATATATTGCCAACAGAAAGACCGTTGTTTTTTATGAGGAACTGTTCTAAGTCTACAGTTTCTGTAAAACACATATTTTTAGGAATATCAGATTCATTATAAATTTTTACAAATTGTTCTTCTTTTTGTTTGCCGTTTTTAGCATTTATTTCATAAAAAGAGCCGGGAATTATGTTTTGAAATTGGAATGCAAGCTTTGGTGTAAATTGGGCTTCTAAAATGCCAGAACCATAATCTTTGAAAAAAGCAAGTTTTGCAGCTGCAGGAACTTCTACTTGAACTGTTAAAGACTCGGTTGTTTTTCTTCCATAAATGTCGCTAATACCGGAAGGTATTGACATTGAATAAGTATCTTCATACGTAACAGGAAGTCCATAAACCATAAGACATCGTCCGGTAATATTTATATTATCTTTTGTAATTTCCATTGCAGGATTCGTCTTAATATTTTTTACAAGAAAATCAGAAATGTTATTATCAAGATGGTGTGAAAAATAAAAATAAACAGGGTTTGAAAATTTGCCGTAACTTGCCGCACGTGTATCTGTATTAAGCAAAGAAAACGGCAAAATTGTATGGAATCCATTCGTTTGGTCTTGTTCTGTTTTTAGATAACCTTTTTGAGCTTGCGCACCGTTTTTAAGAGTTACATCTATTCGCTTGTTTTCAGGCATTTTATCTTTTATTTTTAGCAAAATAGCGTTTTCATCTTTTATTTTGCTAAAACTTGGATTGTAAGTTTTGCCGTTTTCGTCTTTTACTTCAATGGAATTTTTTATAACATCAAGGTCTACAGGATAATTGAAAAAAATACCGATGTCGCCAGCAGCAGCGAGCGGCACATCGTCTTGGTCAATGTAAGGAGTTAAAGCATTTGGATTTTCATCAAGAAGTTTTTTTAATGCACCATAGCCGGGTACAACAGAAACCATTTTTAATTCTTCTGTCTTAAATGAAAAGGAATTCATTCCTGTTAACATATTGCCATTAATAGACTTTGCAGAAGAATTAATTTTAACAATATATTCCATCTGCGGAATAACTTCATCAGTACATTCAAAACTCAAAAGACTTGTGCCATACCAACGGAAAACACCATTTAATGCAGGTTCAATCGAAATTATATCTGATTTATCTGAAGGTTCCCCAAGCTTGCTTAAAGGCACTACAGGTTCGGAAAACTGCACATAAATTGAAGGTTTTTTAATTTCATTCGGCAAAGTACCGCTAGGTTCATAACTTAGCACATAAAATTTATCTAACTCATTTGTATTTGTTGTAGTTTTATTTTTTTTATTACAGCTCATTATTAAAGCTGTAATAAATAAAACAGCCAGCATTTTTTTTGCAACATTAAATTTTCCCTTCATAATAGCGACCTCCAATAACAACAAATCTTTGAGATTGTTATAGTGCTAAAACTATATGATATATCCTTTGGATGCACAAGCTTGTTATTATTTCAAAAATGTTATAATTTTCCGCCTGATTTTTTCCACAGCGGGAGGCTCGTAAAGTCGTATGTTTCTTTTAACCAACGCCCTCCAGCACTACAGTCGATTTTTCGTCCGTCTATAAAATGTGTCCATATACCTTGTGGAAGATAATATTCAACAGAGTTGTCTTCTGTAAAAATAGGCGCAACAAGCAAAGAATCACCAAGCATATACTGCCTATCAAGAAAAACACACGTCGGGTCGTCTTCAAACTCCAAAAACATAGCGCGCAAAACAGGCACTCCTGTTTTGCATGATTCTTTTGACATTTCAAGCAAATATGGTTTGAGTTCGTTTTTTATATTCGTAAAAATACGCGCAACTTCACTTGATTCTTCATCAACAGACCAGGGAACGCGATAAGAATTACTTCCATGCAAGCGACTATGTGAAGACAAAAGCCCAAACTGAAGCCAGCGTTTGAACAGCGATGGAGGAGGATTTCCTTCAAAACCACCAATATCATGGCTCCAAAAGCCGAAACCGCATAAACCGAGCGATAAACCGCCGCGAAGAGTTTCTGCCATAGCTTCAAATGTAGATTCGCAATCACCGCCCCAATGCAACGGAAACTTTTGCGAACCTGCCGTTGCAGAGCGTGCAAACAGACAAGCTTCTCCTTTGCCGTATTTTCGCTCAAGCAATTCAAACACGCATTTATTATACAAATACGTGTAATAGTTGTGCATTTTTTCAGGGTCAGCATTGTTAAAATATACACAGTCTGTAGGAATGCGTTCGCCAAAATCGGTTTTAAAAGAATCTACGCCCATATCAATTAATGCTTCAAGTTTTGATTCATACCAGCGACAAGCTTCAGGGTTTGTAAAATCAACAATAGCCATACCTGCTTGCCACATATCAGTTTGCCAAACAGAACCATCGCTTTTTTTAATAAAATAACCAGCTTTTTTGCCTTCTTCAAACAATGGGGAGCGCTGTGCAATATATGGATTTATCCAAACGCAAACTTTAAGATTCCGTTTATGTAGCCGTTCAATAAGCCCTTTTGGGTCAGGAAAAGTCTTTGAATCCCATGTGAAATCACACCAATTAAAGCCTTTCATCCAGAAACAGTCAAAATGAAATACGCTAAGTGGAATATTTCGTTCGTTCATGCCGTCAATAAAAGACATTACGGTTTTTTCATCATAAGAAGTTGTAAACGATGTAGAAAGCCAAAGTCCTAACGACCATTCTGGAATCATTGCAGGTTTTCCGGTTAAATCCGTGTATTTTTTTATAATTTCTTTTGGAGATGGACCGTAAATAATAAAATATTCAAGTTTTTCGCCGGGAACGCTAAACTGAACACGAGCAACTTTTTCTGTTGCAACTTCAAAAGAAACATTATCACAAGAATTTACAAAAACACCATAACCATTGTTTGTTAAATAAAACGGCACTGTTTTATAAGATTGTTCTCCGGCAGTTCCTCCATCTTGATTTGAAGTTTCAATACTTTGACCGTTTTTAACAAAAGCACCAAAGCGTTCACCAAAACCATAAACATTTTCTCCAACAGCAAGAGAAAGTTCATCTTTTATATATGTTTTTTCTCCGCTGTAAAACAAATGCTGAATAGGCTCCGTAGTTTCTCGCATAAATGCTGTAGATTTCCATTCGTTTTTGGTCAGCTTTTTGCCGTTTCCATAAAACTGAACAAGCCAGTTAGAACCAAGCGAAATATGAGCAGACAAAGCTCCCGATTCAATGACCGCTTCTTTTTCGTCAATATTTATTTTTGGAATTATTTCATTGTCTGAAAAAATTTCATAATGGGGTGCTTTATCAACTTCGCCTTCAAAATGGGTTATGCTTATTTTAAGAACATCTTTCAGAGGAGCACTGTAGCGCACTGTTAAAAGCGGCATACTAAGCGTGTTGCCTCTTGTTGCAACATATCTTACCGGTGCATAAACTATAAGTTGATTGTCTTTTTGTTCAACTTCGTAAACGTGAGCAGCATAATTTCCCACTATGCCGTCTTTTTCAAGCCAAAACCCGTTTGTAAATTTCATTGTTTCTTCCTTATATATAAAATATTTATTGACTGAAGCTTTCGCTAAAAATTGTATTAATCTTTACATCTTCTTAATACATAATAATCTTCAAAAATGCAACTCTAACAAGCCGTATTTGTTGACTAAATCTGCAATTGCTTTTTGCAATTGATTTTAGAAGAAAAACCAATAACGATGACAATTACAGATTTACCGCAAAGTTTAGAAAGCAGCAAAACGTAACTTTCATTTTTGCATATAGCAGCGCCTGTAAGCTGTGGGCGTAAAACCTGTACATTTTTTAAACACTTTCGAAAAATGAAATTGATTTTCAAAGGCATAACGTTCCGCAATTTCAGAAACCGGCAAATCGGTTGTAATTAATTCAGCTGCAGCTGCTTCAGTTCTCAATCGCATAAAATATTGATACGGCGTCATATGCATTTCTTCACGAAAAACACGAATAAAATGTTCTGCCGAAAGTCCAAGCATATAAGCAACTTGCGTAATTGTAATTGATTTGTGCATATTTGCCTTAAAATAATCCATAGCATTTCGTATTATTGTATTTGTATTTTTATGAGCAGAAACTGAAGCAGAGGCAGATACAGAAGGTGAATCTCCCGAATACCAGCGGAAAAGCAAACTATAAAGCAAATATTCAGCAGATTTTTTTAATCCGATTTGCTTAGGCGAAGAAAGGCGTAGAAGTTCATCAAATAAAAAACGATTTGTATCAGCTGCATAATGTTTTATAGAACGCTGCTTAATAAAATTAGTCAATAAAAGATATATTTCATTATCGAGCTGTTCATCAAGTTCAAAAAGCACAGCATAATAAGTCAAAGGGCTGGTAACTTGCTCAGGAACAATAGAATGAAAATCATGTGGTCCCACTAAAAACAAAGCGTTATCTTCTATGGAAATTTTTGCCGTATTAATAAGAAAAGAGCCTGTTCCACAAAGAAAAAAGTGTATTTCAAATTCGTTATCGTTATGTGCATGATACCGTCCATGCCATGCAAGCTTTTCACCATGCGTAAGACGATATACAAAAACAGTTTCTACTATGCGCAAGATTCTCTCCAAATATCAAAATAATGGTAAATGTTCTTTATTTTCAAGTCAAGCAAATTATATCAATAATAGACATAAT
>JAAYQG010000143.1 GCA_012519415.1 Treponema sp. | reverse complement strand
TTTTCGCTCAAGAAAACTACGGGGTTCGCAAGATTAATCCTAATTCATAGAACAACCCCAACTAGAACAACGCTTTGTAGTTTTCGCTCAAGCAAACACGTGGGTTCGCAAGATTAATCCTAATTCATAGAACCAACCCAACTAGAACAACGCTTTGTAGTTTTCGCCAAGAAAACTACGGGGTTCGCAAGATTAATCCTTAATTATAGAACAACCCCAACTAGAACAACGCTTTGTAGTTTTCGCCAAGAAAACTACGGGGGTTCGCAAGATTAATCCTTAATTATAGAACAAACCCAAATGCGAACCCCAAATGCGAACCCCAACTTCTAAAACTCCTCGCCTATTAAATCTTGAAAAGCTTTTTCGTTTGGAAACATTTTTTGTGCTTCTTTAATTACTGCTTGAATTTCCGAAGGACTGGCATTTGTTTTTAGATATTCAACATATTTTGTATAATAAACCTTTAAATTTGAAATAAGAACTTTATCTTTCGGTGTGTATTCAAGACATTCAAGCGTGGTTTTTATCGCGCTTTTGTAGTCTTTTTGATTATAAAGGAGATTGCTTTCTTTTACGGTTGTGCTTCTGTAAAGTTTCAAAAGATCTGCTTTTGAAAGAACACCAGCATCCATTTCTGAAAACAAGAGCTTTTTTGCATCTTCAAATTTTTGCGCATCAATAAATTTTATAGTCGAATTGTTTGTGAGCATAAGTCTAAAGCGAATATATTCATCGTTTTGTTGTGTTACTCCATAATTCAAAGAAAGATCCAGTGCGTCATAACCGAGCTGATAATTGCCTGCTTTTTCAGCAGCATTTACGGCAGCAAGATATGTGTTATTCAAAAGAGCTCGTTTGTTTTGAGTTTGAGGTAAATCTTGAATCCATTTATAAGATTCTTCGTATAAACCTTTTTTGTTGTTTTCTTTTGACATATATCCAGCAAGATTTGTAAGTACGGAAGAGTAACTATTTTTGCCTGATTCATCGTTTCGAAGAATTTTCAGAATATATGCTAAATTTGCAGCTTCAACATATTTTTTTTCTTTCGTTTTTATGAAAATATCATTCTGAATAACAAGAGCCAGCAACTTTTTCATCGGCAAATCGTCAAACAATTTGTATCTTCCAGGTGCAACATAAGTAAAATTTGTTGTTTTGCCAAAATTCGATTGAAATTCTTTTTTACTTCCCGGATCAAATCCGTAGAAATTAGTTGTTTCAACAAAAACGTCTTTTGCTTCAAGAGGAACTTTTATTAACACATGGTCGGATGTTTCAATAGCTGAACAGGGAATGTTATGTCTTGTCAGTAATGCAACATACAATAATGACGCACTTACGCAATCATAACTTTGTGTATCTTTTAAGTCTGAAATCTTAAAACTGTTTTTGTTATATCTTCTTAAAAAAATTCGGTGCATTTGTTGATTTATAGTATCTGCAATCAGATATTGCGCTTCATAGGAATTATCTTCAAAAATTTCTTGTGCAAGTTGTTCGGCAAGTGCTTCATCAAAAGTTTTTGCTTTTTCTTCGTAAAAAGCAAGCAGCTCATCTTTGCGGTCATTATTGCTGCTAACAGTTATAAAAGCCTCTATAAGCTCCGTGTCTGAAAATTTAGAAAAATCATTATCAAGAACATTTTGAAAATCAGGTGCTATTTCTGAAACAAGACTCATTGTTTCAGAAAAAGTCATCAATGTTGTTTGTGCATATGCAAAAACAAAAACAAATGCAAAGAAAGCAAAAAAAATACAAAATTTACATACATGTTTCATAACTTTTTAAACATCGGCATGAAATAAAAGTTTCTGTAAAATTCCGCTTGCTTGAAGTTGGAGCTACAAATTTGCGATTGTGAGAGTGAAAGCGAGCTTGAACGTTGCGCTTTTTGTACAAAGCTCACCTTTCGCTAGAAAATATGTGCAACTATATTTTGCATATTGTGTCTATTGTTGCGGAGGTTAAATTAATGGAAAAAATGGAGAAGCCTGCTTCTAAAATTGCAATATGGGGAGATTCCGTAGCAAAAGGCATTATTCAAAGTTCAGGAGATAAACAGTATGTGATTAATCCTGAAAATAGTTTTAAAATTGCAGGGGAAAAATTAGGAATTAAAGTAATAAATCACAGTTATTTCGGTTGTACGGTACGAAAAGGGAAAAAAGTGCTTATTAACGATATTAAAAAGAACATAGATTGCGATGCTGCTATTCTTGAATTTGGCGGCAATGATTGTGATTTTAACTGGACTGAAGTTTCAGAACATCCAGAAAAATATCACGAACCAAACACGCCGTTAAATATTTTTTCGGAAACAATTCAGTTTATGATACGAATATTGAGGGAAAATAACATAATTCCGATTTTGATGACACTTGTTCCTCTTGTTCCTGATAGATATTTTTCGTTTATTTCAAAAAATCGCAATTCTTCAAATATTTTGAAATGGCTTGGAGATATCAATTTTATTTATCGTTGGCATGAATTATATTCAAGTGAAATTTTTAACATCGCAAGAAACAAAGGTTGTATGCTTCTTGATGTTAGAAAACAGTTTCTCATGGATCGAAATTATCAGCGTTTTATCTGCGAAGATGGAATTCATCCGAACAAGGAAGGACAGCAATTTATGCAGAAATTTTTTATAGAATCAAGTAAATCCGATAGATTTATGCTACCGTCTTCTGTAGTTGCGTAGTTATGGAGATTTTTCTGCATTTTTATAAAAATGCAAATTTATCGTTCGGAAACGGTTCCGTTTGAGTGAGCTATAAAAACGGTTGGAATGTTTTTGCAAAAAAAGCCGTTTTCGACAACACCGACAATGTTATTGATTTTATCTTCCATTTCTGCTGCATTTGGTACAGTTTTCCAAAGCAAATCAAGAATCAAGTTGCCGTTATCTGTGATTACAGGACCTGCTTTTTTTACGCCTTGACGTAAAGTGCATGTTGCTCCAAGCTTTTCAAGCGTTCTTATTACAGAAATGCGCGCTTCTGCAATAATTTCTACGGGAAGTGAAAAGCAAGTTCCTATAGAAGGAACATCTTTAGATTCATCTGCAACAATTACAAAATTATCTGCGTTATAAGCAACAATCTTTTCAAGTAAAAGAGCTGCCCCTCCGCCTTTTATCAGTTGTTTCTTAGGATTTATTTCGTCTGCGCCGTCAATAGCCAAATCTAAATGTCCGCCGATTTCTTTTGCGTTCATTGAAAAAACCGGAATACCAAAATTTTCACATGCTATTGTTGTTTGAAAACTTGTTGCAACAGCACAAATATCTTTTATCGTTCCGTCTTTTATGCGTTCTGCTAAACGTTCAACGGCTGGCATAGCTGTTGAGCCTGTGCCAAGCCCGATTTTCATACCGGAAAAAATACGCTTTTGTTCAATAAGTTTGTCGATTGCAAAGTTTCCGGCTAATGTTTTTTGTTCATTCTGAGTCAAATTCTTGTTTGTCATAAGGAACTCCTGTAAAAAGCTCAAAGTGTGCCCTTGATTGTCTTTGAATCATGTCAAAAGAATTGGCAGTATTGCAGCCCGATTTTTTGGCACGAACAATCAATGGGTTTGGGTGCGGGTTGTATGTGCAGTCAAAGACATACTCATTCCCTGTAAATTCATAAAAAGGAATCGGATCGTAAACTATATCAACTCCGCCGTAACGCACTATGTCTACGTTTTCCGTTTTAGTTTGAATAATTAAATCCGAATAGCTACTTATTTTACTCAAAGAATCTTCCGAAAGAGAAGCACTTTTAAAAGAAAACAAATCGGCAATTTTTTTTGCTTGACTAACAGGATTGTTAAAAATACAAGCTTTGCCTTTGAGTAACTTGACAACATAAGAAACCGTTCTTGTTTCTGTTCCTGCGCCTATAATAGCAATTTTCATTCCTGCAAGATTTTTTCGTCCTATAAATTTGCAAAGTGTTTCGCTTAAAGCATTTACAGAAAGATTAAACCCGCTCCACGAATCATTTTCACGAATAATTGCATCGCAAGTAAATGAATATCCTGCGTTTTCATCAATAGTAGGAATAAAATCTTTTACAGTATTTTTGAATGGTCTTGAAACGGTAATGCCGCTTATAGAAAGTTCTTCTGCAAATTCTATAGATTCTTCTATTCTTTGTGCTCGAAGCGGAATAAAAACATTATTCATTTTTTTTGTGCGGTAAGCTTCATTATGGATTTTTGGACTTAGCACATGAAGAAGCGGATAACCTGTGATTGCAAATACTTTTGTTTTTTCATTAATTGATTCAAAATTGTAAATTTCAGAAAGTGAAATTGGATCTATTCCGCCGTGAGGACGTTGTTCATCTAAAAGCTCTTTCGGCAGCGTATAAGTCAAAAGCGAATGGAGTTTTGTTGCAAGAATTCGGCTTGGCAATGCGAGCTGTCCGCGCACTGCAATAATTTGTTCAAATTCTTTAAGTTGTTTTGCTTGATGAAATAATTGCGTAACATCAGACAAACTTCTAGGCTCATAAGAAATTTTTGGAATTTCAAAACCTGCCAAGCGCAGTTTGTTTATGCGATTTTGCAAATTTCCAATAGGTTCTTCTTTTAAGTAAGAACTTCTTATAATTCGTGTTCCGAAAGCAAGTGCAGCGTCTTGAATGCTTGGAACATTAAAATCCGTTTCAATATCTATGTATGAAAAATTTTTTCGACTGTCTTGATTTGCAAACGCTATTCCTCTTGCAAAAAGCACAGTGCGAGCAGCTTCGCCTTCTGTAAACTTGCCGCCATCAACAACTCGCCGTATGCTTAAAATACAAGGAATTTTTGCTAATTCCGGAAATTTTCGAATATGGAGCCTTTCGTCCGCATTAAGATAATCTACTCTAAGTTCAGCCACATCAATCCATTTGCGATACTTATCTAAGATGGCAATGTTTTCTGCCAAAGTTGAACCAGTAAGGCTTAAACAGACTTTTGTACGAATCATTTGACATACTCCAATAAAAACTCGATGAGGAAGTTTCAACTTCCGAATTGAGTTTTTACCTGCTTCCGTAACGCAGTGAGGAAGCACAGTAAATAACTAAGTTTGTGCTACAAACTTAGGAACACAAACTTTGACGCAATCTTCGGCAAAGTTTGTGTTAAAACTCCAATAAAAACTCGATGAGGAAGTTTCAACTTCCGAATTGAGTTTTTACCTGCTTCCGTAACGCAGTGAGGAAGCATAGTAAATAACTAAGTTTGTGCTGCACACCCATAAAATGAATGTGCGACAATATTTGGCTTTATCTCAATTAAAACCGTTTGCAAACAAGTAAAACTTGTAGAAAAAAATTGCCGAATTTTTCGACTGAACAAATTTAAGGCAAAAATCCAGCAGGTTTTTTATTCTTCTTTTTGTCTTACAGTAATTTGAGAGAATTCTTTTCCTTCTACATAAAGTTTAAGAACGGTGTTTTTTGGAACAGCGTATGGAATAGTTAAGCTTCCGCCCATATGTGTAAATTTAACTATAGACGAGCTTTTGCCGCTTGAAGCAGACAATGATACAAGCTCCATTTTTAGCGGGTAAGCATATTCTGGTAATTTCTGTTTGAAAATACCGTAAACAGTTGAGCTTAAGCCTTTTGCTTCAGGAAATCCAATAACAACTTCAACTCGGCTGTTTTTTGTAAGAACTTCTCCCTCAATGGGCATTTGTGAAATAACTTGCGGTTCGCTTTCGTCAGTTTCGCCGGCAGAAAAATCAAAAATCAAATCACTTGTTGATATTTGATTATAAATTTCTTTTAGCGAAAGCGAAACAAGATTTGGTACATTTATTTTTGCGTTTTCAGGACCACGACTTACAACAAGTTTAAGCGTAACAGGGTTTACAATGCTTGTGCCTGCCGGCGGGTTTTGTGCAAGAACAGTTCCTGCTTCTGCTTCGTTATATTCATAAAGCGGCTCGGAAAGAACAACAAGTGGTTTTGACATAGCAACAAAAAGCGTTTTCAGATGACTTTTTACATCGTCTATGTTCCAGCCTTTAAAATCTTCAACTTTATCAATAACAGCACCGCGACTTACAGTTAAATTAATGCGTTTACCTGCTTTTACAATTGAACCGGCAACAGGTGTTTGGTCTAAAACATAGCCTTTGTCTTCAGGATTTTCAGAATAACGCAAAATTATTTTGGGATAAAGCTCTTTAACTTGCATTTCAAGAAGTGCTTCGCTTAGTTCTTTTCCTACAACTTGAGGAACCATTACTTCTTCTTCGCCTTTTACAAAAGCAAAGAAAACGGCAAGACAAATAAGCCCCATAAAAACAATGACTAAAATTGTATACAGAAAAAAAGAAGAACCGCTTTGTTGCATTTTTTCCGCTGCTCTTGAAATGCTAAAACCTAAATTCGATTTTTTATTTTTCATATTTGTTCCTTAATTACAGATTAAACCCGCAAAATTGCGAGCACCGTTTATAAAATCTTTGCAGTTCATGGCTTTTTTGGCTTGCCATTGCAAGTTTTGCACTGCCAGAACGCCATCTCCTGTTTTGAAAAGAATACCTTCTTCATTATCTGTACCTA
Source organism: Treponema sp. (assembly GCA_012519415.1). Taxonomy (GTDB): domain Bacteria; phylum Spirochaetota; class Spirochaetia; order Treponematales; family Treponemataceae; genus UBA1240. The sequence continues at coordinate 35,612 of JAAYQG010000143.1, read as the reverse complement.
ATACGGTACCCGGTTCTACAGATTCTTTTGAGAAACATTTTGTGCTTACTGTGGCTCTGTGAATTTTAAGTGGTGTGCCGTCTATTGTTGTATATGCACCAGGCCACGGTTCAAATGCTCTTATTTTAGCACAAATGTTTTCAGCTGAATCTTTCCAGTTTATACAAGCATCTTCTTTTTTGAGCATTCCAAAATAAGTAGCTTCATCTTCGTTTTGAACTGTTTCAGTTATAGTATTATTTTCAATTTTTTCTAAAACTTTAAGAAAAAGACTACCACCCTCATTTGAAACTTTTTCACAAATATCTTCGGTGTATTCTGTTCCGTTTAAACAAAAGCGCGTTTGTAGAAGAATATTGCCGCTGTCCATTCGCTGTGCAATTCGCTGAATTGTAAAGCCAGTTTCCTTATCTTTGTTCAAAATAGCAGCAGGAATTGGCGCACAACCACGATAACGAGGCAGCAATGACGGATGAAGATTTATGCCTCCAAGCGGAAAAAGCGACATAAATTCCTGCGTAAAAATCTTACCGTATGCAAAACATACCAAAATATCCGGTTTTAGTTCTTGTATTGCCGAATGAATCTCCGAAAGTTTTTGCGGTTCAAATAAAGCAATTTCATGTTTTCCGCATTTAGCTCGCTCGTTGTTTATAGATGCAAGGGCTTGTGCAACAGGCGTGCTCACAAGTTCTTTTCCGCGTTTTTGCGGCTTGGGAGGATTTGTAAGCACGCCGACAATTTGGTGCTTTTGGCTGCATTCAATTTCAATGAGCGGCTTAACCGCAATTACAGGGCTTCCTGCATAAAGGATTTTAAGCATTCAGCGAATTTCCTTCTTTTTTAGCAATTTTTGCTTGGATTTTTGCCTGTTTTGCTTTTTTTTGTGCATTTTTAAGCTCGCGTCGTTCGGCGCGTTTTGCAAATTGTTCTTCGATTTTTTTCTTAAAATCCGCATCGCCTTTATCTATGTATAAAATGCCGTCAAGATGGTCGTTTTCATGCTGAATAATTCGTGCAAGCAGTCCTTCGGCTTCTAAGAGAAATTTTTTTCCAAATTCATCTTGCGCTTGAACTGTTACTTTTTCGGGACGCATTATTTTTTCATATGTTTTGGGAATGCTTAAACAGCCTTCTTCATAAGCAACAAGCTCCGAAGATGTTGCAACAATTTGTGGATTTATAAATACAAGGCGATTGTTATCTTCTGTAATTAATACAAAAAGTCGCCATGATTTTCCAACTTGAGGAGCAGCAAGCCCTACACCTTCGGCTTCTATCATTGTAGCAAACATTTCATCAATAAAAGAGCGCAATTCTTCTGTAATTTCTGCGACGGGTTGTGCTTTTTGGCGAAGAATCGGATCGCCTAACTGAATTACTTTCATACATTTTATAGTATACAAAGCTTTGGATTGCGTCAATTCCGCTTTCGCATTGCGATTGAGCTACAGATTTGTGATTGTTCCGCAAGCTTTGTGTTAGGGGGTTGTGTATTTGGCCAAGAGGGAGAGAAAATCGGCAGAGTCTTTTTGTGTTGTTTTAATGAAACTGTTGTCTTCGACTTTTCCCAGAACAGCTAATTGTTCTTTTTGGTTTCTGTAAGTACACGCTCTAAAAGAATTTGTGTAATCTTTTAGTTTTGTTATATAAACTTGTTCGTCTATGTATTTTCTAATTTCGTATGATTCACTGCATGCAAGATTCCATGTTTCTTTACTTAAATCTCCATATACAAATTTAAGTGTTTCAAGTGCGCAACAAGCTGCATCGAATTTGTAGTTTTTCCATGCTTCATCATATTCCTTGTGGAGATCTGTCCATGTTTTGTATTTTTCAGCAACAATTTTGTTTCTGATTTTTTCAAAACGTTTTTCAGGCATTAGTTGTCCGCCAAGATTCAGCCATTTCAAATCTTTACTATCTGTTTTTGTTTTCAAAAAAGCGGCGGGACTTGTTCCCGATTCTTCAAAATATGCGATTAAAGCTTTTATTGCAAACATTATAAGCATTTGTCTATACGCATTATAAGCTTCTGTTGCTTTTATAATATAAACGGGGCGTTTTGAATGTTCCATGTTTTCGCCAATAACTGTAAGCGGTTTTGCATTTTCAGGAGTATTTTTAAGATAAGTGCGTCCTTTTGAAGAAATTTTTTCAAGTTCTTTGGGTATTTTTTCACCTAAACTGAGTATTACAGCTTTTCCCGTCCATTCTTCAAGAAGCTGAATAGCTTTAATAATTTCTTGTGCAGTATCTGGCGCAAGATAATCTATTACAATATGCTGCGTTTTATAAATGCGTTTATCTCTTATTTGATATTTCCAGCTGTTGCGCTCAAGCGCATACATATTATACATCCAATAATAAGCCGGCATAACTTCAATATGATTATCTTGCGGATTTTCAACAACCATTGAAAAAGGAAGAGGAATGTTCAATTCGTTTGGATAATTTCCTCTTGTAATGAGCGTATAGCTTGCAAAATGGCTGTTGTGTTTCAGAGTGCTTGAAAGACCCGGCCAAAAACCGCGCCCTGCAATAATTTCGCCGTCATTACCTCTACTGTTGTGGTTGGAACCTACAGTCGCACCGGCTGCCATGTTTGATTGTCCCATAATCAGCGAAGCTATCAAAAAAGAATTGTTATGATGTTGTTCATGACCCGGAAAAACAAGGTTATTCAAAACTTCGCAACATGAAATTGTTGAATTATCTCCTAGTATCGAATGAATTAATCGCGCACCGTACTTTAAATTTGAATTATTGCACATAACAAATCGAACCGCTTTACAACCGTAAAACACGTGGCAGCCGTATCCGATTATTCCGTTTACAAGCTCAACACCTTCGCCAATTTGTGTGCTGCTCGCTTCGTCTGATTTTATTGTAAGGTTTTTGAGCTTGTTAGCACCTTTTATATATGCGCTTTCTCCTATGCAGACATCTTTTATAATGTAGCAACTTTTTATCACGGAATTACTGCCGACTGTTCCATAAAAGCCGCGTCGTGAATCGTATGTTCTGTTTGTTAAGTTGAAAAGAGATTGCATAAGTGCTTTGTCATCTCTAAAAATTGTCCAAATATATGCGTCGGCGCAAATCATGTCGCTGAACGGCAATATTTCACGTCCGCCTGCTTCGTTTAATGGCTGAATCCAAATTCTTACGGATTCATCTTCATCTTCTTTGATAATTCCATTGCCGAATTTTGAGTGGTTTGTAGTGTCCATTTCATCAATTTGATGAAGTATAACGTTGTTTCCGATTATGTAATGTGAAATATAGCTACAATTATGAATGGCACAATGATTTCCAATGTCGCAAGAAATAATGCAGCTGTTTCTGATTCCTTCTTGTAAAACTAAATCATGGTAGCGCAAAAGCCCAGCATTTGTGTCGCCGATTCTTACAAGTCCGTAAAAAGAGCTGTTTTTTATTGAATTAGGGTTAAAATTCTTTGTAACAAGCACTTTTTGCCAATCAGATGAAAAATTATTGTTTGCTTCAAGAATTTTTATTTGATTGTCCGTTAGATTTTGCCATTCAGGCACGGTGCCTAAAACAGTTTGAATTTGTTCGTTTCTAAGATAATATTCATCTTTATTTTGTGGAATAAATTTAGATTCTAAAAAATGATACCCGTAGTCGCTGTTTTCGGAAATGTATTTTACACTCATATGCAAGAGCATAAAGATTTTTTTATTTTATGAATAGTACCTTTGCTTGCAAGCTTGTTCAGAGCTGATTGTTCGTTATAAAAGGAATAAAAGCTATAACCATGTTCAGGTATTGACAAAAACGCCGTAAAGTACGATGTATAGATATGCAAATTTCAGAAACTACTGTACCAAGCAGTATTACACAGTTTATTTCTAAAGAAACTGCATTTGCTTTAGAAACTTTACTAAAAGAGTCAGCAGATGTTGAGATGAATGATGCCGCTTGCGCAATAGCTTATGCTTTTGGCGATAATGGTTCTTTCAAAGAACTTGCTTCAGATGAATCAGAAAATCGTAACGAAAAAGAATCAAAATTGATTTCGAGTTTCCGTAACAATTTAAATCTTCTTGTACAAAAAACATGGATTGAAAAATCTGATGAAACGTTAAAGGAAGATGCTTTATTTCGTATTGCGGAACTTTGCGATGCATGTTCAAAAAAAAATTATGCGGAAAACTACGACAGTTTTTTGTCGATTCTTCAAGATGTTGTTTATTTGATGTTTGGTGTACAAACAAGAAAAGGGGATTTTTTGGAATATGCATTTCGCATTGATCCCGAGTTTGGGATTTTTTGGTGGTATATTTCAAACCTTTCCCCTAATAACGAATGGACAGAAGAAAAATACCGGATTTCTATGTTGCTTGGGATGTATTTCTTAGCAAATTATTAGTGTATGGTTCTGATTTTCGTTTTGGAAAAATCAGACCTTATAAGCCGGACTTTTGAAAGTTCCGGCTTTTTTTATGAAAAATTTCGTAAATTTTATATAAAGCGAGGATATTTATGAATATTGATGAAATTACTGCTTCTCTTAGAAAAGGAAGCGAGGTTCTTGCTTTACAAACTGCTGCAAAAAAAAATAAAGCACTTGAAGCAGTTGCAAAAGCTTTGAATGAAAACAGAGCTTCTATTATTGCTGAGAATAACGAAGATATAAAAGCAGGTCGTGCTTCGGGCTTATCGGAATCTTTAATAGACAGGCTTATGCTTAACGATAGCCGTATTGACGGTATTATTGAAAGTATTCATCTTATTATTTCTCAGACAGACCCTGTTGGAGAAGAAATTGGTGGTTGGAAAACACCGAACGGAATGACAATCCGACAAGTACGTGTTCCGATTGGTGTTGTTGCAATCATTTACGAAAATCGCCCGAATGTAACTGTCGATGCTTTTTGTCTTGCTTATAAAAGCGGAAATGCAATTTTGCTTCGCGGTTCGTCTTCTGCTTATAATTCAAACCGAAAAATTGTGGAAATTATAAAAAATGCACTCTCTGGCGTTGAAGACGGTGTCGCGAATGCAATTGAACTTGTAAAAGTAAAAGAGCATGACCACAGTGATGTCGATCAAATTTTAAACGCTGTAGGAAAAATTGATGTTGTTCTGCCGCGCGGAAGCGGGAAAAGTTTGATTCAGCATGTAGTGAGCAATGCGCGCATTCCGGTTATAGAAACAGGAAGCGGCGTGTGTCATCTTTATATCGACAATGATTTTGATATGCAAAAAGCGTTGCGCATTGCAGAAAATGCAAAAATTCAGCGTCCGAGTGTTTGCAATGCTTGCGAATGTATTGTTGTGCACAAAAATGTAGCGGAATCTTTTCTTCCTCAGCTTGCAAAAACTTTTGCTGGGCGCGTAAAAATGCATGCGGATAAAATCGCGTATAAAATTTTGAAAAATTGTTCGGAATCAAAAAATGTGCTTTTTGAAGCAACAGAAAATGATTTTGGAAATGAATATTTGGATTATGAATGCTGCATAAAAACCGTAGAAAATATTGAAGATGCAATTTCTTACATAAACGCTTATAATACAAAGCATAGTGATTGTATTATTACCGAAAATCTTGCAAACGCAAAACTTTTTCAAACTATGGTTGATGCAAGCTGTGTTTATGTAAATGTCAGCACGCGTTTTACAGACGGCGGTGAATTCGGTTTTGGTGCAGAGCTTGGAATCAGTACACAGAAACTTCACGCTCGCGGTCCGATGGGAATAAAAACTTTGACTACAACAAAATATCTTATTGACGGCGAAGGACATATAAGATGAAAATAAGAAATGGAACAAATCCTGCAGAATGTATAAAAAACGCAAGAAAGATTGTATTAAAAATCGGTTCAAACACGCTTGCAAAAAAAGACGGCAAAATAAATTTTGAATTTATGCAAGAATTTGCTACGCAATGCGCTTCTTTAATGGAAGCCGGGAAACAGATAGTTATTGTTTCATCCGGTGCTCAAGTTGCCGGTGTTTCTACAATCGATCGTTGGGGGCGTCGAAAAGATATACATTATAGACAGGCATTATGTGCAATTGGGCAGGTTGAGCTTATGGATAAATGGAGATGTGCTTTTGCATCTCATGGAATTCACATAGGGCAGCTTTTGCTTACAAATATAGACTTTGTTGATGATCAGCGAACGCTTAATATGCGCAATACACTTTTTACGCTTGTTGATGAAGGTGTAGTTCCTATTATCAATGAAAATGATTCCGTATCGTTTGCAGAGGGGCGTATCGGTGATAATGATAATCTTTCTGCATTGACTGCTATTGCATGGAGCGCAGATCTTTTGATTTTGTTCAGCGATATTGACGGTGTTTATACATGCAATCCGAAAGAGTTTAAAGATGCTTCGCTTATTGAAACAGTAAAAAATATATGTGAACTTCGTTCAAGCATTTCAATCGGTACTACAAACGATTTCGGCACAGGCGGCATAGAAACGAAACTTGAAGCAGCGGAAAAAGTTACGAATTATGGAATTCCTATGCTTTTGGCGCATGGCGGACGGAAAAATATTCTTGACGATTTAGCTAACGGAAAAGCAACAGGAACATTGTTTCTTGCAAAATAATTATATTGATTAAGTTTTATGACAATCTTTTGAAAAGGGGGACAGATTATGAAAAGAAGAATTGGCTGTATCGGCTGTGGAGTTATGGGCTCTGCTTTAATGGGTGCTGTTTGCAAAGTTGAACATACAGAAGTGCATGTAAGTGATGTTGATTTTTCTAAAGCGGAACAGTTTGTAGCAGAAAATAAATCTATTGCAGAAAAAACCAATCGTAGCGTTTTACAAAATTCCGAATATGTCTTTCTTGCTGTTAAACCGAATTATCTTATGTCCGTGCTTGATGAAATTTGTGCAGTTCTTTCAAAAGAAGAATTAAATAAAAAAGTCTTTGTTTCAATTGTCGCCGGCGTTCGTATAAGTAAAATTGCAGAAAAACTTGGTGAAAAAGCAAAAATTATAAGAATAATGCCAAACACTCCTGCAATTGTAAACGAGGCAATGATTGCTTTATCACCTAACGAATATGTTTCAGGTGATGAAATCAACACTGTCGAAGATTTGCTTATAAATGCCGGTTCTGTTCAAGTTGTGCCGGAACATCTAATGGACGGAATTACGGCTATTTCCGGTTCCGGACCTGCTTATGGCTATCTTTTTATTGAAGCGCTGGCAGATGCTGCCGTAAAATTTGGTATGTCTAGAAAACAGGCGTTTGTTTTTGCTGCACAAACATTAAAAGGTGCTGCCTCTATGGTTCTTAAAACAGGAAAACATCCGGGGCTGCTTAAAGATGAAGTTTGTTCTCCTGCCGGTACAACAATAGAAGCTGTTCATGTGCTTGAAGAAAAAGGATTCCGTTCGGCTGTTATAAATGCAGCAGTTGCAGCATTTGAAAAAGCTGTTCTTTTGGGTAATCAAAATAACTAAATAGCTTTTTAGATAGCACTATTTTGAAAAACAATCTCGAAAAACTTTAATCTAAACAATATATAAGGTTGCTTTCAAATTGTAATTATTATTAGTTTAGTTTATGATAGACTTATGAAAATTCTAGTAGTTGGTTCCGGCGGCCGAGAGCATGCTATAAGTTGGATGCTTGCAAAAAGCGAGCAAGTTGATGAGATTGTTTGTGTTTCGGGCAATGGCGGAACAAAAAATGAAAAAAAATGTAGAAATATAAATCCTATTGACTGTGAATATGCTGAAGGTTTAACCGGAAACGATGCAATAGTGCAAATTGCTTCGTTTGAACAAGTTGATTTTGCTGTTGTCGGACCGGAAGACCCTCTTTGTGCAGGGCTTGCTGACCAGCTTTGGAGTGTCGGTATTCCCACTGTTGGACCAAAATCTTTATCAGCAACACTTGAGGGCAGCAAAGATATTGCAAAAGCATTTATGAAAAAATATGGAGTTAATTCTGCAACAAGCGAAACTTTTACAAATCAAACTCTTGCAGAAGAATATGTAAAAAAACATGGAGCACCAATAGTTATAAAAGCAGACGGGCTTGCTGCCGGCAAAGGTGTTGTTGTTGCTCCGACAACAGAAATTGCACTAAAAGCAGTAAAAGACTTTATGCAAGATGAAAAACTTGGCAGCGCAGGTACAAAGCTTGTAATCGAAGATTATCTTCAAGGTGTTGAAATTTCTGTTTTAGCAGCAGTTTCTGTTACAAAAGAACTAACCCAAAAAGGAAAATCTTGTATTTTGCCGTTTGTTCCTGCTAGAGATCATAAAAGGTTAAACGATGGAGCAAAAGGGCCTAACACGGGCGGAATGGGAGCAATAGCACCACTCGATGATGTTTCAGATAAAACAATGGAATTGTTCAATAAAAACATCCTTGAACCGACCTTAAAAGGGCTTGAGGCGGAAGGTTTTGATTATAGGGGCTTTATTTTTTTTGGCGTTATGCTTTGCAAAGATGGGCCAAAACTTCTTGAATACAACGTGCGTTTAGGCGACCCTGAAACGCAAGCAGTTCTGCCGCTTATGGATTTTGATTTTGCCGAATTGTGTAAAGCTATAATTGACGAAAATCAGACAGGCACGCTCAAAGATTTTGAACCGAAACTCAAATGGAAAAAAGGCTTCGTATGTGCACCTGTTGCTGTTTCTGGCGGTTATCCAAACGATTATGCAAAAGGTAAAGAGATTACGTTCAAAAACGAAAAAGAAAATACAAAAGTGTTTATTGCCGGCGGACAAGAAAAAAACGGCAAGCTTGTAACTTCCGGTGGAAGAGTTTTGGCTGTTTCTGCATTTGGCAATTCATTTGAAGAAGCTTTTAAAACAGCATATTCTGCAATGAAAGATGTTTCTTTTGAGGGAATGTTTTACAGAAAAGATATCGGTTTAGCCGGTGCTGCAGAATCCGGTGAATTATAAAATTCATTTTTAGGCATTTTTCGTTTAGATTAGCGAAGTTAGCAACGCTAGAGTAGCGCTAGAGCAGCGCTAGAGTTTCTTTTGCTTTTATTGACAAGAAAAACAGTGTATACTAAAAGAATGAATGCCACAGATTTATCTAAATATTTATCGCCAATTATTAAAGCAAGTGCGCTTTGGAAAGACAAAGTATTAAATGTTGTAATTATTGCAAATCCTGCAGCAGGTGGTTTTACGCGAAAAAACATCGCAACACAACATGAAATTTTACTTAAAAACAAATCCGAAATTGCGGAAAACAAACCGCAGCTTTGTAAAGATTTTGCAATAAAAGTCTATGAAACAGAACGAGCCGGCGCAACGGCTGCATTTGTTCAAGGTTTTGTAAAAGAAGCTGCTTTATGCGAAAAAACCGATGCGGAATATTTAATTGTTACAGCCGGCGGAGATGGAACTTCCCTTGAAGTGCAAACAGCTTTGGCACATATTGTGTTTGATTTAGGCGGAGAATATTCAGTATTAATAAAAAACAAAATAACAATATTGCGTTTGCCTTTTGGAACAGGGAATGACGGTTCTGACGGCTGGACTTTAGATGAATCTCTGTCTTTATTGGAAGAAAAATCACATTTTGCACTTCAAAAAGCAGTTCGCGTTGATTGTCTAAAAGGAAGCAAATTGCCGTCTTTTGAATATTCTCATAACGATGAAAGTTTATCGAGAAATCCGCCTTGGTACGCATTCAATATTGCAAGCATTGGAATAGACGCATTTATTACGCATATGACCAACAGAACAAAAAGTCGTTTGCCGGGCAATTTTTATAAAGTTTGGATAGATTTGGCTTGTATATTCTATGGACTAAAATATAAATCCGGAATTGCAAAAATTAAAATATTCAACGAAGACGGCAATATTATAGAAACACTTGAAACAGGAATTGTTTTTTGCCTTTTTGGAGTATCTGGACATAGAACTTATGGCAGTCATCAAAAAATTTTGCCGGATGATAGAAATGTTTGCCTTGCAAAAAAAATGCCGCTTATTAAAAAAATACTTTTAAAAGAGAAGTTTAAATCCGGAAAACATATAGATCATAAACTTGCGTTTTTATGTTCTGCTGAAAAAATTGAAATTGAGTATGACAAACAAATTTTAGTTCAAATGGACGGAGAAGTTCATTTGGTCGACAAAGAAAATTTTCCGTTAATTTTTGAAAAAACGGAACCGGTTATACGAATTATAGAAAAAGATGATGCTCCGTTTTATAAAGGAGCAGAACGCATTTAAGGTGTAAAAAAATATAAAATATTACAAATTAAATCTAAAAAGGTGGGATATGTCGGAAAAAAAGACTACAAAAGCTAAGACTAACAAAAAAAGTTCAAATTCGTTAAAAAAAACATCTAAGCCGCAAAGCAAAAAAAACCATAAAAGAAAATTCACGTTAAAAGAACTGCTAATTATTGCTGCGGTTTTTGTTGTTTTATTCGTTGCTTATCAATATTCTCCGACAGTTCGTTCTGTTGTTGATTATGTTGTTACCGAAATTTTGCTTGACGAAACTGATAAGCGAAAAGGTATAGGCGGAACAGACATTGGTTCAGTTGATGTATCCGATGAGTATCTTTTGCCTGTATGTTCCGACAATCAAGATCACATTCGTCGTGATTACAATGGATACAGCATTTGCTATCGTGAATCATATGAACAAGCAGAATGGGCTGCAACTTGTCTTACTCGTGAAAAAGTTAATAAAAAAGTTTCTGCTCGCACTGATAATTTTAGAGAAGACCCAAAAATTGCAACAGGTTCATCAACTTTAGCAGATTATAAAGGCACGGGTTACGACAGGGGACATCTTGTTCCTGCGGCTGATCTTGCATGGAGCGAAGAGTCTATGAGCGATTCATTTTATATGAGCAATATGAGTCCGCAAGCAGCTGCTTTTAATCGTGGAATTTGGAAAGAACTTGAAGAGCAGGTTCGCCAATGGGCAAAAGAATTTGGTACATTATATACTGTTTCAGGACCAATTTTGGAAAAGGAAAAATATAAAACAATCGGCGAAAATAATGTTGCTATTCCTGAATATTACTATAAAGTAATTTTAGCTCATACAGATGATGATAAATGGTCTGCAATCGGATTTATTTTGCCCAATGAAGGTTCTGAAAATCCCTTTTTAGATTTTGCAGTTACAGTTGACGAAGTAGAAGAGCGTTGTAATATAGACTTTTTTGCGCCGCTTGACGATGATGTTGAAGCTATTCTCGAATCAAGTTATGACGCACAGTTTTGGGGATTAAAATAAATATTTATAACATATAAAATTACTAAATATGCAAGCTTGATGTAAGAGATTGCGTCAAGCCGCATAAAAACGGAGTGTATTATGAAAAAAATTGCTGTTCGTTTTTTGTTTGTTTTAATGATTATTACAATGTTCACAAGCTGTGCAATTTCTTACACATTTAGCTGAAAATATACCGTACAAAGATTAAACCCCAAATTTATAAATAAAACCCAACCAACACACTAACCACGTTTTGCTATGTTAAAACCCATACGAATGCCCAATGGCGTTTTGCCAGTTTAAACCCTAATTTGTAGCACCAGCCCAAAAGCAAAACGCCCCTTGTACAAATCCGCACTGCACGGACGCAGTGCACAAGCACCGAGTTTTGCTAGATTAACCCCAAAAATTTTAGCTCCAACCCAACCGACATACCAGCTATCAAGTTTTCGTCCACGAAAACTTGGCGTTTTGCTAGATTAAACCCAAAATTTTAGCTCCAACCCAACCGACATACCACCTATCAAGTTTTTGCTCCGCAAAAACTTGGCGTTTTGCTAGATTAAACCCAAAATTTTAGTTCCAACCCAAACACAAAACGCCCCTGCCATATTGAAACGTATTTATTTCTACTATAAAATGGCTCATCATGAAAGCTTCTGAAACAATGATTTCTACACTCCGCGAGGTTCCAGCCGAAGCGGTAATTGCCAGCCACCAGCTTATGCTTCGCGCAGGAATAATACGCAAGCTTGGGAATGGTCTTTTTGTATATTTGCCTTTTGGTTTGCGTTCATTCCGTAAAGTGGAAAATATTATTCGCGAAGAAATGGATAATATCGGTGCAATGGAATTCAAACAACCTGTTGTTGTTCCCGGCGATATTTGGAAAGAATCAGGTCGATGGGAAACGATGGGTGCCGGTATGCTGAAAGCCGTTAATCGCGTTGATCAAGATCTTGTCATCAGTCCTACAGCAGAAGAAGCATTTACTGCTGTTATTAGAGATGAATTATCTTCATATAAGCAGCTTCCTCTTGTAACTTATCAGATTAATACAAAATATCGTGATGAAATCCGACCGCGTTACGGCGTAATGCGCGGAAGAGAATTCACAATGAAAGATGCATATTCTTTTCATGCAACACAAGAATGTCTTGATGAAACTTATGAAAATTTTGCAAAAGCATATAGACGCATTTTTAAACGACTTGGATTAAGTGTAATTCCTGTTCGTGCAGATTCCGGTGCAATGGGCGGAAGCGGTTCGGAAGAATTTATGGTTGAAAGCGATGTTGGTGATGACACATTAATTCTTTGTCCTAAGTGTAATTATGCCGCAAACACTGAAAAAGCTTCTTGTGCGCCGGATATCGCTCTTGATAAAGATGGAAAACCGCAAGTTGAAACTTCTGCAGCAATAGAAAAAGTTCCCTGCCCGGGCGTTGAAACAATTTCTCAAATGGAAGAATTCTTTAAAATGCCGTCGCAGCAATTTATCAAAGTGCTTATATACAAAGTTTTAAATAGCGAACTTGATTTGACAAATGCACCAGGCGGCAAATCTTTTAAGCGTGTAACAGATGAAAGCGGCATACAGCATTATCCTGAAAGTTTTTTTGCAGTTGCAATTCGCGGCGACCTTGATGTAAACGAAGCAAAACTTGCAGCCAATCTAAAAGCGAGCGAAGTTGAGCTTGCAAACGAAGAAGATGTAATCAAATATTCCGGTGCGCCGCATGGATTTGTAGGGCCTGTAGGTCTTGCAAAAGTTCCACTTATTGTAGATGAAAGCATTATGACGCTTAATAACGACGGAACTTTTGCTGTGCATGTACATGATACGGTAACGGGTGGCGGAGTTGCAGATGTGGACAACATTCATGTCGAACCGGTGCGCGATTTTTTGCCGTTTATGACTGCTGATATTCGTACTGTTGTTGAAGGTGATAAATGTTACAATTGCGGTGGCACTTTTTACAGCAAAAAAGGCAACGAATTAGGACATATTTTCAAACTCGGTTATAAATATACAAAAGCAATGAATGTTTTTTATCTTGATGAAAACGGAAAACAGCAAATTCCAACAATGGGCTGCTACGGCATCGGCGTTGACCGCGCATTAGCTTCCATTATCGAAGAACATCATGATGAAAATGGAATTGTCTGGCCGATGACGATTGCTCCTTATCAGGCAGCAGTTGTTCCTGTTAAATTTGAAGGTGCAATGAAAGAACAATCTATTGCAATTTATGAAGAACTTAAAAACGCCGGAGTTGAGGTTCTGCTTGACGATCGCAATGAACGTCCCGGTGTAAAATTCAAAGATATAGATTTACTAGGGATTCCTGTTCGTATTGTTGTTAGCGACAAAAATTTGCCGAACGTGGAATTAAAATGTCGTAACAGTTCAGAAATGTCGATTGTTTCTAGAACAGAAGCTATTTCTAAAGTTGTTGAAATAATAAAAACTGAACTTTCAAGCTTAAATAATTAGCTTTTGACTTTGAAAATATAAACTGCTGTTTATATAAAGAGGAAATTATGTCTTTTAATTATCGTCTTTCTGTTTGCACTTTAATGTTTGTATGTTTGGCAACATTTGTGTTTGCCGTTCCGGGTGTTGAGCCAAAAGTAGATTTTCCCGGAACATTTGTTTACTACCGCGATTATACTTACGAAGATGAAACTTACATTGGATTTTTGCAGTATGATGCTGGAACATACGCACTTCGTTATTTTTCACCGCAAGCTAAAAAAGGTGCAAAATCAATAGAATTGTATATAACTTGTGATACAACTAAGGATTTTGTTGAAATGACCGGCGAGCGAATTGTCGGAGAAATTTCACAAGTTGATGTAGAAACTTTAAATTATCTACATGATTTGTTTTATGAACTTGCAGCCCGAAGAAAAGCTTTAAGTTCAGCATTTAATGAATCTGTTTCTTCAAAAGAAGAATATGCGCAGTTTGGCGGCGAAGTTTTTATAAATTTTGTGCCGTATATTCCTATTTTTGCAGTGCAATCAATTTTATCAACAGATAAAACTGAGCTGTTCAAACTTGTTTATATTGGAATATTAAATAAAGGCAACGAATTTTCTGATTTTTCAGGATTGATTGTTCCAAAAGAGATTAGAGAACAAGCTGTAGTAGTTAAAAAAATTGCAAAAACACAGAAAGAAGTTCTTGAAAATTTTTGCTTTACTCTTGATAAGCAATGGACAAAAGACGGAGTTAATTGGTGGCTTAACACGGAAGATAACGAAGCTGTCGCTATGATTTCTCCTTATTTTGTGAGTTTTTCTCAAGATGAAAAATATGCAGCAGAACAGATGAAGCTTGTTTCTCTTATAACTCAAGACGGTTCTTGGATTGATTTTGATTCACTTGAAATTACAGAAGTCAAAAACAAAACACAAATTAACGCAAAAATTATGCAAGAAGACAAAGTAATCCGAAGCATCAGCACTTTTTATAAAGTAACTGATACGGATTATTTTGTATTTGTTTTTTCTGCAGAAGAATTGGTTTTTAAAAACAACGAGAAATATTTCAAAAAAATAATTGATTCCATTAAACAAACAGCCGTGAACCCCTCTGTCAGGCAGCCTAAGGAACGTTGATGGATGATGCTTTTTTGCGAATATTTATGGGCGGAGATATTTTTTCCGATGCAGGGATTGATGTCATTGAAAAAAAACTGAAAAATCTCCGACAGAAATATTCAATTGATTTTGTAATTTGTAACGGCGAAAATGCTTCCGGTGGAAATGGTTTGTTAGAAAAAGATGCGATAAGAATTTTCAAAGCTGGAGTTGATGTAATAACAGGCGGAAATCACATTTTTGAAAAACGCGATGGTTATCCGTTTTTAGCTACCGAAAAAAGAGTTCTGCGCCCTCAAAATTATCCTTCAGGGGTAAGCATATTAATTGAAGGAGAAGAAGAAACGCCGGGTCGAGGTTTTGATTTTTTTGAATGTAATGGAAAAAAAATTGCAGTTTTAAATTTACAGGGCAGAGAATATATGGCTGCGTCGTTGGATTGTCCTTTTAGAACTGCCGCATCATGTGCAAAACAAGCGGCAGAATCCGATGCTTTGCTTTTTATAGATTTTCATGCCGAATCAAACGAAGAAAAAGAAGCACTCGCTTTGTTTTTGGACGGAAAAGCCGTTGCAGTATGCGGAACACATACACATGTACAAACTGCCGATGAAAGAATCCTTCCGAAAGGAACAGCATACATTACAGATTTGGGTATGAGCGGTGTGGCAGATTCTGTTATTGGAAGCGATGCTGAAATTGTAATAAAGCGCAACCTTATGCAAGTGCTTTATAAAATGGAAAATGCAGTAGGAGAAACTGTAATTCAAGGTGCAATTATTACAGTAGACAAAGGGAAAAATTGTGCCATATCAATCGAGCGCATTCAATTTTAGAAAACAACCATTAAAAAGAGGCAGGTTTGAGTAAAAAGCTTTCTGATTATTATAAAAATTTTGAAACGCAAATTGAAAAAATTGCACAAAATATAAAAAACGGCGAAGCAAAGCCGAAGCTGCTCCTTCATTCTTGCTGCGCTCCTTGTTCAAGTGCGGTTCTTGAAAAACTCATGCAATATTTTGACATTACAATTTTTTTTTACAATCCGAATATTTATCCGCAAGCTGAATATTTGCGCCGAAAAGAAGAATTGTACAAGTTTTTGCCGATTTTTCTAAAAGACAAAGAGCCTGTTATAATTGAGCTTTTGTATGAACCGAAAGAATTTTATGATGCAATAAAAAATGTAGAAAATTTTGAAAACATGAAAGAAAAAAGTGAGCGATGTTTCAAATGCTACAAGCTACGCCTAATGCGCTGTGCAAAAAAAGCATTTGAACAACATTTTGATTATTTTACAACAACATTATCCATAAGCCCGCACAAAGATGCAGAAAGAATAAACGAAGAAGGCAAATCCATTGAAAATCTTTTAAGAAGCGAAAATCCGAAAGAAAAAATTCCTGAATATCTTTTTGCAGATTTTAAAAAGAAAAACGGATTTAAACGGTCGCTTGAGTTTTCTGAAAAATACGGTCTTTACAGACAAGATTATTGCGGCTGCATTTACTCGCGCGAACAAAAACCAAAAGACAATATACAAAATCCCAAAATATAAAACGATGAGATTTATCAGAATCTTAAAATTGTAGATTAACCCAAAGTAAAATCTCTACAATGTAAGAGATGTGAATTCTGCGTCTATCGCTTCTGCTAATTTTTCTGCATTTGCAAAAATTTGTAAACCGCGCTGACCTGCGCTTATGGAAATTGCATCAAATAAAATTGCAGATTCATCAAAAAAAGTCGGATATTTTCTTTTCATACCTAACGGAGAGCAACCGCCTCGAATATAGCCGGTTAAACTGAGTAACTCATTTTGTTTTACAGGGGAGATGTCTTTTGAGTTTGTTATTGTACGCACTTTTTTAGATTTACTTCGCTGTTTGATGGAACGCAAAAAACAAAAATTTGCTTATGCTCGTTTCGCATTATTATAGTCTTAAAAACTTGTTCCTCCGGTAGATTTATTTTTTGCGCCGTCGTTTGTGCGTCGGAGAATTCTTCATCAAACTCATAAGATTTTATCTCAAACGATATGTTTTTTTGCTCAAGAATTCGCATTGCATTAGTTTTTATTTTCATTCCCCTTCCTTTGCAAAATTATATTTTAAAATCAGTACATCTTTGAAACGAGAACATACAATACAAATAAATTAATGAACAAAACAGTAAGTCCATTCTGTTAGAACCGGATTTTCATTATTATTTTCTACTGAATAGCGTCTAAAAGTTGCAGTTTGCAAATCTTCATTAATTGTTACAAAAGTCCAGTAGCAAAATCCTTTACTGTTTTTCTTTAAGGAACCGGCAATAACTTGTGCGAATGAACCGATTTCATCAAAACGTGCTTCATGGGAATGACCTACAAAAAGCAAATCCACATCATTTTTATCTGCAAGCGAAAGGATTTTGATTTTCTCTCTTGAATCTGCAAGCATAAAATATGCAGTATCTTCGTGAGAAGCCACAGGATAATGCATAAATAAAAATTTGCGTTTTTTGTCTGCCGATAATGCTTTTTCTAAAGATTCTAACTGCTTTGACCCAAGTGTGCCGGAAGCTGAATCTAAAAAATAAAAACTTCTGTTCCAAGAATCTTGAGAAAACCAATAAAAAGTTGCTCCGGGCGACACGTAATTAGTCCATCTGTTTTTGCCGCCGTTCCACAAATCATGATTGCCGATAACTCCAAAAGTTTGAATGATTCCGGTTTTAGAAAGAATATAGTTCATAAAAGATTGAAATTGCTCATATTCATTTTGAGTTCCGGAATTAGTTTGATCGCCCAATGTTACAATAAAAATTGGAGCTCTTCCTGCTGATGTTTCCGCCAATATACTTGCTTCCAGCTGTGTGTATGGCAGATTATTTTCCGGTTTTACACCGAAATGTAAATCTGAAAAAATTAAGAAAGTGTATGTTTTCGCGCTCGGAAATGAAACCGAAAGCTTTTTTAAATTGCTATCTATGCGATTGTCCGGCTGATTATCGCTGTAAAAAAAGCCGGAAAAACTGCCAGAGGCACCGCAAGATAAAATTAAAAATGAAAATTTAAATATACATATAAAACATAAAAAAAAATTTATAAATTTTGTTGTTCGTGGGGAAAGTTTAATTTTTCGATTCTGCATAAAACATGATTTTGAATCTGTAGCGAAGCTATTTGTTTGTTTTTTCATTTTAGTGTCCTTAAAATTATGAGCATTTTAAGTGCTTGCTATAAAATTTATTTGCTACCATTTATAAGAAGCAAAAATCCTTGCTTGAAACCCTTCCAAAACACCGTTTAATGTAAATTGGTCTGTGTAGCGAACCGAACCGACAGCACCGAGCGTGATTTTTTTTGAAATATCAAGCGAATATCCAACAGTGTAATAAGGTGTAAAAAACTCCGGAAAATAATAATCATCAAACGAAGACAAACGAGCATAAATTTCATGTTTTTGCAAAAAACGTTTTCGAACATCAAGAGTAATTGCATGGCCTATATTTTCAAGTTTAATATTTTTGCTTCGTTTTGATTCAATTGTTGTTCTTTTATAGTCAAACCCATAGCCTATTGAAAAAACGAGCGGATTTGATATGTTTGAGTTTTTAAGTGAAAATAATCCCATGCAAATAAAATCCGTTTCAAATGCTGAATTTTTAAAATAATTGGAATAATTCAGTATATTTTTAATGCCGAATGAAAAAAGATTCGTTTGAAAAGGCATTAGCAAGACACCACCAGCAACGTTAATGGAAGAATCGTTTATACTTAGCCCGCCGTCTGCAATAAAATCGTCATCTAATATTTTACGAACAGAAAATGTTCCTTCGGCATTTGTTTTGAGTGCTGTAGTTTTTATGTAGCCGCCGGAAAAAGAAAATCCTTCGCCCCAGAAACTTGCACCAAAAAGGTTAAATGAAATTGCAAATATAAAAAAAATAATCCCCAAAAAAATTTTCATATATTTTGGTATACCTCCATAAATATTTTGCAATCAATAACCTTGATTGGAATTCAAACAACCTTAGTTTAGCATAACCATGTTAATTTGTAAAACGACAGATGTTTTTTTATGAATATATTTTATCTGCACAAAAACGCCTTTTCATAAGAAAATAAGTAGTGTATAATCTTCAAAAGTTTGAATTTTTCAGACAAATTTAAAAATTGTTCTAATTTATTTAAGTATTTTTATAAGACTTTTGGAGGATTCATGCTTGCAAAACGCCATTTGCTTGAGCCGGCAGATTTATCAATAGAGGAAATGGAAGAAATATTTTCTTTAGCGGAAAAAATTATTGTAGATCCGTGCGCATTTACTGAAATCTGTCGTGGAAAAGTTTTAGCAACGTTGTTTTTTGAGCCGAGTACACGTACTCGGCTTTCTTTTGAGGCTGCCATGCTTCGGCTTGGCGGACAAACGTTAGGTTTTGCTGAAGCATCTAGCAGTTCATCAACTAAAGGCGAAAGCCTTGCGGATACAATAAGAGCTGTTTCTGCGTATGCGGATATAATTGCAATGCGCACGCCTAAAGAAGGTGCAGCTTTGCTTGCTTCAAAATATTCTGATGTTCCTATAATTAATGCCGGCGATGGCGGGCATCATCATCCAACACAAACTTTGACGGATTTACTTACAATTAGGGCGTACAAAGGCGGTTTTTCAGGTTTGACAATCGGCTTGTGCGGCGATTTGAAATTTGGACGCACTGTGCACAGTCTTGCAAAAGCGATGAGCAGGTACCCTAATAACAAATTTGTTTTGATAAGTCCAAAAGAACTCAAAATTCCTGAGTTTATTACAAGAAAAGTTTTTAACGATGCTGGAGTTTCTTTTATTGAAGAAGAATATCTTGAAAATGTTATCGGAGAGCTTGATATTCTTTATATGACGCGTGTTCAGAGGGAAAGATTTTTTAACGAGCAAGATTATATAAGACTTAAAGATAGCTATATTTTGGATAAACAAAAAATGCGAAATGCAAAGCAATCAATGATTGTGCTTCATCCGTTGCCGCGCGTGAATGAGGTTGCTCCGGAAGTTGATGATGATCCGCGTGCTGTGTATTTTAAGCAAGTAAAATATGGAATGTATGTACGCATGGCTCTTATGGCAAAACTTACAGGTGCAATTTAAGGGGGGTGGAATGCTTAACGTAGATACAATAAAAAACGGTCTTGTAATTGACCATATTAAAGCAGGAACAGGTGCGCGTATTTTCAGCTGGCTTGGGTTAGATAAAGCGAGTTATTGCGTTGCATTAATTATGAATGTTTTTTCAAAACATATGGGACGCAAGGACATTATAAAAATAGATAATATTATCAACATTGATTTTTCTGTTCTTGGCGTCATTGACCCAAATATTACTGTGAATATTATTAGAAACGAAAAAATCGAACGAAAAATTAAACTAACTTTGCCTGAACGTGTTGAAAATGTTATTAAATGCAAAAATCCGCGCTGTATTACAAGTACCGAAGGGTACATTCCACACGTATTTTTGCTTTTTGACAGCAAGCGAGCTGAATATCATTGTGAGTATTGTGATGAGATTTTTCATGCCGGCGATATTTTGTAGAGTCTTGTAGAGATTGGAATTCGGAGTAATATGAAGACATTGTTTTATAATGCTCATCTTGTTGACGCTTTTTGCGATAGCGATGGAGCGATTCTTGTTGAAGACGGTTTTATAACAAATGTTTTTGCGGGTTTTTTGCTTCCGTCTGTTTTTAATGATTTTCTAAAAAACAAAACAGAAATTAAATTAATTGACTGCAAAGGACTTACTCTAATGCCGTCTTTTGTTGATATGCATGCTCATTTTCGCTATCCGGGGCAGCCTCAAAAAGAGGAACTTGATAGCGCATTAAAAGCTGCTGTCGCCGGAGGTTTCGCCACTTTAATGCTTATGCCCAACACAGTTCCGGTTGTTTCAACTGCAGAAGAAGCTCATAATGTTCAGCTTAAATCTTCTCAATTCGAGCTTGCAGATGTTATCCAGTCGATAAGCATAACAAGTGCTTTTGACGGCAAAACCACAAATCATTTAGATAATTTGGATTCAGCTTTGCACCCTGTAATAAGTGAAGACGGACATGATGTAAGTTCTTCTTCTGTTATGTTTGAAGCTATGAAAAAATGTGCAAAAAACAATATTCTTGTTTCTTGTCATTGTGAAGATGTTTCTTTTGCTGAAGCTGCGCAAATTCCTAGAAAAAATGCAATAACGCTTTTAAATGAAGAAAAAAATCTTACAAATAGTACTAACAGCAAAATTACGCACGAAGAGCGTTTTGCAATAATTGAAACTTATATGCATCAAGCAGAACAACTTCTTGCGGTTGCAGAAGATTTATCAACTGTAAGAAATCTATGTTTAGCAGAAGCTGCCGGTTGCAACATACATATTGCACATGTAAGTACAGCTAAATCACTAGAAGCAGTAGCTCAAGCAAAATCAAGACGCAACGCTGCTGTTACTTGCGAAGTAACTCCACATCATATCGCACTTTCTGGTTCAATGGTTGAATTTGTAAATCCGCCAATACGACCAGAAACAGACAGGCTTGCACTTATCGACGGAATTAAGAGTGGAATTGTTGATTGCATTGCTACAGATCATGCTCCGCACACCAAAGACGAAAAAAACAATGGTGCTTGCGGTTTTTCCGGTCTTGAAACAGCATTTTCTGTTTGCTATTCAGAACTTGTGCTTAAAAAGCACATTTCATTAAGCAAACTTTCTGCATTAATGTCCGCAAATCCTGCAAAACGACTTGGAGTAAATTGCGGAATTTTGCGCCCGGGCAGACAAGCGGATTTTGTTATTGTTGATCTTAACAAGAAATGGACTGTAGATTCGGAAAAGTTCCATTCAAAGGGAAAATATTCCCCATTTAACGAGCTTACGGTTTATGGCAAAATTAAACAGACAATTAGACGTGGAAAAATTGTTTTTGATGCGGACAGTTTGCAGCTTGATTATCCGATTGATGAAGATTTAGAGTCGGAAAGTTTTCAGGATTAATTTCTTGTCCTGTCGGTAAATATGCAGAAAGGGTATATATTTCCGCTGTAGTCCGAGTTTGTTGTTTTGAAAAAAGGATTTAGTTTGAAAAAAATATTTGTACCAGAAGAGATAATCTTTGCGCCAACACAAGAATGCAATTTGAAATGTGCTCATTGTTTTGTATCAAGAACAAATGAGAAATTGAATATTGAAAAATCTTTGCAATTTTTGAAAGATGCAATTAATGATGGTGTAACCCGAGTAGGATTTTCCGGTGGAGAGCCGTTTTTATTTCTTGATTTTTTATGTGAAATTTCTAAAGCTGTTGTTGAAGCTGGTGTTTATTTTGATAAACTTATGACAAACGCAGTATCATTTAAAGATAACGCTTGTATGAAACAAGCAATTGAAAAAATCTTTAATTCCGGCTTTGACGGCACTTTTGGTATAAGCTTTGACGCTTTTCATTTGCAGAAAATTGAAAAAGTTGCAGATTTTATAAAAACTGTAGAAGCTGTTTACAAAGAGCGGAATCATGTTTCATTAATTTGCACTAAAAAAGATTCATTAAATTCAAAAACAATTTTGATGCTGAACCAACTTGCTGAAAAGCTTGGCGTATCGCTAAAAAAAGACAATTCAGGTTTTCCGGTTGAACTTGTTTATAAAGACAAACTTGAAACTTTTATGAATGATATGCTTTTATATGATATTATTCCGATTGAAACGATAGATTTTATAGCAAAAGATGCCTTAGATGAATCTGCTTGGCAATCAAACAGCTGGTTTCATGAAGATTTTTGTTCAGGACCAGGTCATGTTTATTATATTCACTCAAACGGGAACGTTGCATCATGTTGTGGTTATGCAAACGAATGTGATTCTTTAATTTTGGGCAATATCAACACAATGAGCTATAAGGAAATTTCAGAAAAAGCAAAAATATCTTGTAAAAAAGGATTTTTGCGCATTGTTTATAAAACAGGCTTATTAAAAGAAGCCAAAAAGCTTGAAAAAAAACGATATGTTTTTCCGGGAAGTGGGCGCACAAAAGAAAACTGTCTTTTTTGTCGTTATTTTTTGCAAGAATTTAGAGGTGAAAGATAAAATTTTTGCAGATTTTTTATTTTATAAGTTTTTTCAGAATTATATCTTTTTGTCGCCAATTCTTTTTTACTTTTACTTGTAAATCTAAATCAACCTTATAGTCAAAAATTTTCCTAATTTGTTTTATAGCTTCAATTCTGATATGTTTAATCATTGAAGCGTTTTTTCCGATGACTATACCTTTTTGACTTTCTCTTTCAACAATAATAAAAGCGCGTACCCAAAGTTCTTTGCCGCTTTTGCGCCATTCCATATCTGAAATTTCTACATAAAGCGCGTGAGGAATTTCATCAAAAAGAGAATTCATTGCTTTTTCTCTTATTATTTCCGCGATACGAAAATCGACTTCTTGGTCTGTGTAGAATTCTTCTGGATAAAGAGGCTCTGCTTCTGGTGCAAGATTGTACAACTGAAGAAGAATGTCGTTGATGTTTTTATCTTTTTCCGCAGAAAATTCGATAATTCGTTCTTTGGGAATTTGCGGAAAAAATTTCTCAAGAAAAAGTCGAACTGCTATCGGATTTGATTCAGGTAAATCAATTTTATTTATGCCGATAATTGTTTTCTCTCTAAAAGCTGAAATTAAATCCGCAAGCAATGTTTCTTCTTCGGCGGGCTTGCGTGTTGAATCAATAATGTATAAAATTAAATCTGCATCTTTAAGCTGCTCTTCAGCAACTGTGCGAAGCTTCATATTCAGTTTTTTTTCAGAATTATGGTAGCCGGGCGTATCAACAAAAACAAGCTGCCCGTAAGAAGTGTTTACAATTCCTCGAACTGCATTTCTTGTTGTTTGCGGAATTGGCGAAACTATAGACACTTTTTCGCCAGAAGCTGTGTTTAGAAAAGTTGATTTGCCGCTTGAGGGGCGACCTACAATTGCAACCACTGCGGTTTTTTGTTTTTCTTCCATAAGGCAGACTATATCATGCTGATTTCTTTTTTTCAAACGGAGCATGAAATAATTTTGGAATAATTTATAAAAGTTTAGAATTCAATTTTTTTAACAAATAATTCAAATTATGAATTATAATGAAATAAAATTTATAAAGAAATATCATTCTACATAAGAATTCCGCACAAGAAAAGTACACTTTTCCAAAATTGATAAACGATTGTTGAGAAAAATGATGCGTTGAATTCTTAAATTTTTAGAGGTTTTATGAAAAAAAATCTAGGTGCAAAATCATGGATTTATCCTGAGCCGGTGTTGATTATTGCCGTATATGATGAAAATAACAATGCAAATGCAATGAATGTTGCGTGGGGCGGCATTGCTGATGAGAATCGGATTTCAATATGTATTAGTCCCGAACATAAAACTTTGAAAAACATACTTGTAAAAAAAGCTTTTTCCATAAGCATTGGCGATGTTAAAAATGTTGTTGCTTGTGATTTTGTCGGTATTGTTTCTGCAAACGATGATGTAGATAAAATGAAAAAATCCGGATTTCATTTTACAAAAGCGAAAAATGTGGAAGCTCCGCTTATTGATGAGCTGCCTTTCGCGCTTGAATGTAAATTAATAAGCTATGATGAAAAAAGTTGCTGTTGTTTAGGTGAAATTGTAAATGTCTGCGCTGATGAAAATATTTTGCATCATGTGGGAAAAATAGATTTAATAAAATTTGAACCGCTAATCTATGACCCTTGTAATCACGATTATTAGAAATTCGGCGCAAAAGTAGGAAAAGCTTTTAGCGATGGTGCGAAATTAAAAAACTCTTGATGAAAGATTTATGGCCAGCATCCTTCAATAGGGCAGAACAATGATTAAAGGTCAAACTTAGCGGTTCGTCGGATTATTTTAAATTTGCATTTAATTCCATTTTCGCCCATTCGCGAAACGTTAAGTGCGCCCTCCAACGGAAAGAAAAACCGAAAAAAAATGAAAAATTGAACCTGCAAGAACGAATAAATGCCAAATGCAGTGTGTCCATTTTATTTTTTTTAATGCATAAAATATTACGCCTAAAGTATAAAATGCGCCGCCAATTAGCAAAAATTGAATTGAAATTATAGGTACATTTGCTTTTAGTGTTTTCCAGAAAAGACAAATAAGCCAGCCCATGATTATATAAGAAATTGCTGAAAACAACCTCATTTTGCTTCTAAAAACAGCATAACAAGTAATGCCGATAACAGTAAGTCCCCAAATTATGCCAAAAAGCCACCAGCCGCCGTTTTGGCGTAAAACGCCAAGACAAAAAGGCGTGTAAGTTCCGGAAATTAACAAATAAATTGAAGAATGGTCAAAAACGCCGAAAACTTTTTTTACATGATACGGAGTAAGAGCGTGGTAGAGTGTGCTCATTAAATAAAGAACTATGAGCGTTGTGCCAAAAATTGTAAAACCTGTAACATAAAAAACTTTGTCTGCTTGTGGTGCATGAGTAACAGATTGCAAAATCAAAAGAACTAATGCTGCAATAGAAAGACCGGCTCCAATTCCATGACTTACAGAATTAAAAATTTCTTCACCTATTGAATATCTTTTTGGAATAAGTGCTTCTTTTTCTCGTTGGTTTAGAAGTTCAAGATTTTTTGCATAAATTGTATCTTTTGAAGATAATATTTCAAGCGTTTTTTTCTTTACAGCTTTTATTTGTTCTTTTGAATCTTTTTTAATTGCTTTTATTTTTGTTTTTGAATCTTTAATTATTTCTTTTATTGAATTTTTAGATGAATCTTTGGGCATTAATTTCTCCGCTTATTTGTTATAAAAGTTAGACACAAAACAAATAAGCAAGGTTGCATATTGATATTATAAATATTCTTTGAATTCAGGATACGCTTCAACAAAATCGGCTAGAGTTTGCTCATATTCAAGATAATAGCAGTTAAAAAGATGTTGTGAACCTTGAATCGAATATAAATCAGCAGGTGTTACACCTCTTACCGAAAAGCCAGTTGCTTCCGCACAATCTTTATAACGCTGAATGCCACGCATAAGAATGTATGCACAAAATGCTGAACAGCAATAAATTCTTGAATCAAATTCGTCCTCCGGGTTAAGAATAGGTTCAGACTCGTTAAAATCCATTGTTTCACACGAAAAGTTTTTTGTTCGAAGATTGTTTGCCGTCCTTGCTCCTAATATTGTAAGGAGGTCGGTTATTCCAAAATAAAAGCGAGAATCGGACATTACCGCATAATCTATTAAATGTTTGCAGTTTTCATAATCAATTTTTGTGCATGGAATTGCAATGACAGTACATTGGGATTTGTATTTATTGTTTGATGCTAAATAACGATTTTTTTCAGGTTCCATTACAGATTCGTATTTTACGTTGTTTTCTCCGCCTATCGTTATGCCAACAAAATTATCACTTAATTTATAAGAAATTGCTGCATGGGAATAATACAAGCCGTCTGTTGCAGGGCCTAAAGCTCCAATTGCTATTCTTAATAAGTTGCCGATTTGATGATTTTGATCATAAACAACACTGTAGAGTCTTAAAAAGATATATTTTTCATTTTTGTAAGTGCCTTCAAATTTGAGAGTTTTGGCAATAAGAGCACCAGATTCAGTAGTAATATATTCATCTTTTGTACGCCCTTCTTTAAGAGATGCGCATGAGAAAAATAAAAAAATAAGTGAAGTTAAAAAGTAAAACCACGTCTTTTTCATAGTAAAATATGCGAAAGCCCATTTTATTGAATTTTTTTTATTCTGTACAGTATTTAGTGCCGCATTAAACAGTTTGAGTAATTCATAAGGGATTTTGTCCAAATTTAATGCGGCATTAAATAGTTTGAGTAATTCGTAAGGATTTTGTCCAAATTTAATGCGGCATTAAATAGTTTGTTATAGATGAAATGTTCGCAATAAACGCATATATTGAGCTTTTTACACAAATTAACTTACATAAAACGGTAAATTTTTAATTTTTAGAAAAGGAACATAAATAAATTACTTTTCCGAATGAAAACAATTTGATATACTTGGCGCATGATTAAACGATTAGAACAAATGGCACAACGATTTGCCCAAGTAAATGAACAGATACAAAATCCGGAACTCATTAAAGACCAAAAGAAATACAAAGAAATTATGCGTGAGCATTCTTATCTTTCAGATATAATGGAAGCGTACAAAGATTACAAAAACATTCTGCATGGTATAGAAGATGCAAAAGTGCTTATTACAGAAGAAGACCATGATATGAAAGAAATGGCACGCGAAGAATTAAAAGGGCTTGAAGAAAAAAAACCACAAATAGAAGAAAAAATAAAAATCCTGCTTATTCCGCCTGATCCGCTTGAAGAAAAAAACATCATTATGGAAATTAGAGGTGGTACAGGCGGCGATGAATCTTCTCTTTTTGTTGCTGATTTATTCCGTATGTATACGCGATATGCAGACATAAAAGGCTGGAAATACGAAATAATGGACGCAAACGAAACGGAAGTTGGCGGTTACAAAGAGATTTCGCTTTCTATAAGCGGCAAATATGTTTACGGCTCTTTACGTTACGAAAGCGGTGTTCATCGTGTTCAGCGCGTTCCAGAAACTGAAGCGCAGGGGCGCGTTCATACGTCTGCTGTTACTGTTGCTGTTTTGCCGGAAGCAGAAGAAACTGAAGTTGATATAAAACCCGAAGATGTTCGCATTGATGTTATGCGAGCAAGCGGTCCTGGCGGTCAGTGTGTTAATACTACAGACTCGGCTGTTCGCTTGACACATATTCCTACTGGAATTGTTGTTATTCAGCAAGATGAAAAAAGTCAAATCAAAAACAAGGCGAAAGCATGGCGAGTGCTTAGAGCGCGTTTATTTGACTTTGAAGAAACAAAGAGAAATGCAGAACGTGCTGCGGCGCGAAAACATATGGTAGGTTCCGGCGATAGAAGCGAACGAATTCGCACATATAATTTTCCGCAAAATCGCATTACAGACCACCGCATTAATCTTACGCTTTATAAGCTTGACCAAGTTATGCAAGGACAGCTTGATGAATTGGTTGATGCACTTTGTATCTACAATAAAGAAGCTTTGCTTAAAGCAGACGGTTCTGCCTTTGCATAAAAAATATGGAACTATGGGATGTTTTTGACAGGTTAAGGCAGCCACAGAATCGTACTGTTGAGCGCGGTTCAGTTGCTGATAAAAACGATTTTCATATTATTGTTCATTCTTGGGTGAGAAGAAAAAGCGATAACAAGTTGCTTATTTCAAAAAGAGTAAAAAATATTTTTTGGGGCGGTTATTGGCAAGTAACTGCTGGTTCTGTAATATCCGGCGAAACAAGCAAAGAAGCTGCTGTTCGAGAATTAAATGAAGAACTTGGGATAAAAGCGGAAAAAGCCCGAACTTTTCTGCTTTTTTCATACAGATGTATGAAAAACCAAGAGAAAACCGCTTCTTTTTTCGTAGATTCGTGGCTGTTTGAAATTGACGATATTGATTCAAAAATTGAAATAATCCTGCAAAAAGAAGAAGTTGAAGAAGCAAAATGGTGCACGTTTGAAGAAATGATTGATTTATGGAAAAACGGCTTGTTTATGCCAGTTGAACAAACTTGGTCGCCTTATTTTGACATTCTTCAAAAAACATTGAAAAAACCAGAAACAATTCAGTCGTTAAAAACGTGGGGTTCAGCAGAATTAAGATTATCAAAAACAACAACGCCAGAATTAGATGCTTCTTTAATTCTCTCTTATGTGCTCGGCTACACAAAAAACGAACTTTTTGTTAATTCAGCGAACAAAGTATCAAAAGAGCAGATTTTTGATTTTTCAAAGCTTCTTTATAAACGTGCAGACGGACTGCCAGTTGCATATATAACAGGTCAAAAAGAATTTTGGAAAAGCATTTTCAAAGTTTCACCATCAGTTCTTATCCCAAAGCCGGACACGGAGCTTCTTGTGGAACTTGCTGTAAATTTAATTAGAGCTAGGATACCCGATCAATCTGTCCAAATGGAAAAAAAGCTTAATTTGGCAGATGTATGTACAGGTTCTGGTTGTGTGGGTATAAGTGTTTTTCTTGAAACTATTAATTCAAATATAAGTGCGGAAAAATTGCATTTTGTTTTAACTGATATTTCAGAAAAAGCTTTAAGTGTGGCAAAAGAAAATGCTCAAAGAATTCTTGGCAAAAATGCAAAAAATATTAAATTTGTTCAAGGCGATTTATTAAAACCTCTTTTGGAAAATAAATGCGTGTTTGATATTGTTTTAGCAAATCCGCCGTATGTGCCGTCTAAAATTACAGATGAACTTTTGCAAGACGGCAGAAGTGAACCACGCCTTGCATTAGATGGCGGTGTTGATGGGCTTGATATAATCAAGCGATTAATTCCGGAGGTATGGCAAGTGCTCAATAAAAATGGTATACTCCTCATTGAAACAGGTGAATATAATGCTGCTCAAACTGCAAAGCTTCTTACTAATGCAGGTTTCTCAGATATTGAAACATTCACAGATTTAGGAGGGCAGCCACGAGTAACTCAAGCACGAAAACCGTAAATGAACGAAGACAATCTGCAATTCTTGCAATTAATGAAGCTGAATCTTTTTTAAAATCTCTGTCCGATGAAAAACAAAAAAATATAGAAATATTGCACCAAACGAGAGTTGCAGATATTTTGTTGCAACTTAATATGGATAGCTCAACTTGTGTCGCAGGAATTTTTCATAATATTCAGTTTGATAAAAACGAACGCCGCCTAATAGAAGAAAAATTTGACAAAACAATTCTTATGCTTCTTGATGAATCTGCTGTTATTTCAAAACTCACGGTGAAATGCAAAACGCAACAACAAGCAGATTCTGTTCGCAAAATGATTTTTGCTCTTGTAAATGATATTAGAACAATTATTGTAAAACTTGCTGATAAACTTGACAGAATGCGTAACTTAAAAACAATTGATGACGAAAAACAGCGCAAAACAGCTTACGAAGCAATAAATATTTGGGCACCAATAGCAAATCGACTAGGTATTTCATCTGTAAAAGATGAGCTTGAAGATTTAAGCTTGAAATTTTCAAATCCTGATGTTTTTGCACATATAAAAAAAATTGTTTCTCTCAAAAAAAAAGAACGTGATGATTATATAAATAAAGCAGTTGCTCAAATAGAAGCCGAAGCGAAGAAAGCAGATATTGAAGTTGTGGTAAAAGGCAGAGCAAAGCATTTTTATTCGATTTATCAAAAAATGCGCAAACGAAATAAAACTGCCGATGAACTTTTTGACCTTCTTGCCATAAGAATTTTATGTAGCACAACTGTTCAATGTTACACACTTGTAGGGCTTATTCATAATTTATGGAAGCCACTTGACGGCAAATTTAAAGATTATATTGCAAATCCAAAGAACAACGGCTATCAATCGTTGCATACAGCGGTAGATTGTAACGGCAAACCGCTGGAAATTCAAATACGCACTTTTGATATGCACGAAACGGCAGAAAACGGTGTTGCAAGCCACTGGATTTACAAAAAAGGTGTAACTAAAGATACGGTTTCTGCATCAAATCTTGCTGTTATAAATAAAATGAAAACTCTCGCAAAAGCTGCTACGGAAGATACGACAGAAGATGTTTTGCGTGAATTTTTTGCTGCAATTAAGGCTGAACTTTTAGGCAATTCCGTGTTCGTTTTTACTCCACGTGGTGATGTAGTCGAGCTTCCTGCTGGAGCTTGTGCAATTGATTTTGCGTATGCGATTCATTCCGCCATAGGTGAAAAAATTACAGGAGCAAAAGCTGACGGACAAATTATTGCACTTGGTACTGCGCTGAAAAACACACAAACAATAGAAATTTTAACGAGCCCTTCTGCCCGACCTACATTAAAGCAGTTGAATCTCGTAAAAACTACAAAAGCAAGAGCAAAAATTCGTGCGTATCTTAACGAGCATGATCCGACATATGCAGCAAGCTTAAAGACTGAAGAAGCTTCGGTTTTAGAGCAACATATTTTTGCTCATCATAATCATCCTCAAAAAAGCATTGTGCAAAAACAATTTGAAGATAAAGCTTTAAATACGCAAAGAACAATGACAGCTAAAATCCGTATAGGAGATACTTCAAATTTTTTGTTTAGCCTTGCAGGTTGTTGTTCGCCACAATTCGGAGACGATGTTATAGGTTATATTTCGCGCGGAAGGGGAATTATTGTACATAAGGAAAACTGCCGTAATGTTTGGCGTATTCCCAATATAGAAGAAAGGTTTGTTCAGATAGAGTGGGATACCACCTAAACGGATTTTCTTTTAGATTAATTCGATGAAATTCGTGATTTTTGTAGCAAAATCCTTTCTGAAAAATTTAAATGTTGTTACAATATGCTTATGACTGATATTTCAATAGATTCATTAAATTGGTTTGGGCGAAATCTTGATTTTGAAAATGTTCGCTATTTTAATTATTCTGCTTCTGGCTTTGAGTTTGCTTTTTCCGGAACAAAAGCAATTTGCAAGATTAAGTCTGATTCGGAATTATGGAATAACGAAACAAAATGTTGGCTTGCAGTTTACGTTTCGGATTTGAACGAAAAAGATTCAAAGCTTCCTTTGGATTTTTGGCTTAATATAAAGAACGAGCCTGATAAACGGATTTTAATAGATAAAAAATATGCTGAGGTTGTTCTTTTTGAAAGTGAACAATGTCGAACTGTTCATATTAGAGTTCTTAAATTAAGCGAGGCTGCTTTTGCTTTTGCAGGATTTTGCGGTTTAAAAATTGATGGAACTCTTCTATCAAATAAAAACAATCGTTCCAATTTGAAAATTCAGTTTATTGGAGATTCAATTACTTGTGGCTATGGCATTGACGGTGTATGTGAAAAAGATGTTTTTACAACAGCACAAGAGCGATCCGATAAATCTTTTGCGTTTTTAACAGCGAAAAAGTGCAACGCTGAATTTCAAATGGTTTGTTGGAGTGGCATTGGTATTATTTCTTGTTATGTTCCGCCGGAGCAAAATAGTGCTAATGACGAAATTCTCATGCCTTTGCTTTATCCTTATACAGATAGGTCTTTATCGCGGCGTTTGAACATAGAGCCCGAAGTGTATCAGCACAGTTTTTTTAAGCCGGACATAATTGTAATTAATCTTGGAACAAATGATGCGAGTTACACTAGGCAAATAAACGAAAGAATTTCTGCGTTTGTAAGCGGCTATCGTCAATTGCTTGAAACTGTTCATAGATGTTCGCCTGCATCTTCAATTGTTGCTTGTCTTGGCGTAATGGGTCAAGATTTGTGTTGTGCTGTTGAAAAAGCTGTATCTATTTTCAAAAAAGATTTTCCGCAAGTTTCTGTTTCAGTTTTAAAATTCGATGTTCAAAATGAAAAAGATGGAATCGGCACGGATTATCACCCCAATGCATTAACTCATAAAAAAATGTCGGAAAAACTTGTGGAGTTTATAAAAATCAACAAGCTTGATGTACGCTCGGAGCGTTCTTAGATTAATCCCAAGAGGTTCTGCCGTCGCCTGTTATTGGAATTTCTTTGCCAAGATATGTTGGTTTTACGCGAAGTGCTGTGTTTATAAAAGCTTTTACACAAGCTAAGTATTCTCTTAAAGCCCATGAAATGTGCAATTCTTTTCTGAAACCTACAGATTCTTTGGCAACGCAACCGACTGCATCAATATTTAGTTTTCGGGCTATATAAACAGAACGTGCCAAATGAAAAGATTGTGTAACAATTACTGCGTCTTCTACACAAAAAACAGCATTTGCTCTGTACATAGTTTCGTATGTGCTAAAACCTGCATGGTCCATAAATATGTCTTTATGTTCAATTTGCGGATAATTTTTAAGAATAAATTCTTTTCCGGAATTTACTTCATCATAAGATTTTCTGCCATGATCGCCAGAAATTAGAATTTTTTTTGCTTTTTGCATTTCAAGCAATTCTATTCCGTTTACAATTCTGTCTTTAAAAACTGTTGAAACATATCCGCCTTGATAAACTTTTGCGCCAGGCACAATTATTGCAGTTTTAAAAGGAACATCGCTTTTGTTTGTGTAAATGTATTTTTTTGTAGAAAGAATAATGTAAAGATTCGCAAATACTGAAAACAAAAAACAAAAAAAACAAATCCACATAGAAGCTGCAAAAATTTTTTTAAGTTTATTTTCATTTTTTATAGAATTGTCTTTGCGGCAATGTTTCTTAAAACAATGGAAATTAAATTTTTTTATAAACTCAATTATTTTAATCATTTGAATTATTTCCGGTTTGTGTTGTTGAAGTTTTTGCGCGAACTATAAAATCCGGTTTTATAGGTTTTGAAGTATAAATCAAGCATTCATGCCCATGACTTATCCAGTTTCTAACCATTCCTGTTTTAGAATCAATAAATTGATATGTTTCGTCTTTTATATAAGTTACATCAGGACCGACAAATTCAATCGGCGTGCCGGAATCGAGCTTGTTCATTGAATTATATATAAAAAACTGCCAGCCGTCTTTTTGTTCTGCAAAAATGTATTTTTCGTTATTAGCTTTTCTAGCTTCAATTACAGCAGCTTTTTTTTGCGGATGCATTTCTTCAAACGCCTTTTTGTCGGCTTCCCGGTTTTTTGAAGCGAGTGCAAGCATTTCGTTTTTATCAACAAGAGCACCGATTGTTCCCATAAGTTCATATTCGCTGTTGGAAGCTCCTGTTGTTGTTTTGTTTGCATCTTCTTTGTTGTAATAAAATCCTGTTGCAAATTCACGGTGCGCAGCTTTATAAAGTTCCGCTACAAAAGGAGATGCTTCTTCTTTTGTGATTTTCCCTTCAAGTGCATCAATTTGCTTGCGATAAGCACGGGTTGTCATTGCAACGTAATAAAGGCTTTTCATGCGTCCTTCAATTTTCAATGCATCTACACCTGCTTTTTTCATATCTTCAAGATTATCAATCATACACAAGTCTTTTGAAGAAAGCACAGCAGTATAATCTTCGCCTTCAAAAATTGGAAAATATTCTCCGGCTCGCTCGCGCTCTTCAAGCACTTTGTAATCCCATCGGCAAGAATGCGAGCAAAAGCCCGAATTTGCGCTACGAGCTGTTGTGTATGCACTTAAAAGACATCGCCCTGAATATGCAATGCACATAGCTCCGTGTACAAAAGCTTCAAGTTCCATTTCGGGGACTGCGTCTTTTATTTCTCGAATCTCATTTAAGGAAGCTTCTCTTCCTAGTACTATTCGATTAAATCCCAAATCACGATACATTTTCACAGCTTCGCTATTAATACAGTTAGCTTGTGTACTTAAATGAAGGTGTGTGTGAGGGAAATATTTTTTCAAAATATTAATCATTCCAATATCTTGAATTATAAAAGCATCAATAGGATATTGTTTAAAAAAATCTATATCTTTTAAAAAATTATTTATATCATTATTATGAAAAGAAATGTTTAAAGCGCAAAAAAGGCGTTTTTGAGGATATTTTTCTTTAAGCTGTTTAATTTCGTTATACTCATCCCCGTAAAAGTTATCAGCTTTAACACGTAAAGAAAATTTTTTCAAACCTATATAAGCCGTATCTGCTCCGTAAGCATATGCATATCGGAGCTTTTCAACATTTCCGGCCGGTGCAACTAATTCCATAAATCGTCCTCGTCTAAACCACTAGCTTCTGAATTTTCAAGTGCTTTTATGAACTTTCCTACCGATTCGACGGCTAAATGTGTTTGCGGAACATCTTCATGGACGAATTGAAAAAAATGAAAAAGATTGTCAAAAATTTCAACATGGCAAGCAACTTTTGCTTCTTTCATTTTTGCTTCAAATTTTTTTATACAGGGAACCATCAACTCTTCTGAGCCTGCTTGAATGTATATGGGCGGAAAATTCTCAAAATGTGAAATATCTGCTTTTAACGGAGAAACAAGTGGATTTTCCAGATTTGCTTCATATGTGTAATGAGTGCTGCAAAACTTAAAAATATCTTGCGAAAAAATGGGGTCTTTCGTTTTTACCGAATAAATAAGTGAATCGGCAGAAATATCAAGCCACGGCGAAAATAAAACCATTCCTTTAAAATAGCGTCTAAGTTCTTTTGGAAGACTTAAAGCTGCTGCAAGTGCTATATTAGCACCGGAACCGTCTGCTACAAAAACAATGTCAACGTGGTGGTCGCACATTCGCTTGTATACTGCTAGAATATCCTCGATTGCTGCTGGAAAAGCGTGTTCCGGGGCAAGGCGAAAATCAGGCACAAGTACACGAGAAGAAGATTCATTAGCCAAAGATGCACAAAAATTTCGCCAAGAAGCTTTTGAGCCGCCCATAAAAGACCCGCCGTGAACATAAAGCACCATTCTTTTGTTTGAAGAAATTTGCGGGATAAGCATATCGCTTGCAATGCCGTGTACTGTAACAGGTCGGCAATCAACATGGTTAGGTAAAACTCCGCGTGCAAATTTGTCTTCTATGCGTTTTCTGAATTTTGTCAGATCTGTTCTTGGGGTAAAAACTAAATGTTTCAACTTTTTTAGGGCTGCACGCCTGTTTATAGCCGGCATAGTGGTTCAGTATATCAAAGAGAGCAACAAAAGTCAAAATCTCTATTGTATAAGAAATTGCAAATCGCACTGATAGAGCTTTTTCGGCAGCAACCATATATAGAAGAAAAACAACTACTGAAAATAAAATACCCCAAAAAAGCATCAAAAAGGGCTTAAAAATGCATACATATTAAAAAATATAGTATAATGACCCCACA
>JAAYQG010000142.1 GCA_012519415.1 Treponema sp. | reverse complement strand
CCTTCAACTAAAATTTCTACATCGGTTTCGGTATTTATTCCGGCTGCAATGGCGGCTTGTATCATTTCTTCAATTGTACTATATTCTACGCCGTTCAAATTATAAGATGTAATTTTTAGAGGTATTCCTGTTGCTAATACTATTTCAACAGTATTGGCGTTGTCGCCTCCGGGTATGGTTGTATCGCCGGGGTACCCCAGCCGCCTACTCCGCCGCCGTTATGCGGTTCATCAGAACCAAACGCAAGCGCACCACCACCACCGCCTCCTCCACATGAAATAACTAAACTAACAGTTATTGCAACAATAGCAACAATAAATATAGCAATCAAAATATTTGTCTTTTTCATGATGCCCTCCTAAATAAAAAGCAATCATAAAATTACTTATGCTAAAGTTATTCTACAAATAACTTTAACTGAACAAAAACGGTATTTTTCAACAAAATACCGCTTCATCGACACAGAGTAAATATAGCACAGGATGAGTAATTAGACAAGGAGCGTTTTGCTAGATTAATCTCCAAATTTGTAGATTAAACCCACTCGACACACAATCCTCAAGTTTTTGCTCCGCAAAAACTTGGCGTTTTGCTAGCCCAATCCCTAAATTTAGATTAAACCTAGAGCAAAACGCCCCTTGGCCACGACCAAAGGGTTCCCCCTTTGGAATCCCGGATTATCAAGATATATTTTATGTCTTTTAGCTGATTAGTTACTTGGAGCAAAAGCTTTGTAGTTTGCGCTCGCCGCAAACTACGGGTTTTGCCAGATTAATCCCAAATTTAAAAACCCAAACGCAAAACCCAAACTTTGTACAAATCCGCACTGCACGGAGGCAGTGCACGAGAGCAGTTTAATCAGACAAGGACGTCTGATTAAACTGCAAACTTCGGCGTTTTGCTAGATTAAACCCAAATTTGTAGCTCAATCCCAAACGCCCAAGCCTCAAGTTTTCGTTCACGAAAAC
Source organism: Treponema sp. (assembly GCA_012519415.1). Lineage (GTDB taxonomy): Bacteria > Spirochaetota > Spirochaetia > Treponematales > Treponemataceae > UBA1240. Next base: position 1,142 of record JAAYQG010000142.1, on the reverse strand, counting down.
TTGAGGCTTGGTGTGTCGCAGGGGATTGTAAAATCGTTATAATTTTTCCTCAAAATTAACAAAAAAAATGACTTTTTTCATATTTATTAGTAGCAGCATAATCAAGGAGGCGTTTTATAAATATGAAGCCTATTGAAGAACTTACTTTTACTGATGACTATATGTTCGGTGAAATTATGAAAATTGAAGAAATTTGCAAGGGTGTAATTGAGCGGCTTTTGCATATACAAATCGAAAAGATTGAATATATCACTCTTCAAAAAGAAATTTCTCCGTTTTATGAAACTCGTGGTGTGCGGTTTGATGTCTTTGTCAAAGATTCCGATAAAGTTTACGACATAGAGATGCAAAATAGAAAATACGCAGACATCGAAAAACGTACACGATATTATCAAGCTATGATTGATATGGATATGTTAGCAAAAGGGGCGAGTTTTAGAGAACTTAAAGATAGTTTAATAATTTTTATCTGCAAGACTGATTTGTTCGATTTGGGTGAGCCTTGTTACAAAACCAAAACAATTTTTGAAAATTATCCGGATAGAATCTTCGATGACAGAACGCAAAAATTGTTTTATAATGCAAGTGCTTATAAAAAAGAAACTGATGAAGAACTGTACAAATTTTTGCAATTTATAAGTACAAATAAGCCTGAAAGTGAATTCACCAAAGAGATTTTTGAGAGAGTTGAAACAACGAAAATCAATGAAAAATTCAGGAGTGATTATATGAGATGTAACATTCGAGATTTTGACATTAGAGAAGAAGGCAAAACAGAAGGTATCACTATCGGCGAAGCTAAAGGGCGAAGGGATGCAAAACTTGAAGCTGCAAAAAATCTTATAGATTTAGGCGTTTCATTAGATATTATTTCAAAAGCACAAGATCTCCCGCTTGAAACCGTACAACAACTGGCAGATGACATTTTACCAACACACCTCTAAATTTAGATAAAACCCACCCGAACGCTCAAGCCCCAAGTTTTCGTTCACGAAAACTTGGTCGTTTCGCCAGCCAATCCCTAAATTTTAGATAAACCACTAGACACACAGAGCTTTGTAGTTTGCGCTCGCCGCAAACTACGGGTTTTGCCAGATTAATCCCAAACTTATAGCTCCAACCCAAACGCAAAACCCAAACTT
>JAAYQG010000141.1 GCA_012519415.1 Treponema sp. | reverse complement strand
TTAGCAAATCAAAACTTTGACGCTATTTCCGGCAAAGTTTTGATTGCATCTCTAATAAAAAGTTACAGAGAAAACTTCAGTTTTCGAAGGTAACTTTGTTCGTGCTTCCGCAACGCAGTGAGGAAGCACAGTTAATAAACAAGTTTGCAACGCAAACTTAGCAAATCAAAACTTTGACGCTATTTCCGGCAAAGTTTTGATTGCATCCTATATATATAAAAAGTTAAAAATTCAAAATGCTTATAAAACATTCTAAACAAAACATAGATTTTCTGTCCATAATAATTCCCTTTAAAGTGGAATGTTTATACTTATTTTTTACTTCCAAATCATATGTTGCGTTTCTACGACATATATAGATTGTATAGGCAGAACATACGATGCAGAAATTGCTGGCAAATTATTGCGAAGCTGTAGCAAAATCATTTTTTTAGACTATTTAAATGTTCTTTCTGTTCAGAAGGAATTCTAAAACTTTCGCGTGCTTTTTGAATTGTTTTGTTATGAGTCCAGTTGTCAAGCTTATGCTGCTGCAAAAACTCAAGTGCGCTATCCCATTGCTTTACAAGTGCTTCTGCAAAAAACCAAGCGCTCATCATATTTACATAATATTCATCGGAACGAATTTTTGCCACCAATTCAAGATATTCACTTTTAAAATCTGCGCCAAGAAATTCGTTTTTTAGAAAAAGCATTGCAACACGCATACTATATGGTTTGCCGCTTGAAATCCATTCGTTTATTTTTATAATCAGTTTGTCGTGATTTTTCGTTAAAATTTTTGATTTCATCCCGTCGCTTACAGCCCAGTTATCTACAAACGGCAGAAACATTTCCATTTTATGCACCCATTCATCAAAATCGTTTATTTGTGAAATTAAAATCGAATGCAAAACATTTTCTTCAAAAAAATTATGGGGAAGTTCTCTCATAAAATCCGGAATTTCATCTTTTGCGGTTTCAGAAATTTCTTTTGTAATTTTTTTATATTCCGGAGAGCGAATTCCAATAAAAGCATTTCTCGGAATATTTGGAACAAGTTTCGCAATAAAATCTGCGTATTTTTCGTCTTGATATTTATAAAGAATTTCTAAAATCTTTTTCATTGGAACTTACTAAACGAACCTGAATTTTCAATACTTAAATTTTATCCTAATGTCACATCAAGCACCAACAAAAACCTACAACAGCAGGAATAAAAGAAAATTGCATTATTCAGCAAAGTTTATAGCTATCGTTATTTTTTCTCGTCAGAAGAAAATTCAGAACAAGCAGAACAACTTCCGCAACCGCCGGAGCACCCACCAGAGCAACCGCAAAAAGATTTTCGCTTTTTTTTGTCCGATATCATTTTTACAATTACCGCAATAACCGCTACAACTAAAATTGTACTTACTATGATTGTCCCTATCAAAATTCCCCCCTATAAACTCAATTCGGAAGTTGAAACTTCCGAATTGAGTTTATACGCTGTTTTGCAACGAAGTGAAAAACAGCAAGTTAATAAACAAGTTTGCAACGCAAACTTAGCAAATCAAAACCTTGACGCTATCTTCGGCAAAGTTTTGATTGCAACCCCTAATAAAAAGTTACTGAGAAAACTTCAGTTTTCGAAGGTAACTTTTTACGTGCTTCCGCAACGCAGTGAGGAAGCACAGTTAATAAACAAGTTTGCAACGCAAACTTGGCAAATCAAAACTTTGACGCTATCTTCCGGCAAAGTTTTGATTGCAACTTCTATAAAACCTCGATGAGGAAGTTTCAACTTCCGAATTGAGGTTTTACGCTGTTTTGCAACGCAGTGAAAAACAGCAAGTTAATAAACAAGTTTGCGACGCAAACTTAGCAAATCAAAACTTTGACGCTATTTTCCGGCAAAGTTTTGATTGCACCCTAAAAAATCAGTTTAATTCATTTTTTGGCAAGATATTCATTTATACTGAGTGCGGCTTTTCGACCTTCGCCCATTGCAAGGATAACTGTTGCAGCTCCAAGTACAATATCTCCTCCAGCCCAAACACCCTCAATAGAAGTCATTCCATTTTCATTTACCGCAATATGCCCTTTATTGTCTGCACTCAAGCCGGGAGTTGTTTTGACCATAAGCGGATTAGAGCCGTTGCCCAAAGCAACTATTACAGCATCGCAGTCAATATCATGTTCACTGCCCTCAATTGGTATGGGACTTCTTCTGCCGGACTCATCAGGTTCGCCAAGCTTATAAGAGAGCACAGTAACGCTTTTTACACGACCGTTTTCATCGCCGTTAATTTTTACCGGATTTTCAAGGAATCTAAAATTAACGCCTTCTTCTTCTGCATGTGCAATTTCCTCACGGCGCGCCGGCATTTCTTCCCTTGTTCGGCGATAAACAACATCAACAACTTCTGCGCCCAAACGGTATCCCATACGCGCAGCATCCATTGCAACATTACCGCCGCCAACCACTACAACATGATTCGCTTTATAAAGAGGAGTTCTTGCTTTTTCCGTATCATAAGCTTTCATAAGATTTGCACGTGTCAAATATTCATTTGCACTAAAAACCCCGATAAGATTCTCTCCTTCAATATTCATAAATTTCGGAAGTCCCGCCCCTGTACCAATAAAAGCTGCATCATATCCATGTTCTTTTAAAAGCTGAAAAAGCGTACCGGTGCGACCGACCAAAAAGTTTGTGCGAAATTCAACGCCCATTTTTTTAAGCATTTTGATTTCATTTTCAACAATTGATTTTGGAAGACGAAATTCGGGAATTCCATAAACCATAACACCGCCGGCTTTATGAAAAGCTTCAAAAACTGTAACATTATGCCCTGCACGACGAACATCGGCAGCCACTGTAAGACCAGCAGGCCCCGAACCAATTATAGCCACTTTTTTGTTTGTCGGAGTTGCAACTTGCGGAACAGTTTGCAAATTATTATCTCTCTCGAAATCTGCTACAAATCGCTCAAGTCGTCCGATTGAAACAGCTTTTTCCGAATCTTTGAAAACTTTTCCAACAGTGCATTGTTCTTGACATTGCTTTTCTTGCGGACAAACTCGACCACAAATAGCTGGCAAAAGATTTGTTGTTTTTATAATATCAATAGCTTTTTTAAATTCCCCTTTGGCAACTTCTGCAATAAACTGAGGAATCGGAACATTTACAGGACAACCGGATACACAAGGCTGATTTTTACATTGCACACAACGATTTGCTTCAACAATAGCTTGTTCTTTTGTATATCCTAAAGCAACTTCTGTCATTTGACGCGCACGGATATTCGGTTCACCTGTCGGCATAATTTGCTGCGGAATTGACATACGCTCCTTTGGCGAAAAATTTTTTCCTTCAAGTTTTGCAAATTCCGCTTTTGCAGAAGCGTCAAGGGTTTTAAAATCAATATATTCAGACATTATTTTTCTCTCCTGCTGCAAGTGCATCAGCCTGCGCTTGCAACTTGCATTTGTGAAAATCTTCTGTTTCACGTTCCTTGAATGATTTCATACGCATCATCATATTATCCCAGTCTACAAGATGACCGTCAAACTCAGGACCATCAACACAAACGAATTTTGTCTTTCCGCCAATCGAAACTCTACAGCAACCGCACATTCCTGTTCCATCAATCATAATTGTGTTAAGTGAAACTATTGTAGGAACATTAAACGGTTTTGTAGTTGCGGCACAAAATTTCATCATAATCGGAGGACCAATTGCAACAACTTCAGCGGGAGGGTTTTTAGATTCACAGATTTCTTTAAGCGGAAGGGTTGAAACGCCTTGACGACCTGCTGAACCATCATCTGTCATAATTATAACTTCGTCAGCGATAGCTTTCATTTCTTCAACAAAAATCAAAAGTTCTTTTGTACGCGCTGCAACAATTACAATTACTTTGTTTCCAATTTTTTTATGAGCTTCAACAATCGGATAACAAGGAGCAACACCTATACCACCACCGACTACTACTACAGAACCGTTCTTTTTTTCTATATGTGTCGGATTTCCAAGCGGACCGAGAACTGCGGCTAATTTATCGCCTTCCTGTTTACGTGATAATAAAAAAGTCGTTGCCCCAACAGTCTGAAACACAAGTGCAATCCAACCTTCAACTGCATTTGCATCAGCAATTGTTAGCGGAATGCGTTCCCCATATTCAATATCAAGCTGAATCAGAACAAATTGACCGGCTTTTCGATTGCGGGCAATATCCGGCGCATTGACTTTGAAATAAAAAACATCGGCAGAAAGCTGCCGTTTTTCAAGAATGGTATGCATCTTCATTTCTCCAACGAACGAACTTTTTAGTTTAGAAGCTAAATCTTCATTCTTTTGTCTATTATGTTGCAACGGTTTTATTTTTATAATGAAAACATCAAAAACAAAACCCGCACAAACAATATCGAAATTTATCGATGTTTTGTTTGTAAAGATGGTCTTTTCAATTTTATGTTAAAATTTTGCAAAAGAACTCTACACAATATTAGTAGACCAGTATGTCTTTTAATCTACAAAAAATGAACTTTTGTATCAATATATTTTAGCTTAAATCCAAAACAGAAGCGCAATTCCAAACCGTAGAACCAACCCCATGCGAAACCACTCAGCTATTCGCATAATTGCTGAAATAATTCTGGATAAGAACTACAGGAGTTCCTTTATCGCCGGAACCGGATGTCAAATCGGCAAGCGAACCGAGAAGATCTGTAATCTGGCGCGGAGTTGTTCCAAGCGTTGCCATTGAACCTTTGAGGTTTGAATCTTTGTTTTTAATTTCTTTAATCATAGCAGTTTCAAGTTCTTCGCCGGAAAGGTCTTTGAACTTGTTATCTGAAAGATATTTCAATTTAAGCTCATTCGGCGTACCTACAAGATTTTTTGTAAAAGCAGGACTTACAACTGGATCGGCAAGCTCCCAAATACCGCCCTGCGGATCTTTAAAAGCACCGTCACCATAAATCATTACTTCAACTTTTTTAGCGAATTTTTTTATAAACCTTGATTGAATATCATCAACAAGCGATTGACAATTTCGCGGGAAAAGCTTTACGGAATTGTCAGTAGCAAGATTTGACCCCAAAAGCCCAAAATTCTCGTTATAACCTGAACCGTCAACGCTTTCGGTCATAAGCTCATCAAGGCAAAGAACTTTTTTTACACCGGCATTTTCAAGAATTTTCTTATTTCTTGCTCTTTCATGAATTGAAGCAACAATTACAGTATCTGTATATTTTAAAATCGCACGAGGGTCATTTGCAAGAATCACTTCAACAGGACATTCCGATATTTTTTCATAATAATCAATATAATCAACGCCGGTAAATTCATGCACACAATCAGGAAACTTTTTTTTGAATTCGGCAGCCGTAAAAACATCAGTGTAAGGATTTACGCCCGAATCAAAGAACACATCGGAACTAACCATTTTGTTACCGACTTCATCACCGGGGTAAGAAAGCATAATTACAAGCTTTTTACAGCCGCGCGAAATGCCTTTAAGGCACATTGAAAAACGGTTGCGGCTCAAAATAGGAAAAATTAGCCCAACAGTTGCATCTCTAAATTTATTTGAAACATCTTTTGCAATTTGGTCTGCCGTTGCGTAATTTCCCTGAGAAATACCGACAACAGCTTCTGTAATTGCAACAACATCGCGATCATTAATTTCAAGATTCGCTTCTTCAACAGCTTTACAAACACTATCAACAACAATAGATGCAAGATCATCGCCTTTTTTTATAATCGGGGTACGAATCCCGCGAGAAATAGTTCCAGAATATTTCATAAGTTCTCCCAGAAAAAAGGTATAGAAATCCTTTAAAAACAATAAGCTTAGAGATTTCCAAATCAAGTTTTTATAATAGCTTTTTTTTCAATATAAGTAAAATGAATATTTATTATAAATGCAATAAGTTTTTCTTATATTATAGGAAATATATACCCCAAACAGAGTGAATTTACAAGCAAAACTGAAAATCTTTTTTAAAAATTTACTGGAGCATTATTAAATACGGACGCGGTTGCAAAGACAAAACTTCTTCGGGTGTCATCATCGGAGAATCAAAACCTGCACCTGCTATTACAGGTCTTGTAAATAACTTAAATGATTTTAGCGGAATATTTTCAGCTTGTGCGTTTGCAGCATATGAATCTCTTTTTTGAGCTGGAGTTCCAAAACCGTCGGCGCAATGAACAAGATTAACTCTTGCGAAATTTGAACGAACCTCAGGCCTTCGGCTTATCATCCACGGTTTAAACTGATGAATTACAAGCATTCTTTTTCCCGGAAGATTATTTTCAATTAGATAATCTTCTATCATTTGCTGGGCGTTGTTCACTTCGTCTGCGGTTACCCAACCTATTTCTTGCATTGGTTTTGTCGTTCGCCATTCAGGGTCTAATGCTAGGTGAATATTTTCATATTGCAAATAAGGCAAAAGACGCTGAACTGCATATTCAACTGTATATTTGCCAATCTGATGGTCTAAAAAAACAAGCCAGCCGCGCTCTGCTGCATAATTTATATATTTTTTGCACGTTTCGCTATTTAAATAGCCAATCTCTCCTTCCGGCCAGCAAGTGCCAAAAATAAGATAAAGTGCAGGCGTTACTGTTCTTACGCCATTAACAGCATCATATGAAGCAGCAAAATCAAGAAGAAGCGGCTCAAGCTCTTCAAGAGAATACTGCCCGATAATTCCCATAGCTGCAGCATTCGGATGCCCATAAAAAGCTACAACATCACTATTCATCATAATCGATTTGTAAGGATTTAAAAAACGCTGTGATAAATCATCTTCCAGAAATGAAGAATGTTCTTGAAGTGCAGCTTTTTCCATTAGTAGAGTCATTTCTTCCGTTAAAGGACCAAAAACCTCATCGGATTCTTCTGCTATATTTTCTATAATTTCAATTTCAGGCTGCTCCGCAAAAAGAAACGCAGAAACAAACAAAAATGCAAAGCAAAACAGCATAACGAAACAAGCTAATAATAAATTATGAATTTTTATCTGCATATAAAACCAAAAACTGCGCGAAAATTCTTATTCTTCAAAAGTAAACGCAGCTTTTAAATTGTCGGCATATAAAAAATTAGCTTAAATACTTTTTACAGTTCCTCCCGTCAGTTTCTTTTTTGTTTTCATATCCAATCCCATTTTTCAGCCCACATCAGGCTTCTATTTTGGGTTAGATTTTTACTTGATTCACCATTTTTTTCGGTTATATTTAACATGATTTAATTCGACTCGTGTACACAGAATATCGTTTCTGTTATAATTTCTAGAAATGCGCCACTTAAAGTGCCGGAGGTTTATTTATGGATGAAACATTGTGCCCGTGCGGTTCAAAAAAGAAATATAACGACTGTTGCGAGCCAATTATAAAAGGAACGGCTAAAGCCTCTACAGCAGAAGCTTTAATGCGTAGCCGCTATTCTGCATATGTTAAACATGAAATTGAATATATTGCCGATTCATGTGTGCGCGAAGCAGAAGATAACGAAATTGATATAGACGAAACACGCAAATGGAGTGAAGAATCTACATGGCACGGACTTAAAATAATCCGTACAGAAAAAGGTCAAGAAAACGATACGGAAGGTGTAGTTGAATTTACTGCAGATTATACGCGCAAAGGAATTCGTGATATTCACCACGAAACCGCTAATTTCAAAAAAATTAACAATACATGGGTCTATTCAAACGGATATTTGAAAACGGAAACAGTCGTCCGCGACGGCAGAAAAATCGGCAGAAACGAAAAATGTCCGTGCGGTTCAGGCAAAAAATACAAACAATGTTGTGGACGGTAGTTTCCACACTTGAACAAAAGCACAAAGGAATTTATGCAAATAATTACAGGTTTTCATGCAGTTGAAGAAGTTATGCGTTCAGCGATGTGCACAGCTGACGGTGCAAAACCGCATATTGAATATGCAAAGCCGGGTCCGCGCATAAAAAAGATTCTCGAAAATGCCAAAAAACGCAATATTCCTGCAAAAGAAACAACAATAGCAGAACTAGATCGTCTTACAGCAAATCTTTCAAAAACAGCACAAGATCATCGCGGAATTGTTCTCATAATTGAAGGAGCACAAAAAACAGCACAAAATTTTGTCCAATTTGAACAAACGTTAGCAGAAATTAGCAAAAAAGACTCTTCAATCGTTATAATGCTTGATTCTGTAACGGACCCGCACAATGTTGGTGCAATAATTCGCTCGTGCGACCAATTCGGTGCAGATTTAGTTGTAATGCCCGAACGACGAGGTGCAAGCGAAAGCAATGTCATAATGCGCTCAAGTGCGGGTGCTGCAGCTTGGGTTCCTCAAGCTGTTGTTGTAAATCTAAATCGTGCAGTAGAACAACTTAAAGATGCAGGTTTTTGGATTTATGGCGCAGATGCAGGCGGCACTCCATTAAAAGAAATAGAATTTTCAAACAAAGCCGTTATCATCATGGGAAGCGAAGGAACAGGCATGAGTCGGCTTTTGCGCGAAAAATGCGATGTTATTCTTTCAATTTCTACTTGCGGAAAACTTGACAGCCTTAATGTTTCTGTTGCTGCCGGTGTTTTGCTTTATGAAGCAACTCGTTCCATTTCAGTAACAGAACATAAAACAGAAAGATAGCATAACAACGTTAATTTGCTTATAATTCCTTAAAAATTGCACCGCGAATGCGCTTTATAAAAGCTATTTTACTAACTGAAATGATTTTTATAGTTTTTTCAGGTTCAACACAAAGTTTAAGAATTGTATCTCCTTCATGTTTTTCAACACTTAAAGGAACACCAACAAGTCGCTCACTTTCTTCATCAAATGAAATTTCTATCATGCTATTTGTTGAAACAGCATGGTCGATAATATGCACCTTGCCAAGAAAATCCATTCCACCGGCTTCAATTCGCTCAAAACGAACAGAATTTCCGCGAAGCTGAACCGGATTAACAACAATCTTTCGACGAATCCTCGAGCGAAGACCATCAGCCTGTTCTTCTGGAAAACGGCGATTTTCTAATTCTATATAAAACGAATTTAAAAGATTATCCCGCTCTTTTTTAGATAAAACATCAACTATCATTTCATTTACATTTTGAAAACTTACTTCTTTTAAAGGCATAAACGGCAGAGAACGATGCTCCTGTTTGGTTGTTTTTACAGCACCAATATATTTAAGCCCGCTTTTTTTTAAAAGTTCACCGGCTTCTTCATCATCTACAAAATCAAACAAATAAACGCCTTCTGCCAAAATTTCTATAAGATAAGGCGCAATTATTTTACTGTTTTCAATTATGGCTCTTTTTTCTTTATCAACTTTGAGCACATATCCTTTATAAAGAATTGCAGAATTATAAGAATTCTCCCAATCTTCAAGCGAAAACTCTAAGCTTTGAGAAAGTTCGTATGAAATTGCATTTTTCAGAATATTTTTTATTTTTACAACTGTTATTCCACTATCAAAAGCATTAGTACAAGATTCTCGAGAAATTTCAAAAACAGGCACAGTATCAAATCGTCTGATACAAAGAATCTGCATTAAAGGCAAAAGTTCAGCAAGACAAACTTCATGCAAAAGCATAGCAGTAAAATCAGGATTTAGAGATAGACTGCCCTTAATTACGTTATGACAATTGGAAACAATTCCGGAATTATGCTCATGGAGCATTTTGTTAAAGCATTCTGATTTTATAAACATTCCATCAGACTCAACAAGCAGCCCCATTTTTAATATTTGTTGAACAATTGTTGAAAGTTCAACATTAAATACAAAAGTTTTATCATTTGACCTTTCTGTAGGATTTGCATTTGATTCTGAATTATTTAAAGACTGCTTAACATCTTGCAAAAGCAATGCAAATCTGTTTTTTTTCAACGGAGCTTCTTCTGTCATTTTTTCATTTTGAAGCAACGCAGAACGCATCAACACAGGATAAGAAAATCCGCCATCGGGCACAGTGCTACAAATTGAAAAAATGAGCTGCGCATATTTTTGGAGCATATCATTTGTAAGACGTGCGCACGATGCGGCACATAAGTAACAACATCTTGAAATATCATCTAAATATGCAAATTGCTTCCAGCGTTCCATGTTTGGACGAAGTTCTGCTTCATCATGGACAAGCAGCTGCAAATTTTTTAATCCGTCAAACACAAGATAGAAAAAGTCTTTGCCGCTCGGTGTTTCAGCAAAATGAAAAGTTGAAAGAACAAGACTTTCGCCTTTTTTCTTAAACGAGCTGTCGTTTTTGCAAAGATTTTTATAATGAAAGAAAAAAGAAAACAACGAAGCAAAAAAAGTCGTTGATAATTCATATTGACAAGTTTTTGACACAAAACAACTGCCTTTCGGTAAAAGCACAGAAACAGAAAGCAGCGGTTCAAGTTTTCGCGCCAACAAAGGATTTATCGCAAAGCAAACTTGTTTTTGTTCCGTTTTGCGATAAATCAAAAGCCTCTCTTCAAGGTTCATAAGTCTTTCATAAAGTTCGGCAAACGAAAAATCTGTAGAAAAAAGCTGAGAAAGCTTTTCTTGCGTAGGAATCTTTAAAATTTTTATTGCAGAAAGAATTAAAACATCATTCGGCGATAAAAGACGCACAATCATTTGAACATTTTCTTCTTTTCTTAAAAATGAGCTTAATTCTTCTATTAATTTTTGCTTGTTGAACGGAGTTTTTATTTCGCCAAGATACATACGCAAAAGTTCAAAAAAGTGAGCATCATTTAATGTTATTAGCGATTCTCGCCACAAAAGCACAGCTTCTGCCCGTTCTTTTTGTTCCATTAACAATCCTTGATTTCTGTAGCTTCATGCAAAGTTTCATCATCAACATATTTCAAAATTCTGTAGCTGTATCCTTGTTCAGCTAAAAATTTCTGGCGATGCATTCCGTATTCTTCTTCCACAGTTCCTCTAGTTATAAGCGTAAAAAATCTTGCCTTGCGGTTTTTTGGTCTAAGCAAACGCCCTAGCCGCTGTGCTTCTTCTTGACGGCTTCCAAATGTTCCAGAAATTTGAATCGCAACAGATGCGTCAGGAAGGTCTATTGCAAAGTTAGCAACTTTTGAAACCACAATGACTCTATTTTCTCCGGAACGAAACGAAGCATAAATTCTGTCGCGCTCTGTATTTGATGTTTTTCCCGTAATAAGCGGAACACCTAAGTCTTTTGCAATAATTTCAAGCTGTTCAATATATTGTCCAATTACAAGTATTTTGTCTTCAGGACAAAGAGAAATTAGCTTTTTTGCTATATCTTTTTTATATGAATTATCACTTGCAATGCGGTGTTTTACTCTTTGGTTTGCAACTGCATATTCAATTTCTTTATCTTCCGGCAAATCAATGCGAATTTCTATACATTCTGCTTCAGCAATCCAGCCGGAAGATTCGAGCTCTTTCCATGGAACATCATAACGTTTTGGCCCGACAAGGCTAAAAACATGAGCTTCGCAATTATCTTCTCTAACGAGAGTTGCTGTTAAGCCCACTCGCCTTATAGTCTGAAATTCAGCCGTAACTCGAAACACAGGAGCAGGAAGAAGATGGACTTCATCATAAATAATTAATCCCCATTTTCTTTTTCTAAAAAGTTCAAAATGCGGATAAGAGGAGTTTGGATTCGGACGCCACGTCAAAACTTGATATGTAGCAACTGTAACAGGTGCTACTTTTTTTTCTTCGCCTGTATATTCACCAATTTGCTCTTCGGTTAAGTTTGTTTTATCTAAAAGCTCGGCAATCCATTGATGAACTGCTGAAATGTTCGTTGTTACAATTAGAGTGCTTGTTTTTAAGCGCGTCATTATTTCCATACCGACAATTGTTTTCCCTGCACCGCACGGAAGAACAATCGTGCCAAAGCCGGTTCCCGGCCCTTTATTTCCAACGAGGGCATCTGCTGCTTTTATTTGATAATCACGCACATTCAAAATGTTGCCGGAACGGCTTTCTTTGCGCATTGATATTTCAAGCGGTTCACCGTCTTTTAATGGCACTAAATCTTCAACAGGCCAACCTAGCTGCAATAATTTTTGCTTAACTGTACCGCGATCTATCAGCTTCAGAATAAAGCGCAATTTTTTTTCATTTACATCAGGCGTTAAAAGAGTATGCAACTGTTTTGCAGCGTTTATTTCCTTGTAAATAGACAAAGAATCAGTTTCAAGGAACAAAATCTCACATATTTCAGCATCTACATTAGCAGGAACTGTCATTCTAAGTTTTCCAAATCGTCCGGCAGTTTCACGTATCCAAAATTCAACAGCTTGCGGAACGGGAAACCTCGAATATTCAGTTAATGTTGAAATTGCATCATCAGCACTAAAGCCGGCACTTGCAGCATTCCACAAAGAAAGAGGCGTCAATCTGTATGTGTGAAGATGTTCGGGAGATCTTTCAAGCTCGGCAAATGGAATAAGTGCGTTGCGACATTCTTCAGCCAGCACAGCATGAACATCAAGCAAAATTGTTCGATCACTCTGTACAATTAATGGGTTTGTATGATTTAGCACAATTGACTATTTTAACTGTTTCTCGAATAAGCTACAAGCCAATAGAAAATAATTTTTCAAACCGTCTGTTTTAGTGGATATAAAACCATATTAAATTGAAATTTAAACTCCGATTTGCTTGTTGTTTCATTATATAGACTTACGATACTTTTCCACAAGATTTTCCACAGCTTTTATCAAAAAAACAAAGAATTTCTAAAGTCTTTTTACCGCACTCCGATAGATTAGTATCAGGCAAAAAAACACCTGGCTAAAATATGTCAATCATTTGTGAAACGCATTGCGTTCCACGAGGTGTCTAAACAGGAAGGGAGAAAATTTTATGGTTATTAATCACAACATCAGTGCAATGTTCGCTAACCGAACTTTAGGTCAGACAAATGAAGCTAATCAGAAAGTAATGGAAAAACTTTCATCAGGTTACAAAATCAATCGCGCCGGCGATGACGCATCAGGTCTTGCCGTTTCAGAAAAAATGAGAGCCCAGATTCGCGGCTTGAACAAAGCTTCTGAAAATGCTCAAAACGCAATTTCATTTATTCAGACAACAGAAGGTTATCTTCAGGAAACAACTGATATTGTTCAGCGCATTCGTGAACTTGCAGTTCAATCTGCTAACGGTATTTACACAGCAGAAGACCGTATGCAGATTCAAGTTGAAGTTTCTCAGCTCATTGCTGAAGTTGACCGCATTGCTTCAACTGCTCAGTTCAACGGTATGAATATGCTCACAGGTCGCTTTGCAAAAGAAACTGGCGACAATGATGTTACAGCTTCTATGTGGTTTCATATTGGTGCAAACATGGATCAACGCTCACGAGCATACATCGGCACAATGACTTCTACAGCACTCGGAATCCGCACACTAGGAAACGAAGAGATTCTTTCACTTGAATCACCGGATTCTGCAAACCGTGCAATCAATACACTCGATGAAGCACTTAAAAAGATTAACAAACAGCGCGCAGACCTTGGTGCATACCAGAATCGCCTTGAATATACAATTGTTGGTTTGGATATTGGTGCAGAAAATCTTCAGGCAGCAGAATCTCGTATTCGTGATACTGATATGGCTGAAATGATGGTTGAACATACAAAGAACCAAGTTCTTACACAGTCTGGACTTGCAATGCTTGCACAAGCAAATCAGCAGCCACAGTCAGTTTTAGGATTGCTCCAGTAAGGTATTTTTCTTAAAGAAGAAAGCGCAGCATTCGTTGATGTTGCGCTTTTTTTATTTCTTAACAATTTATGGGTAAAATTACTTATAGAATTGAAAGTTAAATTCAAGTAGATTTTTTTTAAATATTCAGTTAAGGATTGCTATATGAAAAATTTACTTGCAGAGCTTGGATTTACACAAATCGAAATAGAAAATCGCATTCAAACAGTCTGGAACACAATTTTCGATCAATCATCACCGGAAAAATTCTATCACCAGCAGACACCGGACTTAGGCTGTATGGAAGATACCGGCAATATCGACGCGCGAACAGAAGGTATGTCTTACGGAATGATGATGGCAGTCCAAATGAATCGGAAAAATATTTTTGACAGCCTTTGGAAATGGTCTAAAACAAATATGTTTATGACTTCCGGAAAAATGAAAGGATATTTTGCTTGGTCTTGTGGACTAGACGGCAAAAAAAATGCAGAAGGTCCAGCTCCGGACGGCGAAGAATTTTATGCAATGGCACTTTTCTTTGCTTCTAAAAGGTGGGGAAACGGCGAAGGCATATTTGACTACGAAACAGAAGCAAAAAGCATTTTACACACTTGTTTAACACATAAATATCCAATGTGGAATAGCGAAAATGCATACATACTTTTTACACCGGCTAGTCCTTATACGGATCCGTCGTATCATCTTCCACATTTTTACGACCTTTTTGCAAAATATGATGAAGAAAACAGCAGTTTCTGGAAACGAGCAGCACAAGCAAGCCGTTCGTATCTTGAAATTTGCATTAACGAAAAAACGGGACTCTGCGCCGAATATGCTCACTTTGACGGCACACCTGTATTAGATTGTCCCTGGGGGGATCACGGCTTTTTTTACAGCGATGCATACAGAACGGCAGCAAATATAGGTCTTGACTCTTTGTGGAACGGTTTTTCAAAACCGCTTTACGAACGAATAAAAGCAATTCAAAACTTCTTTTTAAATATTGCTCCATGTGATTACGGTATTTACAAAATAGACGGAACAAAAGTCGAAGGCTCGGCACTGCACCCTGTAGGACTTCTTGCAACTTTAGCACAAGCAAGCTTGACAATTTTTTCAAATGAAAAAGCGGACAATAAATCTATTTCTAATGCTGAACATTTTGTGCGACTTTTTTGGCACACACCGCTTAGAACAGGAAAACGACGCTATTACGACAACTGTCTTTATCTTTTTGCACTTTTAGCTTTAAGTGGAAATTATAAACCATACTAGAAGAGTTTTCTGCTTGCTATACATGAATTTACAATATACAATCATCATATGAAATATTTTATTTTTATTGTTTTGGGATTATTTGCATCTGCTTTTATTGCGGCACAAGATATGCCTACTGTATCATCGCCGGAGATGCCTACTTTTTCCAGTTTTCCCACAATCTCGACAAACCAAAAAAACTTGCACTCGCAGCAAACTGAAAAAAAAGCTGAAAACATCAAAAAAGATATTTTAGATGAGCAACCGCAAGATAAATCTTTTCTTACCGCTGCAAACCTTGCAGAACTTACAAACTCTTTAGCCGGCAATACATCAGGGCAAACTGACTTTCTATCAAAATTATTTGGGAATAAATTTGATTCTAAAAATTCCGAAACTACAAATATCCTTCTTCAACAAATCTTAACACAACTTGAATCTATGCAAAAAGAAGCAACCGAAAAAATTGTATTCGATTCAATTCAAGAAAACCCTAAAACATTTGAAGAAAAACCACAAAGCAATGCAAAGATTATCAGATTTACTGCAAACGGATACAACCTTTTATCAACTTGCCGCGAAATTTTTTCTTCGGGAAAATCCGAAGACGGAAGTTTTTTAATTACAGGAGATAGAAAATATCTTTCAAACAATCAAACCAGAAATGAAACTTTCTATATGCTTTTTAATAAAACTTCTGTTAAAACATATGATGTTGCAGTAACTGTACTTCAAGATTATACAAACACTTATTCGTTTTTATACCAACTTTCAGGCAAAAATCCGCTTACAGCATATTCAATCGGAAATTTAGTTAAATTAACTGTAAATGAACCCGACTGGAAGTTTGATTTGCTAATAGATATTGCCGACTTACAATAATCCCAAAACACAACTATTAGCGAAATTTTCTACACAACTTCTAGCCGAGCAATCGTTCCGTATACAAAAAAAGTGCTATCCAAGTAAATAGCACTTTTTTCTAAGATAAGTTCAATGTTTTATTACTCTTATAAACAATTACTCTTTAACACCACCAATTGTCATACCAACAACAAAGAACCTTTGTACAAATGGATATACACACAAAATAGGAAGCGTTGCAACCATAGTAATGGCAGAACGAGTACTAATAGGTGTTGATATGCTTGCCATTGACCCCGCCCCTGCTGCAAGAGCCATTGAGCCGGCATCAGATGCAGACGTACTTTGATTCTGACTTTGTTGCAAGAACGACATCAAAACATACTGCAACGAGTGAAGCTTTGGCTTGTCGGAACAAAACAAGTAAGTGTCAAACCAGCTATTCCATGCATTTACAGCAGTAAACAAAGAAATCATTGCAATAGAAGGAACAATTAACGGCACAATAATATTGAGGAAAATTTTGAACTCATTTGCTCCGTCAATACGTGCAGATTCAACAAAACTATCCGGCAAGCCGTTAATATATGTTCTTACAAGAATAAAGTTGAAAATATCAATAAGGCTCGGAACAATATAAACAGCATATTTTCCCAAAAGACCAAGATTCTTGATAAGCATATAGCCTGGTATTAAACCGGCATTTACATACATAGAAATTACAAGAACAGTTGTAAGAGGTTTTCTAATAACAAATTCTTTGCGACTCAAAGCATAAGCGAGCATAGATGTACAAAATACACTCAATACTGTCTGTAAAATAGTTCTTGAAACCGAAATCTTACCGGCATTAAGAATGCGTGGCGTAGTAAATAAATCTTGATAGTTCTTCCATGTAAATTTTCTAGGCAATAACTTAATTCCGCCCGCTAAAGAGTCAAGACCGTCATTTAGAGAAATTGCGATAGTATTCCAGAAAGGATAAATTGTAGCAACAACAACAAAAGCAAGCACAATATATATAATTATATCAAAAACAAAATTGCCTAATCTTGTCCGCCTTTTAGCTGCAGCATATTCCTGACGTTTCTTTTCAGCTGCTATCATATTAAACGCTCCTCACCGCTCCTCTTGGCAAACTGATTTGCTATAATAAGAAGCAAGATATTAACTACATTCTTAAAGATACCGGCAGCGGTAGCAGCACCGTATCTTGAGAGTTTAAAACCGTATTTCAATACATAAATATCAATTGTTACAGCCACATCTTGAATCATACCGTTCTGCAATAAATACGGCATTTCAAAGTTAGCATCAAGAATATGACCAGCACTCATAATCATCATAATAATAATTGTTGGTTTGATTCCAGGAAGTGTTATGTGCCAGATTTTGCGAAGACGACCGCAACCGTCAATCTGTGCAGCTTCATACAAACATGGGTCAATGGCTGTCATTGCACCAAGATATACGATAGTGTTCCAACCTACTTCTTTCCATACATATGTCCAACCAATGATATGCCAGAAATATTTTTGTACGGCAAGCCACTGAATAGGCTCTTTTATTGCTCCAAGCCATAATAATACACCATTTAAAATTCCATCTTCAACTGAAAGTACATTCGCAACTAAACCAGTAACTATAACCCAAGAAAGAAAGTGCGGAAGATAAGAAACAGTCTGAACGAATCTTTTAATACCAATATAACGTAATTCGTTCAAAAACACGGCAAGTAAAATTGCAGTAATATAGCCAAGTGCCGTACTTATAAGGCTCATTCCTACTGTGTTTCTTAAAGAAAGAAGAAATTCTTGTTCTGTAAAAAGTTGGATAAACCATTTAAGACCAACCCACGTCTGGTCAGTAAATGATTTATATGGCTTATAATCTTGAAAAGCCATTGTCCACCCAAAAAGTGGAATATATCTGAACAGAATTATATAAAGAACAAACGGTAACGACATTAAAATAAGTAACTTCTGTTTACCTAACAAATGCCATTTGTTCTTTCTGTTTACAAGTTCTGAGACGGTAGTTACCGATGCAGAACTAGAATCATTTTTATTTTTCATAAAATCACTCGTTAAAAAAAATGATTAAAAAAAGTCCATAGGAAATCCTTGGACTTTTTTAGAAGAAGAAATACAAGTATTTCTTCTTCAGTGATTAAGTAAAACACATACATGTCTAACACGTAGTGCTAGGTATGCAAGTATCTCACACTTACGTGCACACTTTACGTGAACACATCGTGTAGATACTTACATACAATTTCTATTGTGTTAAACTTAAACTAGTTCTCTGGAAAACCACCAAAGGCTTTTACACGTTTATCAAGCTCTTGCTGCATAAACTTGTTGTATATTTCTGTATGCGGCTTAACCAATGAAACATATTCTTTCCATGTCTTCTCAAAGTTTTCTGGCTTACCCATAATCATCATTGGAAGATATTTTCTCTGAACAGTTTCAAATGCAACCATAGCAACTGCTGCATCTTCTTCAAGTCCGCCTTTTTCAGCAGATGGGTTACATTGCCACATAGGATACCAACCGGCATTTTTTGGCGGGTTAGGATCTACAAATTCTGCATATGAACCAACACCGTAAGCTTCCCAAAGATCAACATCTACTTGTTTTTGGCTAACAGCATATTCCCAAGGAAGATCATCCATAGTGCGTGTATATCCGCTTGGCATTCTTCCTTCCAGTTTTGGAGCTTCTTCTATCCACAATGAAGCGCGGTTCTGATGAATCCAGTTTGGATCTGTTTGCTGATCGCGCTGTGCTTGTGTTCTAGATGGACGTCCTTCTGCATCTAATTGCCAATCTTCACCTTCAAATCCCCAATAAAGAACTTTTTGGTTTTCTTCTTTGAGCATTTCATCCATGAATTTAAGAATTTTAATGGCTTTTTCTTCAGAACATTTTACAGAAATACCATAACCTCTCTGAAGGTTAGGAAGCGATTGGTCGCGGTAGCGTGGTCTGATTGAATTATCAAATACGAGTGGAAGCGGAGCATATGTTCTTTCATCTTTTCCGGCTGTCCAAAGTGTTTGTTCCGGCTGTCCTTGGAACTGCCAACCTTGAATAAACATACCGAGTACACGACCCTGTGCAATTTTAGCATAGTACTGGTCACGGTTGTCTGTAAATGAAGCGGGATCGATCAAACCGCGGTTAAAGTAACCGTTAGCAAGCTTAAACCATCTGTGAGCATTTTCATCAGCAAAGTTATCTGTGTAAATATATTTACCGTTTTCAAGTGTAACGTGTCCGTTACCGTCGTTCGGATATCCTGCCAAGAAGTTCGGTGGGTTCCACAAGTTAAATGCTTCCCAGTCAGCAGTAATGATTGAGAATGGAATTGTAGGCATACCGTCAATTGTCGGATATTTCTTATAATATTTTTCAAGAAGATCGAAATATTCATCAACTGTTTTAATTACAGGGTATCCGAATTCTTTAAGAACTGCTTTCTGAATCCAGAAACCGTTCTGGTTGTAGAATGTGTCGGAAGGGATACCATCAATTACACCATAGTTAGGAAGTGAGAAAAGCTGCTCTTTGACAATATTGCCTTCTGCATCTTTTTCTGAATCTTGATAGATCATTTTTTGCCAAACAGAAGAATAATGCTTCATAATATTTGGAGCATGTTTTTCTACTAACGGTTTAAGATCTCTAAGAACTCCCGCACCTTGGAACTTCTCTGAATCTACTTCTACAAGATCAGGAAGGTCACCAGAAGCGATAAGCAAACCGATTTTCTGATCTTTATCACCAACAAGAATATCCCAAGCGAATGTTACACCGAATTTTTCTTCAATCCACTTGTATGTCTTGTTATCAGCAGGCGGCTGTTCCCTCTGCTGAATAGTGAAAACAGAAATGTGAAGAGAGTCTTTCTTGCCTTTTGCAGAAGAACCTCCCTTACTACATCCTACGAGGCTCAATGTAAGGACTGCGACAGCAGCAACTAACATTATTTTTTTCATATTTCCTCCATATTCCTTAATTAGTTAATTTTAATCTAGCGTTAAACGATTTACAAATAGAGGAAATCCCCTACGACAAAACCGATTTCCCGAGAGGTTATTCCGTAAATACCAGCATTGCCTAAACAAATTAATAGCAGTTGTTAGTTTAATTCAAAATAAACTTGACGTTTGTATAGTATAAAACAAAAAATATGCTATATTTTTTTATAGAATTTGCAAATTTCATATTGCGTCGCACTTTTCGTTTGCATAGAATAATTACATAAATAGGGGACTTTAAAAGCATATTTATGGATTCTTGCATCGTAAATATTAAGATCAAAAACCAAAAATATGCTTAAAAGAAACTAAAATTCCTATTGACAGAAACTATTTTTTTCGTGTATGTTTTGTAAGTAAATCATGTTCTTATAAATAGGAACACAACTTGCTTACAAACTTATTTATAAGGGTGCTAGTTTGCGTCGCAAACTTGTTATTAACTGTGCTTCCTCGCTACGCTGCGGAAGCACGTAAAAAGTTACTTTCGAAAACTGAAGTTTTCTCTGTAACTTTTTAATTAGGAGGCAATATGGTCGTTGTTGTAAAAAAGAATCCGGATAAAACTCAGTTTAACAACTTGCAAAACTGGCTAAAAAGTCTTGGAGTTTCAATTCACACAAGCGAAGGCGAAAACTCAATCGTTCTTGGACTTGTAGGCGATACTACTTCGGTCGATATTGATTTAATTCGTTCTCTTGAGATTGTTGAAGATGTAAAACGCATTCAAGAACCATATAAAAATGCAAACAGAAAATTCCATCCGAAAGACAGCGTTATCACTGTTGAAAATGTTCATTTCGGAAACGGAACTTTTAATATTATAGCCGGTCCTTGTTCGGTTGAATCTGAAGAACAGGTTATAAGCATTGCGGAACAAGTAAAAAAATCCGGTGCAACAATGCTAAGAGGCGGAGCGTTCAAACCGAGAACTTCTCCATATGCTTTTCAAGGTCTTGGAGCTAGCGGAATTGAATATCTTTTGAAGGCAAAAGAAGCAACGGGACTGCCGATTGTTTCAGAAATTATGGAATTTTCTCAACTTCCACTTTTTGACGATGTTGATTTAATTCAAGTCGGTGCACGCAATATGCAAAATTTTGAACTTCTAAAAGAACTTGGTCGCATTAAAAAGCCTATTCTTTTGAAACGCGGACTTGCAAATACAATTCAGGAACTTTTAATGAGTGTCGAATACATTATGGCCGGTGGCAATGAAAATGTAATTCTTTGCGAACGAGGTATACGCACTTTTGAAAATGCAACAAGAAATACGTTAGATATTTCAATTATTCCTGTTCTCAAAAAACAGACACATCTTCCTATTGTAATTGACCCAAGCCACGCTTGCGGAATTTCTTATTTTGTAAAACCGCTGGCAATGGCGGCAACAGCAGCCGGAGCAGACGGACTTATGATTGAAGTGCATAACGATCCGCAACACGCACTTTGTGATGGAGCTCAATCGTTAACACCGCAAGTTTTTGATGAAGTTGCAAAAAGCTGTTTTGCAATCAGACCTTTAGCTTGTAAGTACTAAAATTATCGCAAACGGATTCGATTCCCGTAGTTTTGGCGCAAAATTTTGCTGCAAATAACCACAGGGGATTGATTCCGTCTGCATGAATAAATCTGTATTATTTTGGAGATAGTTCATGATTATAGGAGTTGTTGGCTTAGGACTTATCGGCGGTTCAGTTGCAAAAGCAATAAAACACAGCACGCCACACACCGTGCTCGGCAGAGATATTTCCGAACCTGTTTTAAGAAAAGCAATTCTTCTAAACGCCATAGACGATGCATTAACAGATGAAAAACTTTCTACGTGCGATATGATTATTGTTGCTACATATCCGAGCACTTGCATTGATTTTGTTAAAACATATTCGCCGAAATTCAAAACAGACGCAATTGTTATGGATTGCTGCGGAACAAAAAGTGCAGTCTGTCGGGAACTTTTCCCATTAGCAGAAAAAACAGGATTTACTTTTATTGGCGCACACCCAATGGCAGGACTCGAATACTCCGGTTTTGATAATGCACAAAGAAAGCTTTTTAACAATGCTTCTATTATTCTAGTGCCTCCACAAAACACAAGCCTTGAACTTCTACAGAAAATCAAACAATTTTGGAGAAATCTTGGGTTTTCCGATTTTGAAATTACAACGCCGGAACGTCATGATAGAATTATTGCATATACATCTCAGCTTGCACATGTTGTTTCAAGTGCATACATAAAAAGCCCCACTGCGGTTGAACATACTGGATTTTCAGCCGGTAGCTACAAAGATATGACACGTGTTGCTCGTCTCAACGAAAACATGTGGACAGAATTGTTTCTCGAAAATTCTGAAAATCTTGGAAAAGAACTCGACATTGTAATAAATAATCTTACACAATATAGAACAGCTATAAAGAATAAAGACGCAACTGTTCTAAAAGAACTATTAAAACAAGGCAGACTTTGCAAAGAAAAAGCAGATAAAGGCGAAGAGCGCACATGATTACGGTAAATGTTAGAGCATCTAAAACATACAAGGTTCTAATTGATTCAAATTTGCTTGAACAATGTGGAACATTTATAAAAAACACAGTTGCCCCCACTCCATCAAAGATTGCAATTTTTTGCGATGATAAAGTAGATTCGCTTTATGCAGAAAAAGCAGAAAAATCACTAAAAGAGAATGGATTTCTAACTTGCAAGTTTGTGTTTGCAAATGGCGAAGATCAAAAACATATGGGCACAGTAACACAAATGATTGAGTTTCTTGCTCAGAATGAATTTACAAGAAAAGATCTTGTAGTTGCATTAGGTGGCGGTGTAACCGGCGATATGGCTGGTTTTTCAGCTGCTATTTTTATGCGAGGAATTCGTTTTGTTCAAATCCCGACAACGCTTCTTGCAATGGTTGATTCTTCTGTCGGTGGAAAAACTGGTTGCAATCTAAATGCAGGAAAAAACTTAGCCGGCGCATTTTATCAACCGGAACTTGTAATCTGCGATACAAACTGCCTTGAAACTTTAAGCGATGAAAATTTCTCATGCGGCATTGCAGAAGCTATAAAAACAGCAGTTATTCAAGATGCTGAACTTTTTGAATTTTTTAAAAACAAAATCCAAAAAAACGATGCAACCACCTTAAAAGAAATTATCAGCAGGTGCGTCAAAATCAAAGCAAGCATTGTAGAAAAAGACGAAAAAGAAAGCGGGCTAAGACAGATTCTAAATTTCGGGCACACATTAGGTCATGCAATTGAACATTTAAGCAATTATAAAATACCGCATGGAGAAGCTGTTTCTATTGGCATGAGTCTTATTACAAAATCATGCGTAAAAATGAACAAATGTAGCAGCCTTTTATACGAAGAACTTATTGCAGCATTAAAAACAAACAATCTTCCGGTTAGTCATTCTTACAACAAATCAGAACTTTTTAAGGCTGCCTTATCAGATAAAAAAAGAAACACAAATTCAATAACTGTTGTTTTTTCAAAACAAATCGGCTCTTCAGAACTTTTGTCGCTAAAACTTGATGAGTTTGAAGCAATTGTTTCTGCAAGCTTTGACTAACGGAGTTTATATGATTTTACAACTTCAACCCGGCAAATTAAAAGGCGATGTAGAAGCAATAGCCTCAAAATCAGATGCACACAGAGCATTAATATGTGCAAGTTTCTCAGATGCACCATGCGATATAAAACTTTCAACAACTTCAAAAGATATAGAAGCTACAGCAGAAGTTCTAAGAGTCTTTGGAACAGACATCGAGCTAACGGCAAATTCTTATAAAGTTTCTCCAAGAAGATATTCCACTTTAAAATGCACAGCCGATTGTAACGAAAGCGGCTCAACTTTACGCTTTCTTTTGCCTGTTGCAGCAGCTTTAGGCGGCGAAGTAATCTTTAAAGGAACGGGAAGACTTCCGAAAAGACCAATGACAGAATTATGCCAAACACTTAGCAAAAACGGCATATCAATTCAACAACATACAGAAGATTTTCTCCCCTTTACAATGTCCGGAAAATTAACAAACACGAATTTTGAACTGCCCGGCAGTGTAAGCTCGCAATATGTCAGCGGACTAATGTTTGCCGCTGCAATTTCATCTGGCGGCATTATCAATCTTACATCAAAGCTTGAATCAGCCTCTTATGTTGAAATTACAAGGAACGTTCTCGAAAAATTTGGAATCATTACGGAAAAAAGTGAAAAATACTATAAATTAGATAAAAATCAAAAACTCATTTCTCCTCACGTTTATTCTGTTGAAGGCGATTGGTCTTGCAGCGCATTTTGGCTTTGTGCAAAGTTCATGGGTTCAAACATAAATGTTTCAAACTTAAACATGAATTCTCCGCAAGGCGATAAAGCAGTTATTCAAATCTTAAAATCTTTTGAAAGCAATAAAGATTGTTCGGTTGATTGTTCAGACATTCCGGATTTAGTTCCACCGCTTGCAATTGCAGCATGTGCAAGAAAAAGCATCACTCATTTTGTTAATGCTGCTCGACTACGCCTAAAAGAAAGCGATCGCATTGAATCCGTTGCGGAAATGATAAAAAAACTAGGCGGAAATGTCGAAACTACAAAAGATTCCATAACAGTAATTGGACACGGCTCATTAATAGGTGGAGAAGTTTCAAGCCAAAATGATCACAGAATTGTAATGGCATCAGCGATTGCTTCCACAATCACAAAGAAAAATGTTGTAATAAATGGAGCAGAAGCTGTACAAAAATCATATCCTTCTTTTTTTACAGATTTCAACAACTTGGGAGGAAACATAAATGTCATCAGTCTTCGGTAATTGCATAAAAATCTCTATTTTTGGACAATCTCACTCAGAATCAATTGGAGTAGTTATAGACGGATTAAAAGCAGGTTTTAAACTGAACATGGACGAAATTTATGCTTTTATGAAACGCCGCGCACCCGGACAAAATTCCGTTTCTACACCACGAGCCGAAGCAGATGAACCGCATATAATAAGCGGACTTGTAGATAATATTACATGTGGTGCGCCTTTATGTGCTATAATCAATAATACAAATGTTCGCTCAAAAGATTATTCAAAACTTAAAGATGTTCCACGACCGGCGCATTCGGATTTACCTGCATTTTTCAAACATTCAGGATTTAACGACATACGCGGCGGCGGACATTTTTCTGCAAGATTAACAGCACCACTTTGTTTTGCAGGTGCAGTTTGTATGCAGTTTTTGAAAAAAGAAAACATTCATATAGGAGCGCATATTTTTTCAATAAAAGATATATGCGACAAACCTTTTGATAATGTTTCCTGTTCAAAAAAAGAAATTGATTCCATTAAAGTCGCCCCAAAGCCTTTAATAGATCAATCTGTTTGGCATTTGATGGAAAAAACAATACTTGATGCAAAATCTAAAGGAGATTCTGTGGGTGGCATAATTGAATGCGCTTGCGTTGGTCTAAAAGCCGGAATTGGCGAGCCGATGTTTGACGGAATTGAAAATAAAATCTCACAATCAATTTTTGCTATTCCGGCTGTAAAAGGCATTGAATTCGGCAGAGGCTTTGAATCTACAAAACTTTTTGGTTCGGAAAACAATGATTCTTTCTATTTTGATAAAGACAATGTTTTAACAAAAACAAATAATCATGGGGGAATACTAGGAGGACTTAGTTCTGGTATGCCTATTATGTTTAAGGTCGCATTCAAGCCAACTCCTTCAATCAGCAAAGAGCAAGATTCTGTTAATCTTAGCACCCAAAAAAATGAAAAACTAAAAATCGAAGGAAGGCACGATCCTTGCGTAGTCGTTCGCGCCGTGCCATGTGTAGAAGCTGCTACAGCTATAGCTATTTATGACCTTCTTCTTGAAAGCAGACGATAACATATTATGAAAAGTTTTTAGCAAAAGGAATAAAATAAACATGGAAAAAAACATTGATATTTTAAGGGAGAAAATTGACGAAATTGATACAGAAATCGTAAAACTTTTTGTAGAACGAATGAAAACTGTTGAAAAAATAGGTCTTTTAAAAAAGAAAAACAATGTAAAAATCAACCAACAAAATAGAGAATCCGATGTTATTAATAGACTTTCTAAGCTTGTACCTTCAGAATATATTCCTGCACTGGAAAAAATCTATGCTTCAATTTTTGAAACAAGTAAACAGCATCAATCAACAACTTCTAATCAGATTCAAGATTCGGCTTACTCAAAACTTCACTCTTCAGACTTATTGCAAGAAACAAGCATCGTCGAAAAATCGAACAATTCGCACGAAACAAAAAAAAATCCTCAAAAAAAATTTGCTCTTATCGGAAGAAACATCAGCTATTCTTTTTCAAAAGAAATTCATGCAAATTTTGCCGATTATGACTACGAAATTATCAACCTTGAACCGGACGAACTTAACGATTTTTTTGAAAAAAGAACTTTTGGCGGCTGCAACGTTACAATTCCTTATAAAAGAAATGTAGCATCTTTATGCAGCGAACTTTCTGAGCAAGCCAAAGCGATTGGCGCAGTGAACACTGTTGTACAAAGAGAAGACGGTTCGCTTTTTGGCGATAACACTGATTATTACGGTTTTTTGCATATGGCGAAAAAAGCGAACGTTGATTTTAAAGATAAAAAGGTTCTCATTTTCGGCAACGGTGCTACAAGCTCAACAATTTGCGCTGCTGTTAAAGACTGTGGCGGAAAAATCACTGTTGTTTCCAGAAAAGGAAAAACTACATATTCAGACCTTTATCTTCATAAAGATGCACAGATTTTGATTAATGCAACTCCAGTTGGAACATTCCCCGAAACGGAAAATCAAATTGCTTCTATCGATCAATTTGAAAACGCAGAAGCTGTTCTCGATGTTGTATATACTCCTCTTGTAAGCAGATTTGTTCAGCAAGGCATAGAAAAAGGACTAAAAGCAAGCGGCGGGCTTCCAATGCTTGTTGGGCAGGCAAAAAAAGCAGCTGAACTTTTTGCGGGCAAAACCATCAGCAAAGAAGACGAAGAAAAAGTATTTCATAAAATTTTACGACAAAAACAAAACCTAATCCTTATCGGAATGCCCGGCGCCGGAAAATCGAGTTTAGGAAAAGCTGCTGCAAAATTATTAAATAGACCTTTTATAGATATAGATTTGGAAATTGAACAACGTGAACATCTTTCGATACCGGAAATTTTCACGAAATATGGAGAAAGTTACTTTAGAGCAAAAGAAAGCGAAGTTATAGCAGAACTTGCAAAAACTTCAGGTGCTGTTATTGCAACGGGCGGCGGTGCGGTAATGAACAACAGAAATCGGTTGAATTTGCGGCAAAACGGTTTTTGTGTGCTTATAACCAGAAATCACGAATTGCTCCCGCTAGACGGACGTCCTGTTTCAAAAGAAAAAGGCATTAAGAAGCTTGAAAAAGAAAGGCTTCCTGTTTATAAAGAATTTTCTGATGCAGAAATATCAAACAATGGCTCGTTTGAGGATGCACTCAATTTGCTTTTGGAATCATTCAAATGAAATTTCTTATAATTAACGGCCCAAACTTAAATATGCTTGGTACAAGAGAACCAAGCATTTACGGAAAAAAAACATATAAAGATTTAGTTCGCTTTTTGAAAACATCTGCCAAAAAAAACAATGTGAAGATAAAAATTATCCAATCAAATTCAGAATCTTGTATTGTCAGCAAAATTCAAAAAGCTTACAACCGCTTTAATGGAATAATTATAAATCCTGCGGCTTATACACATACAAGTGTTGCAATTTTAGATGCACTAAAAGCTGTATCGATTCCGGCTGTAGAGGTTCACCTTTCCGAAGTTTCTAAAAGAGAAAATTTTCGCCAAATTTCATATGCAGGTATGTTTTGCTTTGAAACTTTTGCAGGTTTCGGTTTTGACGGCTATGAAATGGCTATAAAAGCACTTATCAATAAACTAAAGCATTAAAAATCATATTCTCTTTAGTTAAAATCGCAATTTTCAAATTACAACTTAAAACCTTTTGTCTGTGAATAAAGCTCATCAGACAAACTGTTGTTTTTATTTGAAAGAGAAGAAACACTGTCAACAGAAACACTGATTTGTCCCATTCTGTCATTTACATTTTGTGTAACTTCTTTAACTTGATAAGCAAAATCTCGTATATTTATCATCTCTTTTTGCACCATCGAAGCACCACTGTTCATTTCTGTTGAGCCTTCTAAAATAAGAGAAGTTGTATCTTGCATTGTGCGCAAAGATTCAAGCACTTGTTGCGAGCCTTCCGACTGTTCGCGCATTGACATGGAAATTTCAGCCATCAAATCGTTGACATCGCCAATTTGACCAGAAATATCATCAAATACGGTATTTGCATCTGTAGATTGGTCTACAACATTTCCAATATTTGAAACAACAACACCGAGCATTTCTGCAATTTTCTTTGATTGTTCAGCCGTATCTTCCGCAAGCTTACGAATTTCATCAGCAACAACAGAGAAACCTTTGCCTGCTTCTCCGGCATGAGCAGCCTCAATAGCCGCATTCATAGCAAGCAAGTTTGTTTGCGAAGCGATAGTTTCAATCAATTCGTTTGCTTCAAGAAGCTGATGAGAATGCAACGCTGTTTCTTTAACTGATTCTATAACACCTTCCATTGTGTTTCTACCTGTTTCTGAAGCATCTTTAAGTTCTGTAAATGTTTTGCTTGCGCGCCCTAAGTTATTTGATACAGACTGAATATTTGCAACCATTTCTTCAATAGCGGCAGAAGATTCGTTAACACTATTTGCTTGATTTGAAATTTGATGGTTCAAGCTTTCAATTGTCTTAGTAATTTCGTGAATTGTTGAAGTTGCTTCTTCAATACTTGCACTCAAATTTATAGCGTTTTTTGAAAGTATTCCTGTTTGGTTGTCAATGTCGCCGATTGCAATTTTTGTTTCGTTTACGGTTTCATTCAAATTTGTTGAAACATTTCCAAGTTGTTCCGCTTCAGACTGAATTGAACGAATTATTCGCCCGAGCGTTTCAAGGAAGTTATTAAAATTACCTGAAATTCTTGATATAACATCATTGTTATTAACTTTTCTAACAAGACGAACTGTAAGATCACCGGCACCTGTTGCCAAAGTTCCAAAACTATTTGCAATAGTACTCAACGGCGAAACGATTCGTCTTGAGAATATAAACGAAAAGACAATAACTATTAAAGTAATAACGACAATCCATATAATTGCTATTCCCATTTGGTTTTTTACAACAACAAACAAAGGTTCTTTTTCAATAAAAAGACCAAGCGACATATAAGTGTTTTCTATCGGCCTGAAATTGAACAATGTTTCTACATTTCCAATCAAATAATTAGCAGTTTCAAAATTTTCATCTCGAGCAATCATGCGCTCTGCATAAGAACGAAAAACAGGGGGAAGTTCCGCAATAGAAGATGTAACAGAAATTTTTTTACCGTTTTCTTCTTTTATATGAATCACTTTAGAATCATCCCAGTGATAGACGATATTACCTGCATCATTGACTATAACAAACTTGATTTCTGCTCCAAATGCACTCTTAGCTTGCAGCTGAATTTTCTTGAGTTCTTCAATGAGTAAATCGAAAGAAACAGAACCGGCAACAATTCCATTAATCTTGCCGTCTTTATGTAATGTATGACAAACCATAATCTGTCGTATGCCATTACTCAAAGAAATAACAGGCTCCGAAACATAAGCCATACTTTGTCCTGTTTTATTATTTGTAACAATATCTTTAAAATAATCACGAATAGCAATAGAAGACAATTTCGCATTTGGGCTGTTGTTATCGGTAGTCTGTTTGCCGTCAAAATATGGATTTCCGCCGCCAGTGTTATGGTATGTTCCATCGTTAAATGCAATAATGATTTTCTCAAATGTTTCTTCTGAAACAATATCTTGCATGGAAGAAGAAACTTTTTCCCAGTTATGATCCGAAACATCTTCCATTTTTGATAAAGTTGATACAACTACAACTTTTTCATTAAAAAAATTCGAAATTATCGAAGATGAATTATCAACAAATGCTTCATAATATGAATAAATATTTTTTACCGTTGCTTTATAATTCATAAAAATCAGCATTGTACTAATCAGCAATAAAGGAATAAAAGAAACAGCAAAGAAAAGAAGTCGCAATTTAAGAGTTAATTTCATGAACACTCCTGCAAAATGTTTTACAGCTTATAACTATGTTAAAAAATTTTATTTTTATAGGTAAAAGCTATTCAGCCAGATAAAATCTGATTTTTCTGTATTTTGTTAAAATAATACCGAAACTAAATAATCTAAAACAATCTCCATATAAAATATTCCGATTCTTTATCGGCATAAAACACGCGGTTCCAATTTTTTTTATTGTAATTTATTGTAAAAAGAAATACGGAACCTCAGACATGATTACTAATTTACAATACAATATTGCAATCTGCAAGCTTTTTTATTCAGTTTTTTATTGTTATAGTGCAAAAAATTCCCACAAAAAATAAGTTTGATGTATAATGAATGTACTCGTTGCAAAAATTAGTAGCTATAAAGCTTTAGCGGGCTAATACGGCGCACATATATCCAAATACTAATAAAACCTTGTCTTTTAATTTTTGGCAAGTTTAGGAACAAAATGGCTGAACAAAAAAAACTGGCGTGGTTGCCTCTGATTATTCTTATTTTGGTTATTGTTTTTTTACTTTTTGCCCTTATTACAACAAGCCTTATTATCGTCGATTTAAAAACAAAAGAACTTACATCACAGACATTACATACTCTTGAACAGCAGCGTAACACTTTTGAAATTTCCCTTAATTATGAACTTTTGCTTACGCGTTCTGTTGCAGAAGAATTTTCAAAAGAGTTACAACTTGATAAAAATCCGGAAAATGTTATTCCGATTTTTCACAAAGAACTTGTTGCTGATTTTCTTTTATTTGATAACATCCTTACAAATGAATATTTTTCCACAAACCAAAAATTTTCAACTAAAGAACAAAAATCCATACATAATTTTATTGCAAAAAAAAGCGGGTTTTACGGACCAAAATCAATATCTTTACAAGATAAATCAGAAAAAAAATCCGTTTTTGCTTTTTCTGCGCCCGTATTCAAAGATTCACTCTTAGTTGGTTTTTTAGGAAATTTTATATATGCGGAAAATATGTTTATAAAATTTATGCCGCAAACAGACAAAACGAATGATTCTTTTATTCTTTGCTCAAAAGACGGAACAATTCTTGCGTCAACAAAAAATCTCGATGAAATCGGCTTTTCTGTAAACACAACACTCAACGAAAATTTCAAACCTATAACTAATTTTCTTTTTAAGAACAAAACAACAGCTCAAG
Source organism: Treponema sp. (assembly GCA_012519415.1). GTDB lineage: Bacteria > Spirochaetota > Spirochaetia > Treponematales > Treponemataceae > UBA1240. The sequence goes on along the minus strand of JAAYQG010000141.1, from coordinate 31,295 downwards.
TAAAAACATCTTTTGAAGATAGTTCAAAGGGAATGTTTATTTATACCGGCAAAGATAAAAAACTACATTTTGCAACATATATGCCGCTTAATGAGCAAGATTGGATTTTATTTTCAATAACTTCAGCTGAAGATTTTAAATATAATCTTCTTTATTTGGTTGGAACAATGTGGGTTTTTGCGGCTTTAGTTTTAACTATATGTACCGCTGTTTATAGTCTAAGAAACAGAATTTATATTGCAAGAGAAAAACTTGCAGATTCCCGCTACGAGCATGAACGTTTTATACGAGAAATTTGTTGTGGAATTTACGAAAATGTTTTTGAAGCAGATATTACTGATGATATTATTTTGGGCAAGTCTGCCGACGAGCTTTTGTCTTTTCTTAACCTAAACAAAAAAGCTGGATACGATGAAATATTGATGGCGATTGTAAAAAAGGTTATACACCCGAATTTTGCCTCGCAAGTTTACGAAACTCTCTGTTCCGAATCTTTGCTGAAAAAATATGAACAAGGCGAATATTCCGAAGAAATTCTTTTTATGGACAACACAAGAAGTTCAAATTATGTGTGGAAAAGCGCAAAAATTACACTTTATTATTTTGAATCAACAAAAACAGTTCGCGCAATAATTTTTATAAGAGATATAGATGAAGAAAAACGAAAAGAAATTTCGCTCGTTGAAAAAAGTGAAAAAGATTTTCTTACAAACTTGCTTAACAAATCTTCATTTGATACTCGTGTCAAAGAATTTCTAACAGATGCGGGAATTGTAAATTGTCATCACGCACTTGTTATTTTGGACATCGACAACTTCCGCCAAATTAACGAAACGCTCGGATATTTAAGTGGCGATTCAATCATAATGGATTTTATAGAAACTATAAAACATAACATAAGAAGCGAAGATATTGTAGGACGACTAGGCGGTGTAAGCTTTGCAATTCTTATTAAAAACTACGGCAACCGTGCCATGCTAAAAACACAACTTCAAATTATATGTGATGAACTTCACAGGGAAGTTGTAAATGAAAACATTACATGTACCGTAACAGCAAGTATAGGTTGCGCGCTTTTTCCGGAACATAGCACAAGCTACAAAGAGCTTTTCGGCAAAGCAAACGAAGCACTTTATTTCAGCCAAACACATGGAATGAACACTTACACAATTTACGAATCGGAGCTTTTGCAACATCAAGCTTTTTTTGTTGATGAAAAAGATATTGACGAGCTTGTAAATACAGCAGCAGACGGAATTGCAAAGCTTGCAGTAAATCCGGAATTCACATTTTTATATACAAACCAGAAATTTTTAAATCTCATAGGGCGAACATCTAAAGACATAGAAGTGGACGGTTTTATGGGCATCAAATATTTCCATCAAGACGATGTTCCCCAAATTTTTGAAGCATTGTATTTTGCAATGGAAAAAAAGATGCCTTACTCCATTTCTTATCGAATTCAACATAAAAACGGGCAATATATATCAGTTCGAACAAAGTGCCTTTTTGTAAATGAAAATTATAACGGCACGCCTGTTATGTACAGTATTTTTACAGACATCACAGACATGGTAAAAATGAACGAACAGCTACGAGAAGCAAAAGAAACAGCATTAGCTGCAACAAAAGCAAAATCCAACTTTCTTGCAAGCATGAGCCATGAAATTAGAACACCAATGAATGCAATTATGGGCATGAGCGATTTGATTTTGCTCGATAAAACATCTTCTGCATCAAATATCGAATATGCAAGAAACATTTCAACAGCAAGCCACAGTCTTCTTGGAATTATAAACGATATTTTAGATATTTCGAAAATTGAATCGGGCAAACTCTCGCTTACAGTTGTTACGTATAACTTCATTGAAATGATAAGCGATGTTATTACAATGATAAAATTACGAGCACAAGATAAATATCTCGATTTTTTTGTCCATATTGACCCAAAAGTTCCTTTAGAAATGACAGGCGATGAAATACGAATTAAGCAGATTCTGCTCAACCTTTTGAGCAATGCCGTAAAATATACACATGAAGGATATTTGTCTTTGACAGTGCTCGGCGAAGAAATGAACAACGATTTTGAGCTTAAATTTACAGTAAATGATACAGGCATTGGAATCAAAGATGAAGATAAAAAACATTTGTTCACAGAATTCGAACGACTTGATGCACAAAAAAATCGCAGCATTGTAGGAACAGGACTTGGTCTTTCAATTACAAAACAACTTTGCAAAATGATGAACGGTTCAATTTCTGTAGAAAGTGAATATGGAAAAGGTTCTACATTTACTGCAATAATACGTCAGCAAGTTTCAAAATATAAACCTCTTGTTGATACAAAAAAAACCGCAAACAAAAAGATTCTCTATTTTGAACCAAACAACCGCACCAGTGCGTTTATGATGAAAGAATTTAAAGCACTTGAAGCTAATGTTGACCTTTGTGTCGATGTAAAAACAGCAACACAATACTTAAATAAAAGCAAACAAAATCAAAACTACGATTTTGTCTTTGTTTCGTCAAAATATTTTGATAAAATCCACCAATGCCTAAAAGCTGAAAACATGGAAAATTTGAAAGTTGTTCAAATAGCAGAAGATTCTGTAGCAGTTTCGCAAAGCAAAACAAGCATTCTTGTTACGCCTGTTTATTGTGTTCCGCTTGCACAAGCATTGTCGGGTAAAGATATGTTTATTCAAACTCGCTTTGCCCAAACTAAAAATTTCAACAGAGTTTTCGCCCCGGAAGCAAAAATTCTTGTTGTAGATGATAATTCCGTAAACTTAAAAGTTGCACAAGGTCTTTTAAGAACACACGGAATAGAATGCGAAACAGCAATTTCCGGCTACGAAACACTCGGGTTGATTTACAAAAAAACTTACGATTTGATTTTTATGGACCATCTAATGCCGGATATGGACGGAATTGAAACAACACACAAAATTAGAGCACTTGAAAACAATGAAAATAACAAAATACCAATAATTGCACTTACTGCAAATGCTTTAAGTGGAATGCGCGAAATATTCCTCTCTGAAGGACTCAATGACTTTTTGTCTAAGCCTATTGATCCTTCAAAACTTAATGCTGTTCTTGCAGATTGGCTCCCGCTCGAAAAAATCAAATATGATATTCCCGAAATACAAATAGAAACTACGACAACAGAAGAACCCGAACATGAACAAATATTCATAGACGGAATAAACTATCAAAACGGATTAAGTTTTGCAGGCGGCGATAAATCAACATATATTGATATTCTTACAACTTTTTCAAACGACTGTGAAAAACGAGAAAAAGAAATTCGCCAAATGGTTGAAACAAACGATATTCAAGGCTTCACCACAAATATTCACGGACTAAAAAGTGCTGCTCGCTATATTGGCGCAGATAATGTTTCGGATTTAGCTGAAACTCTTGAAGATGCAGGGCAAAACAATGATATATCTTTTATCAATGAAAATTTTGAAGAATGTATATCGCTATATAAAGAAGTCTGTATAAATATAAAAAAATTCCTTGACTCAAAAAAACCAACAGCAACTGAAAACCTCGAAGAAGGATCGATTTCTTTATTAAAAGAAACAGCGATTCAATTAAAGCAATACGCATATGATATGGATATTGTAAATTTTGAAGAATCGTTAAAAAAAGTTGCTAATTACTCATGGAATGATATAATAAAATCTAAACTTGATGCTGTTTCTCAAGCAGCATATTCTTATGACTATGAAAAAATGTCAAAGGAAGCAGAAGAGTTGATAGATTTTTTAAAATGAATAAAATTAATCAATAATCTCGCTGAAGTTCTTTGTGTAACTTCAAGCAATAACGAGGTTTTTTGTAATTAGAAAAAGAGAGGACATAATGAAGCGTATTTTTCTTGTCGACGATGAAATTACAAATTTGCGCGTTGCAGAAAACGCCCTAAAAGACAAATACCAATTAAAGCTTTTAACAGGCGGCAAACAGCTTTTTGTTATGCTAGAAAGAGTTATACCGGATTTGATTTTGCTTGATATAGTAATGCCCGAAATGGACGGTATTGAAGTTATGAAATTGCTAAAACAGCATAAAGAATACAAGAAAGTGCCAGTCATATTTCTTACAGCAAATACAAACAAAGACGTTGTTACAGAGGCTCTGGAACTTGGTGCTGTAGATTATATTGCAAAGCCTTTTGATGTAAATCAGCTTCCGGTAAGAATCCAAAAAATCATAGGTATAGACTGATTGTTTTAAGTTTTTAGAATAATCGGTAAAATTTACAAATTTCTTTTAACGAACAACTCGCCATAAAACTGAAAAAATCTTTGAGCAGGGCGGAAGCTGTTCGTTAAAATTTAGTACCTTGCTTTTCGTAGTCTAACTTGTTCAATATCGTTACTAAAAAGCTCTCTCAAGTCGTTTAATCCAAGTGCCATGAGTGCCATTCGGTCTATTCCAATACCCCACGCAAGAACAGGGCAATCAACTCCCATAGCTTTTGTAACTTCAGGACGGAAAATACCAGAACCGCCTAACTCAAACCAACCAAGAACAGGATGTTTTATGTGAACTTCAACAGACGGCTCTGTAAATGGAAAGTAGCCGGGTACATATTTTACATCTGTAGCACCTGCAATTTCTACAGCAAACATTTCAAGGAATCCTAACAATGTTTTTAGATTTACTTCTTCACCTAAAACAATACCTTCTGTTTGATAAAAATCTGATAAATGCGTAGCGTCAACTTTATCATAACGGAAACAACGAGCAATACCGAAATATTTTCCGGGAATTTTTGGATTTGATGCAAGCTGGTGCGCAGAAAGAACTGTTCCTTGACTGCGTAAAATCAATCTACGAGTAAAGTCAGTATCAAATTTATAATTCCAACCACGGCTACCTGTATTTCCTCCATCGCGATGAACAGCGGCAACATTAGACAAATAAGGTTCTTCAATTTTTTTTGCATGTGTCGGGTTTTTTACATAATAAACATCATGAATATCACGAGCAGCATGAAACTGCGGCATAAACAAAGCATCGCCGTTCCAAAATTCTGTTTCTACAAGAGAACCGTCAAATTCTTCAAACCCAATCGAAACAAGTTTGTCTTTAACACTTTCAAGAAATGAAACATAAGGATTTGTACGACCTAAAATAATTCGTGCAGGAGGTACGGCAATATTATATCCACGGAAAGTTTTATTTTTCCATTCGCCGGAAGCAATCATTTTAGGTGTTAAAGAACCTAATTCTTCGCCGGTAACACCTGCCACTTCTAACGCTTTCTTTATGTTTTCTGCATTTGCTGTAAGCTTATATACAACAGTTTCTCTTTCAACAATGCGAAAAGCCGAATCGGTAGCACCACGTTTTTTTGCCAAAGAACCAATACAATCAAGTTCTGCTTTTGTAAGCGAAGAGTGATCTATTAGGTTATTATCACAAGATGTTGCTTTTTTTAGCAATGCGGCAGTAACTGCCATGCGTTCACTTAACGGTTTGCCGGTGAAAATTGCTTTCTTATCAACGTCCATAGCAACAATGTTTTCTTTTGACAAAAGACCGAAAGCACTGCCTACATCTTTGTTTTCAATTTTGAGCAAAGAGGCAATTTCCGGCAAACTATGCGGACCTTTTTCTTTCAAAAACGCAACAATACGCTCATCATTTGTGCCATTTTCTGCAAATGTTCGCCCAAGTTCAGTAATTTCAAAAAATGTATGTGGTTCGCGGCGAACTACAACAGCAAGTTCTTTTCCGGCAAGCCAAGAAAACGCTTGGTTTGCATGTCCTTCTTTATATTCAAGTTCTTTTTGCAAGCGTTCTGCTGTTATTTCGTCTTTTGCACTATATGTACGCAAGACTCGAATTTCAAGCGGATGCAAGTTTTTGATAAGTGCTTGTGTGTCCATTAATTATCTTCCTGAATTAAATATCTCCTAAATATAATATTGGCTCTATACCGAGCCAGATGATTAACATTATCAAATCGCAAAACAGCGGGGGATGCATAATTATACCAATCATATCCGAATTCTTCTGTAAGTTTTCGTGCTACATCACGAACAGCATAAACTGCATCACTTTCACGATACAAGCTATCTAAAATTACATAAGTAACGTAAGCTTCATTTCCATACGGAGAAAAACGGACTTCTATCGTATAAGTCTTTGACGTGTCAGGAATTGTAGCAGAAAATGTTCTATTTACAATTTCTTCCCACGGATTAATATTGTTTGAGTCTATGTTTTGAGCAAACACACAAACAAAAGAAACAAAACCAAACAAAACAATAAAAAGTAATTTTTTCAGCATAAAGCCCCTCTCCATGATTGAGTTTAAGAATATCAATGATACTTCTGTATCAAACTGATACGTCTATGCACAATCAAAACTGATTGTACTCTTTTCTTGAAATCTGGTAAAGCATCTGTCTAAAAAAGGCATACAAAACCAAATTTCAAAATTTGAGCCTAACTAAGAGTAACAGAAAAATCTGCTTATAAAACTTTTTAATTTATTCTTTCCAACGAATACGACACTCCGTTCCTTTTAAGTCTGTAAGCAATCTTATCAAAGGAATACTCATTGTAATAGCATTGTTTTTTACGATAACATCATTTTCATTGCTGTTAGTCATTTCTGCGGAAACAATTGTTCCGGGCACTGAAAACATCAGATTTACTTTTGCTTTGAGTAAATCTTGCGCTATCTTTTCGCCATAAGCGATAGCTATTAAATCAGTATATTCTTGTGCAGTCATAGCCTCGCCGGTAAAAACAGGAGCAATAAGCAACTCAACATAAAGAGCTGTATCTTCCGGCATTATTGCAACAGCTTTACGGATATTTTCAGGCGAAAGCTTAATTCGCATATCGCTTATGCCATTATCGCCTGTTACAGAAATAAAATCTTTTGATCCGCGAAGCATTGTTGTTATATTTTTTGTTTCTGCTGTTACTGTAAGAGCGGACTTAGATGGAAATTTCAAACCTGTTACAGCAAAACCAGCAGCTTTTAATGAAGCACGTATTTGTGCCTCATCAAAAAGTGCCTCTGTAGAATCTGCTCCAGCAAGCGACGAAAGAAGTGCCTGAACAGAGGGGCTTATTTTCGTCTGCATAGCAACCGCACCTGTTTTATCTTGTCGAGCTTCAAGAGAAACAGAAGTTGTACAGCTTGTAAAAATCATCCAAGCTGAAAGTACCAAGCATAACAATGTAGCAAGGTAGAATTTTTTTTGTATTTTAATAAATTGCATACTAGTAAATAAAACCGTCGTCGGAAATAGTTACATCTGGAAAAGAAAGAATCGAACGATAGCTCATATTGATAGCTTTAAGAGCATCTTTACTTGCAATTGTTGCGTCTTCGGCAGCGGCAGTTGCCTCTTCGGCGGCAGCTTTCGCTTCTTTTGCAGCAGCTGTTGCCTCTTTTGCAGCGGCAGTTGCTTCTTCAGCTGCTTCTTTCGCTTCTTTTGCAGCTTGCACTGTTTCTTGGGCTATCAGACTCTGTTGCGACTGCATTTGAGCTGTTTTAGCTTGTGTTTCTTTTAATGCTGCTTGTTCTTGTGCAAGCCTTAACTGGGCTTGAGCTTCTGCAAGTGCTCTTGATTGTTCGTCTGCACGAGCTTGTGCTTCTTTGAGCGCAGCTTCTTTTGCAGCAAGTTCTTCTTTTTGTTTTGCAGCTTCTTTTGCTAAAGCATCGTTCGCACTAATTGTACCGGGAACCGGAATTGCAGTAAATACTTCGCCTTGATTTTCTGTTCCGGCAGGAACAGCTTCGACAGGAACAAAATCATCTTCATTATCCGGCATAACTGCAACAGGAAGAACCTCCGGTTCTGTTTTTTTAGGAACCGTAGCAGAAACAGCTTCCGCTTTTTCAACAATTTTTTGTCCTATTCTTTCAGGATTTGTAGCTACCGGCAAAAATTTTCCACCGCCTACAAAAGTTGAGTCCCAATAAGAATCGCTTAACTTGGAAATTATTACACCTGTTTTAGGACCATCGCTTGCAGAATGTATAAACTCATCATTACCAAGGTAAACAGCCGCATGATTAATACTGTTTGCAGATTTAAAAAATAGAAAATCTCCAGGCTGCAACTGTGCTTTATCAAGACGTTCCGTTGCATTATACAAATCTTCTGCACGGCGTGGCAACTTTATATCTAAAGCCTGTCTTGCAGAAATATAAATAAATCCAGAACAATCCATGCCTGTTTTAGAAATTCCTCCGTATTTGTAAGGAGTTCCCAAATAAGCTTTACATTGGTCAATGAATTTTGTGCGCTGCTCTTCAGGAGTTAAATCCTGTGCGCAAACAAATAAAAACGTCGTGCACAACAAAATGCACAGTGTAAGCATTTTTTTCATTGTTATTCCTCCGTGAAATTCCAATTTTTTGCGAAAAGCAATATGCCATCCTTGACAATTGTTTTTGAAAGTAAAATTTATAGATTACAGCAAATCTTTACAATTATCGGCAAAATTCCAAATTTGGAGCACTGTTCAAATAAAAAATAAAAATCATCTTTCCCCATATTAATAAAATACAGCATAAATCAAAAAAATGAAAATTTTTTAACTTTTTTGCAACTAAAACGAATTATTATGTGTCGAAAGATATGCGGATTTTTCCGAAAAAAGGATTTTATATGAAGAAAATACAAAAGCGACCTCTCCCATGGGCAGCAATAGAACCATGGCGAGGAAAAACATTTAAAGGCGAATGGCCAACGCTAGCAGAATTAATTACAATTAGTGCAGAACGGTTTGCAGACAGACCTTGCTTTACAGACTTTGATCCGGAAAAGCGAACATACACATACTCACAAGTTATAGAAAAAATAAATCAGCTTGCACAATGGCTTTGTAGCGTTGGAGTTAAAAAAGGCGACCGCATTGCAGTTTCAGGGAAAAACTCTCCGGAGTGGGGTGTTGTTTACCTTTCGGCAGGTTTTGTCGGCGCAATTATTGTTCCAATTGATTATGCTTTACACGAAAACGAAGCGGAAAATCTTTTGAAAACAGCAAAACCGAAAATTTTCTTTGTTGATGAAGAAAAATATGAATATTTTTCTAAAAATTCATGCGGCGCAAAAATTTATTCACTAAGCAAAAAATTTTCTGAAACATATGTTTTTAACTTGAAAACAGAAAAATCTTTTACACCGGAACAATCAACAGAAAATGATACGGCAGCCATTCTTTTTACTTCGGGAACAACCGGAAAACCAAAAGGCGTTATGCTTTCTCATAAAAACCTTGTTTCAGACTGTTTTATTGCGCAAACGAATTTGCTCATTTTAAAAGAAGATATTTTTTATGCTCTTCTCCCAATTCATCATGCATATACAATGCAAGCGGCTTTTATAAATCCTATTTCTGTCGGTGCGGAAATTGTTTTTGGAAAATCAATGGCGGTTTCTCGAATGATGAAAGAACTCCGAGAAGGAAAAATCACATTGATTCTTGGCGTTCCGCTTTTATTCAACAAACTCTTAGCCGGAATTATGAAAGGAATAAGAGCAAAAGGGCTATTTGTATATGGATTGATGAAATTCTTGATGGGACTTTCCTACTTTATCAAAAAAGTTACAGGAATAAATCCGGGTAAAAAGCTTTTCAAGTCTGTCTTGGAAAAAGCAAACATAAGCACATGGCGTGTTGCAATTTGCGGCGGCGGCCCTTTAGCTGCAAGTGTTTTTCGCACATACCAAGAACTTGGAATTGATTTTATTCAAGGATATGGATTAACGGAAACTTCTCCGATTATTGCGCTTAATCCTATTGAGCATTTTAAGATTGAAAGCGTCGGGCGAGATTTTTCACCTTATATGGAAATGAAAATTATCGACAAAGACGAAAACGGCATAGGCGAAGTTGTTGTAAAAGGCTCTATGGTTATGCAGGGCTATTATAATATGCCAGAAGAAACAGCTGAAATGTTTACAGAAGACGGATTTCTTAAAACGGGCGATTTAGGCTGGATGGACGATGAAAATTATCTTTATCTTTGCGGAAGAGCAAAAAATCTCATTGTTACAGCCGGCGGCAAAAACGTTTATCCGGAAGAAGTTGAAAATGCTTTCCAGCTTTATTTCAACGATATTACTCAAATTACAGTTGTCGGTTACGAGATAAAAGACGGTTCAAAATCTGAGGGAATCGAAGCTCAAGTTTATCCAGCAGAAGATTTGCTTAAAAAGCTTGGTGTACAGCGTGGCGATATAGCTGCACAAGATGCAATCTACAATGCTATTTTTGATATTGTAGAAAAAGTAAACAAAACATTACAGCCATATGCTCGCATTTCAAAAATCACAATTCTTGATGAGCCACACGAAATGACAACAACACAAAAAGTAAAAAGAAATTACAAAAAATAACACACAGCTTTTTATACAAAACTTAAAAAGTTTACAAGTGAAACATAAAAAAGCACAAGCTTGACCGACAAATCGACGGTTTTGCTTGTGCTTTTTAAGTTTTAGATAAGATACCAAAGCTGCATAATTTATGATCTATAAAATGTTCCGGCAAATGCTTTTGCGGGAACAGGCCTGCCGAAAAGATAGCCTTGAACTTCTCGACAGCCTAAATCTGCAAGCATTAACAGCTGATTTTCAGTTTCAACACCTTCGGCAAGAATCTTCATGTTTAACGTACTTGCCAGCTGTATAATAGAAGAAAGAATCTTTTTGCCCTTTGAATCTCGTTCTGCTTTATAAATAAAAGTTTTGTCTATTTTTAGAACATCAGCTTTTATATCTCTAAGCAAAATCAAAGATGAATAACCGGAACCAAAGTCGTCAATAGCAACACGAATTCCATAGCTATGCAAGTTTATAATAAGCTTGTTCAATGCTTCCGTATTGTCATACATAATTGTTTCAGTAATTTCAACTTCTATAAGTTCCGGCGGCAAATTATATTTTTCAATTGTCGTAGTTATTACATTAAAATAAATCGGATTTAATAGCAAATGCTTTGACTGATTAACGGAAATTGGAACAGGTTCAATTCCATAATCAATCCAATGCCTAAGAAGCTGGCAGGTGCATTCCATCATATATAAATCAAGCTGAACAATAAAACCCGTTTTTTCAAACACGGGAATAAATTCATCAGGGTATCGTTTTGCTCCGCTGTTACTTTCCCATCTAACCAGTGCTTCGGCTCCTACTAATCTTTTAGAAAGAAGTTCGCACTTTGGCTGAAGATACATTTGAAATTCAAGATTTGTAAATGCATCATACATTGTATTTTCAATTACCTTTTGCTTTATTGCATCTTGACGCAGCCTTTCTTGATAAAAAATATTTAATCGACCCTCTTTTTTTGCACAATTATGAACAAGATTTGCACGCTCAAATATAGAAGAAACATTTGTTGTGAATTCTTCAACTCTATAAAAACCTACAGTAAACACAACGTGATACGGTTTTTTGTTTCTTTGAAGCAGTGTATTAAAATCATCTGTAAGAATTTCCCTTTTAGTGATTAATTCTGCTTCTGTCGCTTCAAAATCTGTAATTATATAAAACGTATCGCTTTTAACACGACACACAAGTCCGCTAGAAATATGCTCTTTAAGCATTTTATAAACTAACCTTAAAAGATTATTCCCCTCTTCAAAGCCATACAAATCATTGAAAATACGAAAATCGTTTATATCAAGACAAACTGCAAGAATAGAGCCAGACTTATGATATTTTACATATTTTTCAGCATCTTCAAGAAATTTATTGTAACTAATACCTTGTGTTACCGGATCTACAAAAACATGGCGTTTAATTTGATTAAGGTGAGTAGTATAAATTAGCACCATAATCATTATCAATATAGAAAAAATTAAAAAATTAAATGTAGATGCCAAAACTCCCCAAAGACTGACAGTAAAATATTTTTCAGATATTTTGCTTTTTTCAGCCATAGAAACAAGAACCCAATCTCCTTGCATCATTGAATCAACAACTATAAAATATTGTTCTTCGTTAATTACGGATTGCTGTCTTTTTTGTTTTTCTACATCTGCTTTGTAATTTTTTATAAAATTAAAAACCTCATCTGTTTCAGCGATACCTTCAGAATGTGCAATAATGTTATGTTCAAAATCTATTAAAAATGATGAAATATTGCCAACAACATTTTGAAAAAGCAACTTATTCGTTAATTCTTGTATACAAGTTCCTCCAATCACGCCGATAACATCATCGTTTTCATCGTGTACAGGAACTGTAATAGTTGAAAAGCTTTGTCCATCATTTGCTGGCAAATGGTGAGATGTATAAATAAAAGGTTTTCCGTTAATGCTTGCCTTAAAAAAAGGAACATCTTTTATAAAGTAATATTCACCATAATTATTTATACAAGTTCCGTTTTTATCTGCAAAAAAGACATAATCAAAAATTGTTCCTTCTTTGCATAAGCTTAGGTTTTTTATCAATTCTTCTTTAGAAGAACGCACATTTGGGTTTTCAAAAAATTTGGCGGCAACATTAAGATTCTCTTTTCTAAATTCAAAAACAGCTTCTATTTCATGTTTGCGTTGTTCCGAAACTGCTTCTAACGTTGTGTAAATGCTTTCTTTTGAAAACTTTTTCATTTGCATCAAAAGAATCCATAAAGTGCAAGCAACAAAAAACGCTGCAATTAAAGCAAAACCGAGTATCTGATATCGCTTTTTATTAAAATCCCAAACTCTATGCACTCTTTTATCCTTGTTTTATTGAAGTAAAGAATCTAAAAGCAAAACCAACGCTACGGCACAACGCCGAATATAATTCCTTCTGGTTGAGAATTCCTTTTTTATGAGTTTTGGTAACTTCAAGCGGCTCTCTCCATACCGGAATTATGATAGTTTAATGCTTTAATATAAAGAATAAGCATTAAACTTATCGAACGAATAAAAATAGTGTAATTTTAATAAGCTTTGTTGTTTCAACCGCTATATAAAATTACAGTGCTTAGACAATTTTTAAAAAAGAAGATTTAACGAATTTACAAAACACGAAATCGCAATATGTTTCATTCATAAAAATTCAAGCAAAAATCTTAAAAATTTCGTCTTTTTGCTACTTGTTTGGAAGAATGGTATGTAATGTATTATACCTTTCTTAGCAACCGATTTGTAAAAAAAACATACTAATTTACTTTCCTTTTACAAAACTTGCCCAGATTTTATCGGTTTTTGCAATGTGTGTTAAAATCCAGTTTACAATATATTTATAAAAATTAAGAACATCATCTTTAGAACCTGTAATGAGTTTTTTAATTTGACTCGTTATTTCGTTTACAAAATTATCGTGTGCAATTTTATGTATGTTCCAGTCTGCATATCCATATCTTTTCATAAAAGCTTCTTCTGCAGAAAAATGATATACAGTGTAATCGGAGAGTTTTTTTATTATTTTTGGCATTAAAACTTTATATGAAGAATCATCTCCAACAGCAACATCGTAAAGTTCATTTGCAATCAAAATCAATTTTTTATGTTGCAAGTCAATTTCTTGAACATCCAAAAGATAAGAATCGTCCCATTCAATACGCTCAATCATAAAAACCTCCAAAAATTACATTTTTGATTATAACATAAATTTTTTTAATGGGGAAAAAATTATTGATAATTGTGGGCGTTTGCAGTTTAATCAGACGTCCTTGTCTGATTAAACTGACGAGTTTTGCTTTTACAAAACTCGACGCTTGGGCACTACGGGTTTTGCGTTTGGGTTGGAGCTAAAATTTTGGGGTTAATCTGGCAAAATTTGTAGTTTACGGCAAGCGCGAACTACAAGGCGGTTTTAGTTTGGTTTTTGTTTTTAGGGTATTTCATTTATTGACAAATATATATATATCAATTATCTATGTTAGTGGGAGCTTCGCACAAAATTTATAGCTTCTAAGATTTTTCATTAGAAAAATGCACTCCAAGTTCATTCCGTATGTTACGCAAAAGCGTTTCAGGCATGAAATACTTAACAAGAATCGTAGCTTTTTAAGATTCAAAACAAATTTACAAGGATTTTATCTATGAAAGAAACAGTCATCGTTAATGCCGGTCAAAAAAAATCAGTTATCGACAGAAATATTTACGGTCATTTTTCAGAACATTTGGGGCGCTGCATTTATGGAGGTTTTTGGGTTGGAAAAGATTCCCCTATAGACAACATTAATGGTTACAGAAAAGATGTTGTTGAAGCTTTCAAAGAACTTGATATTCCAAACCTTCGCTGGCCGGGCGGCTGTTTTGCTGATGAATATCACTGGAAAGACGGAATTGGAGATTATAAACAACGAAAACGCATGGTAAACACACACTGGGGTGGAGTTCTTGAAGACAATAGCTTTGGTACACATGAATTTATGGAGCTTTGCGAGCTATTAGAATGCAAACCGTATATTTGTGGCAATGTAGGTAGCGGCACAGTTCAAGAAATGTCTGAATGGATTGAATATATAACTTTTTCTGGTGAATCTCCAATGGCAAAACTAAGGGAAGAGAACGGCCGCAAAGATTCATGGAAATTGGATTTTTTTGGTGTGGGCAACGAAAACTGGGGTTGCGGCGGCAATATGAGTGCGGAATTTTACGCGGACCAATACAAACGATACCAAACTTATGTCCGCCAATACGGTTCGGATAAAATCTATAAAATAGCAGGCGGTGCAAATGTTGCCGATTACCATTGGACAGAAGTTCTTATGAGAGAAGCTGCTTCTTTTATGGACGGCCTTAGCCTTCATTGCTATTGTTATGAAATTGATTGGAACAACAAACGTTCAGCTACAAATTTTGACAATAAAGGTTGGTATACAACACTTAAAAATGCGTTCAAAATGGATGAGCTTATCATAAATCATGATAGAATCATGACAAAATTTGATCCGGACAAAAGAGTCGGTTTAGTTGTAGACGAATGGGGTTGCTGGCACGAAGTGGAACCGGGAACAAATCCTGGATTTTTATATCAGCAAAACACTGTTAGAGATGCGCTTGTTGCAGGTATTACACTCAATATTTTCAACAATCACAGCGATCGGGTAAAAATAGCAAATCTTGCACAAGCCGTAAATGTGCTTCAATCTCCAATTTTAACAGAGGGCGACAAATTAGTAAAAACACCGACATTTCATGTTCTAAAAATGTACAAACAACACCAAGACGCAACTTTGCTTGAAACAACCGCAGCATATGTTTCTGCTGGCATTGATGATGTTTTTGTGCCCGGCATAAGCGTGTCGGCTTCAGAAAAAGCAGGAAAATATTTTGTAACACTATGCAACACTGATATGAATAGTTCAAAAAATGTTGATGTTCACTTTGCAGGATTAAGCAAAAACATTACCTCCGTCAATGCGGAAGTATTAACGGGCGAAAAAATGAATTCTTTCAACACTTTTGATAATCCTGATGTAGTTGTAACAAAAGCATTAAGAACAGAAATTTCTCAAGACGGCAAAAGTTTTTCTTTGACTTTGCCGGCGCATTCGGTTTCTGCAATTGCTATAAACTGCTGAAATTTTGTAAATGAAAGAACAAATTTATACAATCAATGAAGTTTCTAATTCTGTTGCCACGAGAGCTGCCACAACTGATGCTGTTACTCGTGGCAGCGTTTGTCCAAAGTGCGAACGAGAAGCAGAAGCTATATTGATGACATTTGAAAAAATAGCGGAAATAGCTTCCGAATTAGAAAATTCAAATGAAAAAATCGCCGACAAAAATGAACAAAACAAGCGGCTTACAGCTTGTTCTTCTTGTGAAGCACTAAGAGGCGGCGTTTTATGTTCTTGGTGCGGCTGTTATGTTTTGTTAAGAGCTAGAGCATTAAACGCTCGTTGTCCGTATCCCAAAAACGATAAATGGAAAAACTAATTTCATTTTAAGTGAATTTTAAGCTTATTTCACCTGTTTTAAGAAATGCTTTTTGTCCATTCGTATGTTCAATTACAAGTTCGCCGTCAAAAGAAATATCTATTGCTTTTGCTTCATAACTTTCCGAATTTGATATTACTTTAACAACAGAACCAAGTATGCATGATTTTTCTTTGTATTCATCAATTATTTGAGTTTTTTCAGCATACAAAACAACATCAAAAAGATTATTTAGAATTTCTTCCGCTAATTCTAGCCTGAAATTATCTGGCAATTCTTTGCAACTGAAAATTGAACCAGCTTTTCCCGCCAATTCGTTCGGAAAATTATTTGTACATAAATTAATACCAATTCCAATTACAGAGGTTTTGATTTTTCCTTTATTAAAAATTCCTTCTGTTAATATGCCGCAAATTTTTTTTTGTTCATAATAAAGGTCGTTTACCCATTTTATTTTTGCTTGGATATTACATTTTTTTTCAATCGCACGAGCAGCAGCAACTGCTACAAAAACAGTAATAAGCGTAGGATTTTCTGAAAATTCTTTATTGAGTGCAGTTGTTTCTATCAAAATACTCATATAAAGTCCTGTTTCAGGCGGCGAATAAAAGCTTCTGCCCAAACGCCCTTTTCCTGCTGTTTGTTCATATGCAATAACAACCGAACCATGTTCTATGCTTCCTTTTTTTGCATATTCCAGCAAGTAGTTGTTTGTTGAATCTATTACATCAAAAAGGCGAATGTTCTTATTGCATATATAAGCTTTTTCATTGAGATTAAGTTTTATCTTTTTATAAGAATTATCATTCTGCGTATCGTTAAAATTCATATTGTTTTCCATAAAATTGGAAATTTCGTTTTTTTTGTGAAATTATTTTATAGCAAATTCCTGAATTTTTTATATATTTTATTTATAAATTCTACAAAAGAGAAAAAATAGGTCAAATTCCCTATTCATAAAACGATTAACTAGATTAAACTATGATATGTTAATTAGAAACAACAGATAATTAACGATTCATATATTCCATTCCTTTTTAGTTCAACAACCTCGCTTCTTTTTTGTAGCGAGGTATGTTGTTCCCAAAAGGGTATTGGAGTCGGGTTCTTTCCCTAAATTTCGACGTAAAGTTTTCGATACAACTTCGCATCGAGAACACGCTCGAAACTTGTTGTTTCAAGATGCTTCTGTATCTTGATTTTTATGTCATGGAATCCTCCGCAAGATTCATGAATAAAAAAGTTTTTACCGCAAAAGACCGAACCTCCTAACTTTTGTGGCACAAACCCAAACAGAGAGATTTTCCTGTTTGGGTTTGTCTTTTTTATTAAAATAATGCAGAGAAATTACATTTTCAGTTTTTGAAATTTTTCCATTTCTCGTAAAATTGCAACAATCTTGATACGGAATAAATTTTTCCGCACCGGTTTTCGCTTACGGTTAATTATTTATTTTCAAAAGCGTTCCAACCTTTGCGCTCAATACCGTCAACAAATTTTTTTGCATATCTTTTTGCACCGTCAAGGTCATGGTCAAGATAATTTCCGCATTCGATTTCTGTTGTTGCAGGAATGGGTTTATCCCAAACAGCGACTTTTCGCAGTACATTCAAAAGATGTTCTGCAATATATGATTCGCTGTTATCGCCCCAAAGAGTAAAATAAAACCCTGTTCTACATCCCATAGGAGATAAATCAATAACGCCATCGATTTCATCTCTGATATATTCAGCGATTAAATGCTCCAGCGTATGAATTGCTCCCGTTGTCATAAAATCTCTGTTTGGCTGAGTAAATCTAATATCGAATTTTGTAACAACATCGCCGTTTTTTCCAATTTTTTTATCTGCCAAACGTACAAAAGGCGCAAAGACTTTTGTATGATCTAAATTAAAGCTGTCTACATTGTATTTTTTTTCCATATTTCAAACCTCCTTAAAATATGGTTGGATTAATATTTTCCTAATTTCCATTAAATGAATGAAATCATTTTTCTAACAAGTTTCGCGCTCAAATCTGCGGCTGCTTCTTTGTTAAAATTATAAGTATTTTCTCCATTGTCATCAGCCATATCGCTAATGCTGCGAATAATAATAAACGGCACTTGATTCAAATAACAAGCATGGGCGATTGCCGCTCCTTCCATTTCTACACATGCGGGAGAACATGATTCCATAATTTTTGACTTTAATTCTTTTGAAGCAACAAATTGATCTCCTGTCGCTATGCGCCCTTTAAATAATGAATGACTTTTTGCTTCTACCAAAGATTCAAATGCTTTTGCGGCAGCATCTATTAATTTTTCATCTGCCGGAAAATTTGACCTTTTCATACCGGGAATTTCCGTAAGTTTATAGCCAAATTCAACTGCATCAAAATCATGATACAAAGCGTCGATTGATAAAACTATATCTTGCACTTTTAAGCCGCGTGCTATCGCTCCTGCAATTCCTGTATTGATAATATGAGTAACATCATGCTGCAAAATTAATCTTTGCGCACACAACGCAGCATTTACTTTTCCAATTCCAGACTGAACAATTACAACAGGGATTCCGTCTAGTAAACCTTCCGCAAAAGTGCAGCTTCCATCTTCCGTTATTTTTACAGCTTTTTCATGGGGCAAAGAAGATAAAAGACTTTTTAGCGTTTTTACTTCTATATCCATTGCACCGATAATTCCAATTTTTTTTATTTTTTCTAACATTGTATTTCCTATGTTTTGATTCGTTTTGAAAACAACAACTCGTGGACGTTTGTGTTTTGCAAAAATCATTAAAATTATATCAAAACCTATTCTTTTTTTAAAGGAGCTTACGTGAAGTTTCGTAAAGTTTATTACGATTTTGATTACAAAATAGTTCAATGAAATTTTTATTTATGCTGAAAAGTAAATTTGCAACGAAGCGTATAATTGTTTTTCAACTTCTGTCTGTAAACCGAACGCAAAACAACGAATGGTTTTGCATTGTTTGCGTTATTTTCAAATAATTTACAATAAACCGCAACGTTTGCTATTGACTTTTTTATTGGATTTTTATAATTTATTCTTGCAAACAGCAATACATTTTTGAAAAAAGACCGTATTTCATTTCCTCCTTTAGCGGTCTTTTTTCTTTTTAAAGCTTTTATAAAAAGCAACACTCTTAAAACAAGAATCAACATTTTTATACGATTTGACTTTTATGGCTTCCTAAAGTATTTTAGACAAGACTGTAAATTTCAATTTAAAACACAAACTGGAGGGTTTATGTTTATTGATCAATATTATTTAATTCTTGTAGTGCCTGCAATTATTATTTCTCTTTTTGCACAATTCAAAGTTAAATCTACATTTTCAAAATATTCAAAGATTGCTTCAAAGCGCGGAATAAGCGGCGCACAAGCAGCCCAGCTTTTACTTCGTGCTAATGATATAACAGATGTCAGCATTGAGCACGTTTCTGGAAACTTAACAGATCATTATGCACCTACGCAAAAAGTTTTACGATTGTCCGATTCTGTATATTCAAAAACTTCAATAGCAGCTATAGGTGTTGCTGCCCATGAAACGGGACATGCAATTCAGCATGCTAGAAATTATGCGCCGCTTTGGCTTAGAAGCGCGATTGTTCCTATAGCAAGTTTCGGTTCAAGATTCGGACCGCTTCTTGCTATTTTGGGATTAGGTTTTGGATACGGTAGTTCATCGGGAATTGGAAATATTTTGATTGAACTTGGTCTTATTCTTTTTGGATGTTCTGTGCTTTTTACGCTAATTACATTGCCTGTAGAATTTAACGCTTCAAGACGGGCAATAAATATTTTGCGTCAAACGGGAACATTAACCGAAGCAGAGCTAAAAGACACAAAAAAAGTGCTTTCGGCCGCAGCAATGACTTATGTTGCGTCTGCCTTGACTGCGATTGCTTCATTTTTGCGAATTTTACTTATTGCACGCAACCGAAGGCGATAGAAAATGAAAAAAATAATGTTCGTCTGCCACGGAAACATTTGCCGCTCAACAATGGCAGAATTTGTAATGAAAGAACTTGTTAGAAAAGCAGGAAAAACAAATTCATTTTTGATTAATTCAAGCGGCACAAGCAGGGAAGAAATCGGAAACGATACGCATCACGGAACAAAACAAAAATTGCGTGAAATGGGGATTCCTTTTGAACGACGGGCTGCAATTCAGCTTACAAAAGCAGATTGCGATGAATATGATTATATAGTCGGAATGGATTATGCTAATATGCAAAACATTTTGCGTATTGGAGGAAATTCCGTTCAAAAAAAACTACATCTTCTGCTTGAATTTGCTCCTCCTTCTTACAAGGGCGGCGTTTCAAGTATGTATGGAAAAGTAAAAGAAATAGACGATCCATGGTACACAGGCAATTTTGACCAAACTTACAACGATGTTCTTGCAGGTTGTACAGGTTTGTTGGAAAAACTTAGCGTTTCGCATGAGATTCGTCCACAAAGCGGAAATTAATTTAGCGAAAATTTAAATTTTGTGTGTCGGTTGGGTTTATTCTAAAAGTTGGAAACCGCACAAGCAAAATGTTTAAGATGATATGATGTTATTTTTTCCAGAATGTGGGGAAGAAAAACAAAATTAGAGTGTACAGTTCTAGACGCCCTGCAAGCATTGCAAAACAATACCACCATTTTACAAAAGGCACTAAAAAGCCATAGTTTTCCGAAGGTCCTACCAAGCCAAACCCAGGACCAATATTTCCGACCATAGAAAGTGCAGCTGTAAATGCAGAAATTAAATCAAGTCCTCCAAAAGTGCTCACAAATGTTGTTAAAAACACAAGAACAGCATATAAAAATCCAAATGCAGCAACACTAAAAACAAGGTCTTTTCTTCCCGGCTCATTGTTAATCCGAATTGTAAAAACTCCATGTGGGTGCAAAATATGGCGTATTTCATTTGAAGCTTGTTTTCCTAAAACAACCCATCGAATCACCTTAAAGCCGCCGCCTGTAGAGCCAGAACAACCGCCCACAAACATAAGAAGAAATATTATAAACTGCGCAGGTGAAACCCAATTTGTAAAATCTGCTGTAGCAAAGCCTGTTGTTGTAACAATAGTTACAACTTGAAATGCAGCAAGTCTTATTGATGTAAGCAAATCCTTATATTGCGGAAGTATAACAACCGAAACAATTGCTATGCTTGCAAACAGCAAAAGAAGATAAGCTTTTAGTTCCGTATTTTTAAATACTTCTTTTATTTTTCCGGTAATTATCAGAAAATACAAACTGAAATTTATTCCGGAAAGTAGCATAAAAATACAGCAAATCCATTCTATTGAGGGTGAATTATAAAAACCAATGCTTGAATTTTTAGAAGAAAAACCGCCTGTTCCTAATGTAGAAAATGAATGAGCAAGAGCATCCCAAAAAGGCATTCCGCACAAAACAAGCAAAAATGTTTCGAGCAAAGTCATGCCAAAATAAATGAACCACAATATTTTTGCTGTTGTAGCTATTTTTGGTGTAATTTTTCCTTTGTCGGGGCCTGTGGTTTCAGCCTTAATAAGCTGAAAACCGCCTACGCCTAAAAGCGGCAAAAGAGCGACCGTAAGCACGATAATTCCCATACCACCAAGCCAATGCATCTGCATTCGCCAAAAATTAATGCAATGTGGCAACGATTCAACATCGCTTAAAACAGTCGCTCCTGTTGTTGAAAAACCAGAAACACTCTCAAAAAAGACGTCCGTAAAAGATTCCATTGTTCCGGATAAAAAAAGCGGCACTGCGCCCAAAAAACAAGTCATAATCCACGCAATAGCAACAAGAATGTAGCCGCCGCGCGAAGAAAGCTGCTTTGTTTTTTGTGATTTTCCTACAAACCACATAACAGCAGCAATCAGCATACACACAACAAAAGGAATTATAAAACAAAAAACAGTCTGAATTTCACCATACCAAAGTCCACATAGAACCGGCAAAACAAATGTAAACGCAACAATTGCAAGTAAAAATGAAATTAGGCGTAAAACAAACAAAAACATTTAGTCTCCAAATTCCTCAAGAATATGTTTTGTATCATCGACATCGGCAATAAATACAAGTTTATCGCCACCGGAAAGCACGGTATTGCCGTCTGCAATCGTATATGTTTCACCTTTGTTTATAAGCAGAATCAAAAATCTTTCAACTCCGCTTCGCAAATCTTTTAATGATATTCCACATACTTTTGAGTTTTTCGGAAGTTCATACTCAACGACTTCAAAGGTTCCTTCTGAAAATGTATGAATACCTGTTACACTTTTTCCGCGCAAATGGCTCATAATCGTATCAACGACAGCATCTTTTATGGGCACAATTACATCAATACCGATATTATGTGTAATCGGTGCATATGAAGAGCTTGTTACAAGGCAAATACTTTTTGAACAGCCTTTTGCCTTAAAATATGCAGAAGTAACAATATTAAGCTCATGGTTTCTAGTTGCTGCAATAACAAGATCAAAATTAGAAAGGTTTTCTTCTTCTACAAAACTCTCATCTGTTATGTCTGCATTATATACTGTTACTTCCGGAAAACGGGCAGCAGCTTCTTTTGCAAGTTTTCGATCTTTTTCAATTATTACAAGGTGAATGTGCGATTTGAGCTTTTTATCAAACATTTTTGATAAAAAATTTACGGTACCGGTTTTTTTCAGCAAATCATCTGCAACATTTGAACCTACTTTCCCTGCACCTACAAGCGCAATACGTTTTATAGGTTTTTGGTCTGTTGTTCTGGCAAGTTTCAAAAAATCCGAAAGCTGATTTTTATCAAGTAAAAGCGAAAGCGTATCTCCTGCATAAAGCTTTGTATCTCCGCGCGGAAGAAACGATTTTCCCTCATGGGCAACTGCAACAATCAAAAAACCGAACGAAACAAGCGGTTTAATGTTCTGCACAAGAATTCCTTCGAGATTACTCCCTTTTTCTATATCAACAGACGCAATCGCATAAGATGAATCTTTAAATTCCATAACTTTTGCAACTGCTCCATGTTCATATGCCGCAACGATTGTTCTCGCAGCTTCTACATCAGGATGAACCATTACGTTAATGCCATAAAGAGGCGAGCTTGATGTCGTTTCAAGATGTTTTTGTGAAGCGAGAAGCTTAGAATTAGCATAATATTCATCATTACGAACACGAGCAATTTTAATTACATCAGGATAAACAGAATCGACAAGAGAACAAGTTATCATATTCAATTCATCAGATGCTGTAAGTGCTACAAGTGCATCGGCTTTTTCGATTCCGACAGATTCAAGAGTTTCCAAACTATTGCCGTTAGCCTGAACAACAAGACAATCAACACGATTTGATGTATGGCGAACGGTTTCTTCATCATTATCGATAAGAACAACATCGTTTTTTTCAGAAACAAGACGCTTTGCAAGCTGAACACCTGTAAAGCCTGCACCTACTATTATAATTTTCATATTAAGCAAGCCTATCACTAATTAAAATGCGGTGCAAGCAAAATAAAGGAATGCAATTGCAAACGCAAATGTTTTGCATGTGTGTTTCATTTTTTATTGCATTCTGTGCAGCCTAAAATATGCACATGATGTGCACCGCCTTTTCGCTCAAACATTCTTGCTCTAAGGTATCCGTCAAGCGGAACATTTTTTTTGCATACAGGGCATATGCGGTGCAGCGATAGCGTTTCAGGTGCCGTGCAATGGGGACAGCCATGAATATAGCATAATCTATCGCTTGCTTTGCCGCCCTCAAACACAGACGAACGTATTTTTTCTTTGCCGACAAGAAAAGAACCACACAACGGACAACAACCGGGTTGCACTCCGTCTGCGTATTTTTTACCTGAAAACTGAGCAGCTTTCTTTTTGCGGCTTGTTTTTTTTGCTCGCTTTGCTTTAATGGAATTTATGGAAATTTTCCCACTAAAAACAAACATCAAAAGACAAATAGCAACGGAAAGCAGCACAAAAATTATAAATATTTGCATAATAACATATTGCGATATAAATTCACTTGCTTCAAGTAAAAAATAACGGTATAATCGTATTGTGTCTGAATTATTCATTGTAGCCACACCGATAGGTAATCTAGGCGACATAACTTTTAGAGCAATTGAAACATTTAAAACAGTTGATATAATTGCAGCAGAAGATACTCGCCGCACATTGCAGCTTTTGACACACTTTGAAATAAGAAAACCTTTGGTATCGTGCCGAGCCCAAAATGAGCTTGAGGCTGCACAAAAAATTGTGCAACTTCTTGAAGAAGGTAAGAACGTCGCTTATGCAAGCGATGCTGGAACACCAGGTATTAGTGATCCGGGCGCAGTATTAGTGGCAGAAGCAAGAAAAGCCGGTCATAAAATATGCCCTGTTCCGGGTGCGTCGGCTTTTGCTTCGCTGTTAAGTGTAGCCGGTATTGCAGGCAAAACCGTTATATTTGAGGGTTTTCTTTCACCAAAACCGGGAAGACGCCGTTCGCGTTTAAAAGAGCTAATCTCGACAGGCGATTCATTTGTTTTGTATGAATCTCCGTTTCGAATTGTTAAGCTTTTGTCGGATGTTGCCGAAATAAATAGTGAGCGTCGTATTGTTATTGGAAGGGAACTTACCAAGCTTCATGAAGAAATTCTTGAGGGAACAGCTGGTGAGCTTTTGGATAATTTGTCCACACGAAGCAAAATTCTAGGCGAGTTTGCAGTTTTTATAGCAGGAGAAAAAAAGCTTAAAAAAACTGAAAACAATGCCGATATTTAGGTAGAGGAAATAAGGTAGGTTTTTTATGGTAATTAATCGACTTGATGGCATTAACCCACTGCAAGATATGCAGAATGCACAAAGATTACAGAACAAGAATTCTGTGCGCGATACAGCAGATTCCATAAATCTTTCAGACGAAGCAAGAGAGCTTGCAGAAGCTTATTATGCTTCTAAAGTTGCAAAAGAAACTCCGGACGTTCGCGCAGACAAAGTTGCAGAAATTAAAGAAAAGATTAAGAATCCGTCGTATATCAATGCTGCTGTAATCAATGCAGTTGCAAATACAATTATGGATGCATACGGAATCTAAACAGTTTTACCTGTTTTGTATGCTACTTTAGAGGCGGATTTTCTATCCGCCTTTTTTTTTCTAATTTCATAAGGAAAAATATGAACGATTTATCTTTTAAGATTGCACCTCATATTCTTTTGGGCAATCAGACTTCTTCAAGACTTGGTGCACTTGCATCGCCTTTAGCTTCTAGGTTTTTGCTGATTTTAGACCCTGCCACAAAAGAAGTAAAAGCAAAAGAAAAACTCTCTGAAGTTCTTTTTGAAAGCAATCTCGATTTTATCATCTATGAAGATATGCCGAACAATCCCACAACAGAAACATTGGTTCAAGTTTTAAAACTTGCTAAAGGTGCCCACATTCAAGGCGTAATTGCTTGTGGTGGAGAAAAAGCATTAAATCTTGGGCGCGGAGTCGCTTCGCTTTTCAATGAAGAAAAACCTATATACGAATTTGTTGACGGCGATATTTCTCATTGTGAACCGTTGCCGTTAATCTGTATGCCTACAGCAATTCGTGATACGTTCCTTTTTTATGAACGATGTGCAATTATCGACGCACGTTCAAATCAGTTCAGGCTTCTAAAGGTTCAAGAAGGAATAACAAAAGAAGTGATTTTTGACGTAGCACTTGGCGCAACTCTTACAAAAAATCAAATTTCTTCTATTTCGCTAAACCTTCTTTGCCTTGCATTTGAAACTTATTTTTCAACCCGCTCAAGCTTTTTTTCTGATGCAATAGCTGAAAAAATATTTGAATTAATGGCACCGGCAGATAATTTAACAGACCCTCTCGCTTCGCCGGAAACTGTAAATGAAGCATTGCTTCAATGTGGTTGTATGGCAGCATTAGCAGCATCTTTTTCAGCACCGGGACCTGTTACAGCTCTAACATTTGCAACTCACGCCAGATATAAAGTATCTCGATCTTTGCTGTCTACAATATTATTGCCTTATCTTATTGAAGAAGCGGTTTTTTCAAGCGAAAAAATCTTAAAAGCCTCAAAACTACTCGGTGCATGCAATGATAATGTTTCACCGGATGAAGCAGCAGATTTACTTGCAGAAAACATACGCGGAAGAATTGCTCGAGCACGACTTCCTGCCAGAATTAAAGAACTTTCTGTTTCAATAGAACAAATTGCCGCATCTGTTAATGATGCAATGCAACTTGATTTTATACCGTTTTATGCAAAACCCGTTACGGCAGACAGTCTGTTTGATTTAGTAAAAAAAGCTTTCTAAACATGATTCCTCCGGAAAAACTTTTTCAAATCGAAGGCGGACAGCGCAGGCGAAAACTTGCGCTCTGTTTTGGTGCACTTGAAAGAGATATTGCAGGTACAGCAGAAGGCGGCTGTACATATGACATATCAACAATGCCGAGAGAAGAATACACCAAAAAGCTCGCTTCAGTTCTTCTTAAAGACCCACAGCTAAGTGAATATGCAAAACATGAAATAAATTCACTTATATATGCAAAGCCTTTTGATGAACGGCGCTTATGCAATGTAGCTAGGAACCACCTTTTAACCGTTATAGGAACATTGCCCGCCGAATGGGATTTGGTTATTGCGCCGCATAATGCACCGAGAGATGAAACAGGAGCTTTATTAGCAAGAAATTTCTTTGAAGGCGTTTGCGTTTATGCAGAAGATATTCGCTCGCCTTTTAACTTAGGTTCAATTTTTAGAACAGCCGAAGCTTTCGGGGCAGAAAAAGTATTTATTTCCCCTTTTTGCACCGATCCGAATCATCCGCGTGCGATTCGCTCTGCAATGGGCTGCATTGAATCAATTCCATTTGAAAGAACATCTTTAGACAAGCTTGCAGATAATATTCCGATTTTTGCACTTGAAACAGGCGGAACCTCTATAGAAAATTTTGTATTTCCCAAAAAAGGCATAGTGCTTTTAGGCTCAGAAGAACTCGGGTGCAGCCCAAAAGCACTTGAAAAGGCAACTTATGGTCGCGTAACAATTCCAATGACAGGAATAAAAGCTTCATTAAACGTTGGTGTTGCGTTTGGAATTCTTATGAATACGTGGATACAAAAATTAAAACAGAACCAATGCAAAGAAGTTTAAAACCAACAATATTTGTAGCAGGCGCAACAAGCATTTTCGGCTTAAAAGATTTGAAAAAGTCTTTTGAAAACGTTGGATTTAACGTGCGTTTTGTAGACGTTCCATTTATGAAAGAATTTCTTTCAGCTGAAGAAACCGAAACAATAGAATTTATTTCAACTATAAATATTTCAAATTCAGATTTTATAATTCCTCTTAGTGAATATTGGATTTCTTATTGCATTTCAAACAATAATTCAAGAATCAGCAAAAATGCACTTTTATCTTCAAGATCAAAAGCTTTTTTTTACAAAACCCTTTCTTCAAAAAATATTGACATTCCAGAAATTTATAAAACAAAAGAAAAATCTTTGTCAGCACTACAAAACGGAAAAACCATAATTGTAAAACCGGACGGACTGCACTCCGGATATGGCATAGAAATTCTAAAAGAAGCAAATCCGGAACAGCTTAATAAATGTTTTTTGCGCGCTCAAACCTTTACAAACAAAGCTATGCGCATAATGCATATTGAAAACAAAGATGCAATAATTACAGAATTATTGGTTGGAACAGAATATAGCGCAGACTGTTTTTGGTATTGTGGCAAAATGAGCCTTGTGCGATTATGCAAAAAAATTGTTGTCAACATAAAAAACAAGCCCTGTACCGTATGCGTTATTATTGCCAAACCGGAACAGCAAATAATTTTAGCAATGGAAAGTTGGCTTAAAGCTCTTTTTGGCAAAACAGATATTTCTTTTGCACAATTCGATTTTGTAATTGAAGAAAAAACAAGCAGGATTGTGCCCATTGATTTTGCAACACGCATAGGCGGTGGAATGGCGGAACTTTTAAAAGAAATTCCTTTTAATGTTTACAGCTCTGCCGTTGAAGAAGCGACAAAAATAAAACATGAAAATCTTGAAACGGAATCTTTTTTTAAAACATTTGAAAACAAAAGTTATATAGATTATCCGCTCATACAGCTTAATTATCTTTCAACAAAAAGCGGCTACATTAAAAATCACAATTATCCGCTTTTTGAAGGTAAAAAAATCATCTACAAATATAAAGGCGATTATGCTATTTCAAATCCATCAAGCGTACAAAGCCGTCTTGCTGTAGTTGTAACACGTGCCAAAAAAAGCGAATTGACACAAGATTTAGTCAATTCGCTCCTTTTATCAGAACCATATATAGCAGAAAAATAGCTATTTTTGTTTTATTTTGTCATCAGTTTATTAATGCGCTTAACAAACTCAATCGGGTCTTTAAGCTCGCCGCCAGAAACAAGCAAAGCCTGATCAAGAAGAACATTTGAAACATCTGCAATATATTCATCATCTGAAGAATCTTTGAGTGCTGCAACAATAGCGTGATTTCCGTTTATTTCAAGAATCGGCTTTACTTCGCTCATGGCAGCTTGTCCCATTGCTTTCATCATTCTTTCAAACTGAAGCGTTGGATCATTTTCGTCAACAACAATGCAAGACGGAGAATCAGACAAACGTTTTGAAAGCACAACATCTTTTACGCGCTCACCAAGTGCTTTTTTGATTTTTTCAACGACAGGTTTGAATTCTTTCTCTTTTTTTTCTGCTTCAGCTTTATCAATACCGAGTTCTTCATCACTTCCGGCTCTGTTTACAGCTTTAAGGTCAAATTCCTTGTACTTATTTAACGATGGAATAACAATGTCGTCAATTTCATCTGCCATAATAAGAACTTCAAAACCTTTCGACCTGTATGCCTCAAGCAAAGGAGACGAGCGTAGCTGTTTTTCATCATTTCCTGTGATGTAGTAAATTGATTTTTGTTCAGGTTTCATGCGCTGAACATAATCTGCAAAGCTTGTCCAGTTATCTTCTCCAGTACCTTCTTCTGCAGTACTCTTAAACCGAACAAGATCCGCAATCTCTTCTCGATTGGCAAAATCTGAATAAAGACCTTCTTTTAGAGGACGATTATATTGAGAAACAAATTTGCTCCACTGCTTTTTGCCCTCTTCATCCGTTTTTTCAGAAAGCTTTTTGAATTCACTTAAAAGTTTTTTAACAGAAGAAGATTTGATATTTGTCAAAATACGATTTTGCTGAAGAATTTCACGACTCACATTAAGCGGCAAATCTTCGCTGTCAATAATTCCCCTTACAAAACGAAGATAAGTCGGAAGAAGCTCTTTGTCGTCATCAGTGATGAAAACTCGTTTTACATAAAGCTTTACACCGCTTTTGTAATCAGCCTGATACATATCAAACGGCGCATTTTCCGGAACATAAAACAATGTCGTGTATTCTTGTGTTCCCTCTGCATGTGTGTGAACATACATCAACGGATCAACAGTATCGTGTGAAATAGTTTTGTAAAAATCTTTGTAATCTTCGGGTTTTAAATCACTCTTAGAACGTTGCCATAATGCGCTGGCACTGTTAATTTGCTCAACTTTTGATTCTTTTCCTGTTTCTTTGCCTTTGTCGTCGTATTTTCGCTGTTCATAATGGAGGAAAATCGGAAAAGCAATATGATCTGAATATCGCCTTACAATTTCTTCAACTTTCCAACGAGAAGCGTAAGAACTATCGTCTTCATTGAGATACATAACAACAGCGGTACCGCTAGAAGAATCAAGACTATATTTTTTTGATTCTTCACTATCAAGAGCAATTTCTTCAAGATCATAAGAGTTTGTGCCGTTGCTAGACCAGCGATATACCGTATCGGTAGCTGCTTTTCGACTGTAAACATCTATTTTTGAAGAAACCATAAATGCTGAATAAAAACCTACGCCGAATTGACCAATAAGTGCAGAATCTTTTTTTGCATCGCTTTCAAGTTTTTCAATAAATGCTTTTGTACCGGAACGAGCAATAGTTCCAATATTTGCAATTAAATCATCTTTGTCCATGCCAATGCCTGTGTCTTTTACAACAAGCACTTTTTTGTCTTCATCAAAAGAAATATCAATACGCGGATCAAACTTAACCGATTTGTAAGTTTCATCTGAAACAGTCAAATACTTCAGTTTATCCAAAGCATCTGAAGCGTTTGAGACAATTTCGCGTAAAAAAATGTCTTTGTTTGAATACAACGAATGAATAATAAGTGTAAGAAGTTGGTTTACTTCCGTTTGAAACTGATAAGTTGCCATTTTGTAAATCTCCTAATATTTGATGCCGATTTAGACAGTTATACATAACTAAAATACGAATTTTTTCTAAATCCGGCAAGATAAATTTTGCTTTGATTTTGGTTTTAGTTCAATATCCATTGGACATATCTGTTTGCATTTTCCATTCGAAATATTTTTTTCTTGACATATCTAATAGATACCTTATATTAAAAGCATAAGGAGAAATTGTATGAACAAGATTATACGCAATTTTATTATTACCTTAACGCTTGTAGGATTAATGATTTTTACCATTTTTAACATCAAAATCCTTCCAAATGCAAAACCGCTTTTTAAGATAGGTTTTTTTAACTCAAACTATCTTAACGAAACCTTCGTGTACCAAGTTACGACGCTCTTATTAAGCTTTGTCATTATTTTAATTACTGCTGTGCAAACGAAGTTTCAATCGCTCAGCCTTTTATCGATTACAAAAATCGACGGTAACATAAACCCGGAACCCTGGATCGGTATTACAAAAAACAACAAAGACACATGGAAAAAACTCGGCATAAACCTTGCGGTTGTTATATCTATTGTCACGGCTATTACAGTTTATTTTCAAGTGTTCCGCGCAGAGAAAGTACAGTCGCTTACCGTCCCAAGTTTTTTACTCGTTGTAGTATTTGCTCTTATAAACTCCTTTGTAGAAGAAGTAACATTCCGCCATACTTTTGTAAGCATAGTCGAATACCACAAACTAAACCGCTATATTTCGCAAGGGCTTTCGGCAATTATATTCGGCTTTGTCCACTACTTTGGCGTACCGGCAAAAATACCCGGCGTGTTATTGGCAGGATTTCTCGGCTGGCTTTTGTCAAAAACCATCCATGAAACAAAGGGCTTTTTTTGGGCATGGCTCATCCACTTTCTCCAAGACATTATTATTATGACAGCCTTGTTTATGACACTGCAATAGGTTTTTTATGTCCACGAAATTTGCCTTGTTAGGTTTACTCAATATAAAAAAAATGTCGGCGTATGATTTGGAAAAATTTGCCAAAGAAACAATCGGCTATTTTTGGAACGAGTCTTATTGTAGAAAACAAAGCAACGATTGCATGGCTCAAAGATGCAATACACAAAATTGAACGCCTCTTATAACATCTTAGATAAAATCTAGAATGGGTTTTGAAATT
>JAAYQG010000140.1 GCA_012519415.1 Treponema sp. | reverse complement strand
TGTTGACAGCCTGCGCCAAAACTTGCTATACTAAAAAACCTTGGGGGTGTAGCTCATCTGGCTAGAGCGCTTGCATGGCATGCAAGAGGTAAGGGGTTCAAGTCCCCTCATCTCCATAAATAAAAGAAAATTTAAAAATCCTGCAAAAAATACATTGCAGGATTTTTAATTAAATGTTAAAAAACCCAACTTCAGCCTCTTACGGCAGAAGTTAAGCTTTTTCCTATTTTTTTATCAACGCTTCATCAAATTGCAAACGGATTTTCTGTCGCATAAAGTGTGCCGGCAGGCTTGTTATAAGCAATATCTTCAATTCCAAGATACTGGAAAACAGTGTATAATGCCTTTCCTACATGCCCAAATGCTACAGCTCCATGGTGCGGATACTGCTTTGCTATGAGCACGTGGCGGTAGAAACGTCCCATTTCCGGAATAGCAAATACACCAATTCCGCCAAATGAGCGTGTTGGAACAGGAAGAACTTCGCCTTGTGCAATATAAGCTTGAAGTTTGGTATCTGCACGCGACTGCAATCTAAAGAATGTAATATCACCAGCTGCAATATCGCCTTCAAGAGTTCCACGTGTAAAGTCAGGTTTACTTCCTTTTGGTTCAAGCAAACGATGCTGAATCAACTGATATTTAACGGCCGGTTTGCTTTCTTTTGCAAGTCGTTCAAATGGAGTATTTCCACAGTGGAAGCCCATGAATGTATCACTAAGTTTGTAGTTGTATGAAAATTTTCCTTTTATGTCTTTTTCATACATATCAGATGGAACTGTGTTGTTGATGTCGAGCAATGTAACTGATTCACCGGTTACACAAGTTGCAATATATTCAGAAAGTGCACCAAAAATATCTACTTCACAAGCTACAGGAATGCCTTTTGTGGCTAAGCGACTGTTAACATAGCATGGCTCAAATCCAAATGCCTCAGGGAATGCCGGCCAACATTTATTTGCAAATACAACATATTCGCGCGAACCTTTGTTTTTTTCGGCCCAATCAAGCAATGTAATTTCAAACTGTGCCATTCTTTCAAGCATTTCCGGAAAAGCGTTCCCGCCTTCTGCTTCCATTTCTTTAATGATGTCTTTGATACGCGGATCGCCGGCATGTGCCTTGTAAGTAACAAGAAGGTCAAGTTCAGAATTTTCCTGAACCTCTACACCAATATCATAAAGACCTTTAATAGGAGCATTACATGCAAAGAAATCTTGAGGACGTGGTCCGAATGTGATAATTTTAAGGCTTGCAAGACCAATAAGAGCACGTGCAACAGGAATGAAATCTTTCATCATAGCAGCAACTTCTTCTGCCGTGCCAACCGGATACTCGGGAATAACTGCTTTAAGATGACGAAGACCGAGGTTGTATGAACAGTTCAAAACACCACAATAAGCATCGCCGCGACCATCAATAAGATTATCGCCTGTTTCTTCTGCGGCAGCCGCATACATTACAGGTCCAGCAAAGTGTTTTGCAATCAATGTTTCTGGTGTTTCAGGACCAAAATTTCCAAGAAATACACAAAGTGCATTACATCCGGCCTTTTTTACATCTTCTACAGCTTTCAGCATGTCTAATTCATTTTCTACTGTAACTTTACATTCATAAAGATCAGATCCATAAGCCTTTACAACTGCGGCTCTTCTTGACTCAGAAAGAGTTCTAATAAAGCAATCTCGGCTAACAGCAATGATACCAAGCTTCACATTTGGAATATTTTTCATGTGTATTCCTCCTAAAATAAATCAATTTTTGGATTATATTGACTTAGTGAATTCTACGACACCAAATGACTTTTGTAAATGTCTTTTGATAGGTGATTTTACTAAGCCCCCTGCTTTTTTAGCTAAAATTACGATTCTGAACCTAGATTTTTCATATTTTTAGTTTTGTTTTCTAAAACATCTTGACGTTTTTAATCTTCTTTTTTAATTTTTGTATATGTTTGCGCCATTCCCTGAAGAAAAAGCACGTAAATATTGTGCTGAACTAATGCAACAGCTTGATATTGAACAAAGAATAGATTTTGAAACGCCTATAAAAAAAAGCAATCAAGCTTTTTCAACTAACAACATTTGCCAAAAAAACGGACTAGGGCAAATGTTTGGAATTTGCGTTTGTATTAATCAAAAAAACGAAGAAATAGTTCTAAAAGCATTTTCTGGACAATTCAACAGCATTTGGAATGTTTCCGGCTGGGTTCCTGCATTATTAGATACTAAAAAATTTGCTGAAATTACAAAAGATTCTGATTTATTGATTCATCAGCTTACAGACGAAATAGAATCTCTAAATTTAGAAATTAAAACGCTTGAAAAAAAATACACCGAAAAAAAAGCAGATTATTATCAGCTGCAAGAATTAAAAAAACTTCGACGCACAAAAAGTGCTTTACAAAAAAAAAGAAAAACTCTTTCCCAAAATTCAATGTCGGAAATTTTTGAATTATACAAATTTTTTTGTGCAGACGGAAATTCCATTACATTTAAAGATATTTTTAAAGACGGAACACAACCTCCGTCTGGTTGCGGCGAATGTTGTGCACCAAAACTTCTTAGTTTTGCTTTTGAACATAAACTAACACCGATTAGCCTTGCTGAGTTTTACTACGGCACAGAACCTGCTTCAAAAAAAAAGATACATAAATCATTTTATACACCATGCGATGAAAAATGTGCACCAATTCTGCCTTACATATTAGGCTTAGAAATTTTATACCAAGATGAATCAATCGTAGTAATTAACAAACCATCTGGTCTTCTAACTATACCCGGTCGAGGCGAAAATAAAATAGACAGCGTTACAACTCGCTTAAAAAAGATTTTTCCAAACTGCATAGAGCAGCCGTCTGTACATAGACTTGATATGGACACTTCTGGAATTTTAGTGTTGGCACTTGATAAAGAAAGCCATAAAAATCTGTCTATTCAATTTATGGAAGGAAATGTGTATAAAAAATATTTTTCGTTTTTAAGCAGAAAACCTTATTTCGGCAAAGGTTGCACATTAAACACAACAAAAAACAAAACAATATCTGGAAAAATCGAGCTTCCGTTTCGATTAGATGTGGAAAATAGGCCGCATCAAATTTATGATGAAATTTTTGGAAAATGGGGAACAACAAATTTCCAACTTTTGATGAAATCAGAAACAGCAGAAATACTACATCATTTTAATCTTTCAAAAAAGCAACTTGAATCATTTGAAAAACAGAATGTTTTTATTCCGATAAGTTTTGAACCAAAAACAGGACGAACACATCAACTTCGACTTCACTCCTCATCTATACATGGACTAAATGCCCCAATTATTGGCGACAATCTTTATGGAACTCAAAATGAAAACGAACGACTCATGCTTCATGCTGCAGAATTATCATTTAATCATCCTAAAACAAAAGAAAGAATTTTTTTTAAAACATAAAACTAAAAATTGACAAAAGCACATGACCAATTTACAAATTCTTATCATTTTCTTATTATATTATATAAAAACTACATAAATTTAAGAGGAACAAATGGGAAAAACAGCTCCAACGTGGGATTTATATAATATTTATGAATCTTTTGAATGTGAAAATTTTAAAAATGACTTGATTGAACTTGAACAATTAAAAAAAGAAACAAACCAGCTTCTTGTTTCAAAGCTTTTTTCCACAAGTTTTCCACAATGGGTCTTCGAATTTATTGAAAAACAAAACAAGCTAAATACCATTGCTACTTCGCTTTACGCATATTCCTATGCTTCCTATTCTGTAGACACAACAAATTCACAGCTTATTAACCAAATTTCAAATATTGAAGCCCTTTTTGTAGAAATTAAACAGATTAATCTCAAGTTTTCAACAGCTTTTTCTCAAGTTGTTACAAAAAATCCACAATATCTTAAAGATTTATACACAACTTATCCACAATTAGAATTTTATTCTTTTATTCTTAAAGAAATTATCGCATTAAACAAGCATAATATGAGTCCGGAAAAAGAAGCGCTTGCCGGAGAATTAAATATAAGCGGCGCAGAAAGTTTTAGTCGACTTCAAGAACAACTTATTTCAAACTTAGTAGATACCGAAACAGGAAAATCTTTTAACGAAATTAGAAACGATGCTTATGATAAAAACCGTTCAATAAGGGCTGATTCTTTTAAAAAAGAAATTCTCCTTCTTTCAAAAATGTCGATTCCGTTTGCAGCATGTTTAAATAGCATAAAAGGCACTACTATCACGTTAAATAAGCACCGCCATTGGTCTAGCGCACTTAATAAAGCTTTATCTCAATCAAGAATGAACGATAAAACATTAAATGCACTTATAGAAGCAATAGAAGATTCTATTCCATTTTGGCAAGAATATTTATCAACAAAAGCGCAAATTCTTTTTCCAAATGAACAAAACCCAAAAATTGCATTTTATGACCTTTTTGCACCGCTACAAGAATCTGGTGAAATTTCAGCTAAAATCTTACCAGATTCTTGTACAAATCTTTCTGCTAAAATATGGTCTTTTGAAGAAGCAAAACAATACATAATTGATAAATTTTCTTTATTCTCTAACGATTTAGGAAAATTTGCAGAAAATGCTTTTGCAAACAATTGGATTGACGCAAAAATAAGAAGCGGAAAAGTTGGTGGAGCTTATTGTATGGATTTTCCAAAACAAAAAGTTTCAAGAATTTTGTCAAACTTTTCGGGTTCTTTTTCTGACATAATTACTTTAGCACATGAACTTGGTCATGCTTATCATTTTTACTGCATAAAAGACAGAGATTTTATGCTTTCGCAATATCCAATGACACTTGCTGAAACAGCTTCAAATTTTGCAGAAACAATCATAAAAGAAAGCATTATTTCATCTTTAAACGGATTTGAACGAATAAGCATGATAGAACTTCATTTACAAGATTGCTGCCAACTTCTTATAGATATTCTTTCAAGATTTTACTTTGAACGTTCCGTTTTTGAAAACAGACAAAAAGGAGAACTTTCGTGTGAAGAATTTTGCAATTTGATGATAGAAGCACAGAAAAAAACATACGGCAATATATTATCTGAATATCACCCGTATATGTGGGCATTAAAATCTCATTATTACGGTACAGACCTTGATTTTTACAATTTTCCATATGCTTTTGGTATGCTTTTCAGCGCAGGTTTATATGCTAGATATAAAAAAGAAAAATCAGCTTTTGCAGAAACTTACAAGACAATTCTTTTTGAAACAGGACGTCTTTCTTGCGAAGAAATTTGCAAGAAAGCAGGTTTTGATATAGAAACAAAAGAATTTTGGCTTAGCGGCATAGAGCCTCTAAAAAATCAATTAGACGAGCTAAAAAAATACGCTTCTTCAGTATCAACGCAGAAAAAATCAAATGGAAACTGAATTTGAACGCATGGAGCGCATAATTGATAAAAACAAGCTTGAAATTCTAAAAAACAAACATATTGCTGTTTTTGGCATTGGCGGCGTAGGCTCGTTTGCTGCAGAAGCTTTAGCGCGCTGTTTTGTAAAAAAAATTACGCTCATTGATAACGACACAGTTACAATATCTAACATAAACAGGCAATTAATAGCTTTACATTCAACAATTAATAAATTGAAAGTAGATATTATGAAAGAGCGCATTTTAGACATAAACCCGGAATGTTGCGTAAAAGCTGTTAATCTTTTTTATTGCAAAGATACAGAAAATTGCATAAATTTCAAAGATTTTGACGCTGTAATTGATGCTGTAGATACAGTAAGTGCAAAACTATTAATTATTGAAAATGCAAAAAAAACAGGAATTGAAGTAATTTCATGTATGGGAACAGGAAACAAATTAGACCCATCTCGTTTTGAAATAACAGATATTTCAAAAACTTCAGTTTGTCCTCTTGCAAGAGTTATGCGAAACGAACTAAAAAAACGAAAAATCTCTAACGTTCCTGTTGTATATTCAAAGGAAGAACCTCTAAAAAACAAAGATATTCCGTCTGTTAATAAAAATCAATTTACTAAAATCTCACCGGGAAGCGTTTCATTTGTTCCGTCTGTTGCAGGTATGATAGCTGTAAGTTATTTAGTAAGACAATTTTTAAAATGAAAGCCCCCAAACATAAACGTTTTTCTAATTTTGATTATTTGTAAAAAGCTCCTGCAAGTTTACATTTTGCAAACTTACAGGAGCTTTTACGATACAATGTTTTTTGAATAATTTATTTTGCTTCAATTACTTCAAGGTCAAAGCAAATATATGCATTCGGTGGAATTACGCCTGCCGCACCAGCAGCACCATAAGCAAATTCCGGCGGAAGAACAATAGAGCGTTTTTCGTTAAGTTTCATATCTTGAACCATTAAATCAAAACCTTTTATCATTCTTCCTGAATTTGTCATAAATGAAATTGGGTCATGAAAATCAGAATCATCAAACACAGTTCCATCTAAAAGATAACCTTTGTATTTAACTTTTACTGCTTTTCCTTTTCCAATTTTATTTCCAGTTGCTTCTTTTAATGTTTTATATCGAATACCATTGTCGGTTACTGTATAACCTTTAAATTGCTCATCGAGATGTTTTTTCATAGCTGCTTTTTCTGCTTTTGCTTCTACTTCAAGACGTGCTTGAACATCTTTATTTAAGCTATCAAAATCTGCTTGCGTTGCAGTAAACGCTTTTGCTTCTTTTCCTTGTCGGATGATAGTTATTTTTTTCATAACTTCACCCTCACGGAGATTGTCTACAATTTTTTGCCCTTCTATAACATGACCAAAAATCGTATGTTTTCCATCGAGCCAAGGAGTTGGTATAATCGTAATAAAAAACTGACTGCCGTTTGTTCCTGGCCCTGAATTAGCCATTGCAAGAATTCCAGCTTTAGTAAACTTCAAAGAAGAAAGAATTTCGTCCGGAAAACGATATCCCGGACCCCCGGTTCCATTTCCTTTAGGATCCCCGCCTTGAATCATAAAATCTTGACCGTTGCCGTTCGCAACGCTTATTACTCTATGAAATTTTAAACCATTATAAAATGGCTTTTTCTTTGCAGCATCTAAAGTTCCTTCTGCAAGACCAACAAAGTTTGTTACTGTTAAAGGTGTTTGCTTATAATATAATTCAAGAAGAATATCTCCTTTTGATGTTTCTATTACAGCAAAAACTCCATCTTGTCCTTTAATTTTTTCCAAAGTTTTACTCATTGGAGCACATCCTCCGGCACTTACCAGCGCACATAAAAATATTATTATTACTACAAGTTTTTTCATAATTTCCTCCTGTTATATTGAGCCATTTATCAATGATAAATAGACGGAATTAAAACAACTTGAAAGATAACTGTTTATTCGGATAATTCAGTTGAATTCATTTTATCAATTTTATCAAATACACTTGAAAGCCATGCAAATAAAGCTTCTGCTCTTGCCGCAAAAGATTTTTTCATTTTATTTTCAATAACGGAAACTGAAATTACATCAACTTCAATTAATGTATATGTAACGAAATAATCTCCTAAATCATAAACAATAATTGAACTTACCATATTTTCAGGTTTTATAATTTTTATTCCTGCCAAAGTTAAGTTATCAATATTTGTAATATTGATTAATATTTCGTTTTTTTTCTGTTTATACGAATATTTGTATAAAAAGCGTCCAAATGTTGAATCTCTTTGAAGAGCGTATATAACTTGATTGTCTGCATTTTTTTCAATAGGATCCGAAATACGCATTCTTTCATTCGGGTTGTTAACAGCGAAAGATTCCTCATATAAAATGCGCATTTTTTTTCTTGAGTTTGAATAATATTCAACACCTTCTAATGTAGAAATAGAACGCACATTTTTAGAAACTTCTTGAATATTTTTGCCGGGATTAGTTGATGGAGTTTTTTTTGTTAAATAAAGCCCCTCAAAATAAAATACCGGCTCTTGTGTTTTTCCACTTAGTTTCCAATAATTTGGAACCTCTCTTCCGAGTTCCGAATCTAAAAATAAATGGGGCGTATATTCTTTTATGTAGGAACTTTTTTCTATTTTTCCGTTTTTTAAAAGTTCATTTGCAATTTCATCTGAAAGAACTTTTTCCAAACTTGATTTTACTTCAACATTAGCTAGCGCATTAAAAGAAAATAAAAGCATAAAACAAGTTGAATAAAATTTAGCATTTTTTTGTTTTTTCACAATTAACGAAGTCCTTTATATATAACTCTTACTTGTTTATATAAACCATCTCCTTCGCTTTTGGTTTCAACATCTGGAATATCATTTAATGTTGTGTGAATAAGTCTTCGCTCAAAAG
Organism: Treponema sp.; assembly: GCA_012519415.1. GTDB lineage: Bacteria > Spirochaetota > Spirochaetia > Treponematales > Treponemataceae > UBA1240. Next base: position 12,884 of record JAAYQG010000140.1, on the reverse strand, counting down.
GATTCATAGGTTCAAGCAAAATAGAATTACGTTGCGTACAAACTTTATCTGCTGTTGTATAAGCAAGACGAACTAATGATTCTTCTCGTCTTATACGATAGTTTTCTGTATCAAGAATTACGCGAACATTTTCATGTCCTAAGCGTCCTGCATAAACGTTTGCAAGAAGTTGTAAAGCATCAAGATTTTTCCCTTTTCGTCCAATTAATATTGATGAATGTTCTGAAATTAATCTAAGTCCTATTTTATGGTCTGCTCTAAACATTACTTCAACATTTACTTCATAATTCATTTTGCGAATCATTGTAGCTACAAATATAACAAGTTTTTTTTCAAACTCATCTTTTGGAAGTGGATTTGCAATAAGTTTTGATTCTTTTGGTATAGAATTATCAAATTCTGAACTTGCAGAATGAATTGATGAATTTACTGTATGAACACGAATTTTTACATATCCTTTTTTGAATATGCCGTTTTTTTGTGTTTCTAAAATTTCAACGTCAAATTGATCTCTTTCAATTCCAAGATCATTTGCAGCTAGTTCAATAGCTTCTTTTTCAGATTTTGCTTCGTATTCGTATGTCATTTTTTGCTCCTTTTTTATCGTTATATTATATTTGCCTCTTTGCAATTATTTTTGCTTTTCTTTAACAATTTTGTTAATAATAATTTGCTGAACAAGCTGTAAAAGATTGCTTAATGTCCAATAAAGAATAAGTCCAGAAGGAGAATTATAAATTACAAAGAAGAAAATCAGCGGCATTGCATAAAACATATATTTCATTGAAGGATTACTTGTTTGTTGTGTAGGAGAAGTATCCTGCATAATTTTTGTAGAAATAAACTGCGATATAAGATAAATAATAGGTAAAATGTGAAGTTCTTGATTAATAACAGGAATTATTATACCAACATTATCTCCCATCGATAAATCCGGAATCCAGCCCGGTATAAACATTGCTCCACGAAATTCAAAATAATTGTTAAACAAGTTATACATAGCAATAAGTACAGGAAACTGAATAAAAATGGGAAGACAGCCAGAAGCTGGATTATAACCTTTTTCTTTATAAAGAGCTGCCATTTCAGCGTTAAGTTTTTGAGGCTGATTTTTATACTTTTCTTGAAGTTCTTGAATTTTCGGCTGAACTTCCTGCATTTTAAGCCCCGAAAGTGATTGTTTTTTAGAAAGAGGAAAAAGTACAATTTTTAACAAAATAGTCATTAAAATAATTGCAACTCCCCAGTTAGGAACAATCTTATAAAACATTTCAAGGATTGATTTTAGAACAAATTCAAGCCAGCCCCATAAGCCGGAACTTTCAAGACTTTCATTAAAGCGCATATTTGAAAGACCAAATTTATTGTCTTTTTGATTATTATAAATCTTAAGTGAAGATTCTGTTCTTGGTCCCATGTAAACATAAAAAGAATCTTGAGATTTTTGAGAAGAAATAGGATTTCTGGTTAAAAAAACCTGAGCATTTGCATATTCCGGATCTGAATCATAAAGTGTTGAGTAATTAACAATAGAAAAATCATTGTTTACCGGTGAAACAAGAACTGTAAAATATTTACCGCCAACACCTGTCCATGTAAAATCTTTATTTATTTCTCTTGTTTGACCTAAACCAAGCATTTGCTTTTTCTTTTTTTCACCTGAAAAAGACATAAATGTTCGATTTTCGTATTTACTTCTTTTTTGGTCATAACGCGGCCCCATTTGTGGTGCAGAACAAATAGTATAACCGGCGTTGTTAAAATTCATTCCATAAAAATTTTCATTACCGTCAATAATTATATCAAGTTTAAAAACATATTCATCAGGATTAAATGTATATTGTTTGATAAGTGTAAAATCGCTGGTTGACCCGTCGGTATTTTTAATTGAAAGTTTTTTGTAAAATCCTATTGTATTTTCATTTATCTTTTTTACATTAAAAATCTCATCAATAGGTTTGTTCGTTTTTTTGCCAAGAGCAATGCTAAAACCTCTTTTTTCAGAAGTAATATTATAAGCCATTTGAACAACATCTTCACCGTCTTTATGATTTAATAATTTGTAAGAAATTAAATCACCGCCTTTGTTTGTTAAAACAGCTTCTACTAAATCTGTTTTAATTACAAATGTTTGTTCTTCAATTAATTCTTGCTCTTCGGATGGTTCAATAGAAGACGAAAATAATATTTCATTATCCACAGAATTTACAGAAGTTTGTTCATTTACGTTATTCTCTTCAATAGACAAAACTTCTGTTTGAGCAATTTGTTCAGTAGGTTGAAAAAAAGTATACTGAATAAAAATCGAAACAATTACTACAATACAAGATAAAACAACAGCTATAATTGTATTTTTTTCCATATCTAAAAAATTTTACTCCTAAAAGGGAAACGAATATTAAAGCTGAAACTTATAAAATATTTAACAAAAATTTATGTTAAAACATTTTATAAGTTTCACGGAACAGGATCATATCCGCCTTTATGAAAAGGATGACAACGTAAAATGCGCTTTAATGCAAGCAAACTACCTTTGAATGCTCCATGTTTATTAATGGCTTCAATGGCATAATGAGAACAAGTTGGATAGTATCTACAACTTTTAGGTAAAAGAGGAGATATTCCGATTTGATATACTTTAATTAGACCGCATAAAATACGTAACAATAATTGATTCATGGTTTTAAAAAAAGACCGGCTTTCGTAAAGAGATTCCTTATAAGTTCACACCGCGAGTGGAACGAATCATTACCGGGATAAACTAAAATAAGCATATCATAACCGGTGTTCAGGTGTGATTTTAAATGACGATAAGCTTCACGGCTCAACCTTTTTGATTTGTTTCTTGTTACAGCTGAACCATAACCACGCGAAAGTGCAAATCCTATTCTATTTTTAGAAGAATTATTTGCATAAAAAAAAAGTTTTGCTCCGTTGGCATTAACTTTTTTTCCTTCCTTAAAAAGTTTTCGGATATCATCCGGTCTTCTTATTCTTTCTTCACGTTTAAAAAGACCGGTTTTCTGAAAGTCCGTTTTCATTCACATTACAAAATCAATAAGGGTTTTTCTCATCAGAAATAGAAAGCTTGCGACGACCTTTTTGTCTACGTCTTTTAAGGACAAGACGACCGCCTCTAGTCTTCATGCGTGCGCGAAAACCAAATTTTCTGTTGCGTTTTACTTTACTTGGTTGATATGTTCTTTTCATGAACACGTCTCCTTTATGATAAGACAGTTTATAAAACCGTCCGAATTTTGCTCTTTTACTTATACGTAAAAAGTAGGTTTCCTAGTATAAATACTAAATATTAATTGGTCAACAACTTTTTATATTGTTTGATTAATTAATTTGGTTAATTTTATTTTTTAATCTATCAAAAAGTTCTTCAAGCTTTTTATTCATTTGATTTGAATTGTTTTTACTTTCATATTTTTCTTCTATGTCTTTTTGTAGCGGTTCATATTTTTTGTTTAATTCTTCAAGTAATTCCGCTCGCGTAGGTTCTCTTTTTTTTGGCTCAGAAAATTTTTGCCCTGAAAGCTTAAATACAATATTATTAATTTTAAGCTGCGGAAGATTTCGATTTAGTCCAACGAGAATATATTTTTTGTTTATTTGAAGTATTTGAATCCATGCAGAATGATCTGCTTCTACAAGAATTGTTCCATTTTTAAAATCTACTACACGACTATGATCTGCAAGTTGTAATCCGTTGTTTTTTATTGTAGAAACAACTTTAGACCATGTAGAAAGCATAGGAATTACTTTTTGTGCTTGAGAATTTTGATCAAAAAAATCATTAATTAAATCTGAAGCTTTAGAAAAATTTTCATTCATTCCAATTTCCATTTTTTATGTAATAAATTTTTGTTGTTGTTCTTTTGTATTTTTCGTATGGTTCACCTGTTAAAAACGTGCAAAAAAGTTGGTCATAATCAGGTAAAAGCGCATTAACTCTTTTTCTTTTTTCAGGGTCAAGTTCCAAAAGAACATCATCCATTAACAGTACAGGTTTTTTATGTGTTTGCTCTATATAATATTTAGCTTGCATTATTCTAAGCAAAATAGAAAGCAATCTTCTTTGTCCTGTAGAAGCACCGGGAATAAACGGTTTTCCGTCTTTTGTAAATTTTATATGATCACGATGAGGTCCTGACATTGTGGTTCCCATTTGTAAATCAATTTCTTTTTTTTGCGATAAAATTTCCAATATTTCAACAAGCGTTTCAGCTTTCCATGAAGGAACATAATTTATATGAACATTCTCAATTCCGGATATTTCATAATATAAATCTGAAAAGTATAAATCAAAAAAATAAATAAGTTCTTTTCGTTTTTTTTGAATTTCCAATCCGTTTTCTACAAGCTGCAAATCAAGTACATCTAAAAGTTGCGTTTTTTGCTCTTTTAATACAATATTTCTGGATTTTAGAATTTTCCTGTAATAACGCATTGTATCTATATAAAGAGAATCATGCATTGTTAAAGATTGGTCTATAAAAAAACGCTTTCGTTCCGGTTCACCTGAAGCAAATTCCATATCGCTATGGCAAAAAAGTACACAAGGAATTGTATTTACCAACTCTTTTCTATCTGTTACTGTTTTTCCGTTTCTTTCAATTTTTTTTTTATTATCTTTCAGATATATACCAATAACGCTTGTTCTTTCATTTATATCTTTAAATTGAGTTCTAACACTAAATTCTTTTGACCCATAAGTTATTATTTCTGAATCTATACGAGTTCTAAAAGAACTTGCATAAGAAGCATAATATAAAGATTCAAGAAGATTACTTTTTCCTTGCCCGTTTTCACCAACAAAAAATACTTCTTTAGCAGAAATATCAAGAGTTCCATTATTAAGATTTCTGAAATTTGTCAAAGAAAGTGACAAAAAAGGCACATTTTACTCCATTTGCATAGGCATAATAATATGGAAAAAGTCTTCTGCAGGTTCGGGTCTTAATGTTATTGCACGCATTTTTTCAGTAAATTCAATACAAATTCTTTCAGAATCTATAACTTTTAGAGGCTCATCAATATAAATATAATTTAATGCAATTTTTATTCCTTCTCCGTCATAGCGGCATGCAATTTCTTCTTTAGCAACACCAATTTCCGATTCTTGCGAACTAATTATTAAAGAACCTGGAGTTATTTCAAAATAAACGCGATTAGATTTTTTTTCTACAAGAAGTGCGACACGACGTAAAGCTTCTGATAATTCATTTTTATCAATCTCAAAACTGAATTCTTGATGTTCCGGAATTACACGCTGATAATTTGGAAACGCTCCTTCAATTAGAACGGAAGAAAATTCATAATTTCCGAATTTAAAGAAAATAGTTTTATCAAGAACAGAAATAAAAATATTTCCCTCTGAAGAAGCTCTTTTTAAAATTATATTTAATACCTTTACAGGAATAATTACTTGTGGAAATTCATTTATTCCTTGTGCGAGCGGTTTTGCAATATATGCAAGTCTTCTTCCGTCTGTTGCTACCATTATAAGATTTTCATCTTTTTTTTCAAATAAAATACCATTCATAAAATATCTTGTTTGATCATCTGAAACTGCAAAAACAGTTTGATTTATCATTTTTTTAAATTCACTTATAGAAATTTCAAAATATGGTATTGAATTATTTGATGTAAATTCAGGAAATTTATCACTTGCTATGCTTTTCAGTTTAAAGTTGGCTTTTTTAGAAATAGGTTTTATAAAAATATTTATATCTTCTTGTTTAAATTCAATATCTCCTGACGGAAGAGAATTAAGAATATTTAAAAGTTTTTCACATAAAACAGTAGTTGAACCCGGTTCTACAATATCAACAGGAATTTCAGTTTCTAAATTAATTTTAGTATCTGTAGCTCTTATAGTTAATGTTCCGTTTTCTGCTTTAAAATATACGTTAGAAAGAATAGATAAAGCATTTTTTGTGGAAATTATTTCTTGAGCAATGCTGATTTCTTTTAATAAGGCATCTCTATCAAATGTGAATTTCATAAATCCTCCAGACTTATATTATATTTATATAAATTTTAGTAATAGTAGTAATAGGGGTTGTGGAAATAATTAAAACTTATATAAATCTTTATAATATAAGTTTTAAGATTGTTCATAACTATTATGTGTTTTTTCTTTAGTTTTCCACATATTCCAATTTTTTTTAGTTTTCCTTTATTTTTCCACTGAAAAACAAAGGTTATCAACAAGTTATTTTTGATACTCCTCTATTTTTCTTTTTAAACTTTGAATACGAAGATCCAAAGAAGAATCTGTTTTTATAGCGTCTTTTATTTTATCAATGGAATGAATAACAGTAGTATGATCTCTTCCTCCAAATTCTGCGCCAAGTTCGGTTGTAGAATATTCGGTAATTTCTTTTGCAATATACATTGCAAGTTGACGCGGAAGAACAATATTTTTTGTGCGTTTTTTTCCTTTAATATCTATCCATGAAATACCATATGCATCTGCAACAACTTTTTGAATTGTTTCTATAGAAATATTTTCATTTTTAGAAGAATTAAATGAATCACGTAAAAGATGATGAACACTTTCTATAGTAGCTTTTCGTCCTGTAAGTTCAATATAAGCAACAACTTTTGTAAGACAAGCTTCCAAATCTCTTACGTTAGAAGCTACATTTTTTGCAATAAGTTCAATTATTTCTTTTGGAAGAGTCTGTTCTTGTTCTTGGAGTTTTTTTGCAAGAATAGCGCATCTTGTTTCGTAATCTGGAAGATTTAAATCGACAGTTAAGCCTCTTCCAAATCTTGAACGTAATCTATCTGTTAGATTTTTAAGTTCCGATAAAGGACGGTCGCAAGTGAAAACAAGTTGCTTATTTGCTCCATATAATGCTTCGTAAGTAGAGAAAAGTTCATCTTGAGTACCTTCTTTATTCTGCAAAAAGTGAATATCATCAATCAACAAAACGTCTGCGCTGCGATATTTATTTTTAAATTTAGACTGAGATTTTGTATTTATAGATTCAATAAATTCATTTGTAAAATTTTCAGCAGTAATATAGATTATTTTTCCACCTTTTGAACTATAAATAGAATTACCGATAGCTTGCATAAGGTGAGTTTTTCCTAAACCAACATTTCCTAAAATTAAAAGCGGATTATATGCTTTTCCCGGATTGTTTGATATTGAACAAGCAGCATTATAAGCAAAAGCATTATTTTCACCTGTAACAAATTTATTAAATGTATATTTTTCATTTAATGTAGGATGTTTGGGTTTTGAAACGGATTGATAATCTTTGTTTTCTTGTTGAAAATCTGTAGAAAAATTGTTTATATTCTGTGTAAAAGAGTTTATTTGTTGTGTAGAAGTCGGGTTTTGATGATTTTGGTTATAAATATCAATATGGTTATTTTGAATTTGCGAAGAATCTTGAATAAAATTTTGAACTTGTTGTCTTTTTACCGGTCTAACTATAAAATTAGTTTTAATAGGCTGCCCTAAAACTTCAAAAAGTTTATTTTCTATTATAGAAACGTAATTTCTTTTTTGAAGTTGATCTCTAATAAAAGCAGATGGTACTGATAATGTAATAATTCCTTGTACGGAAGAGTCATATTCAATATTAAACCACATGAGGAATTCTTGTTCTTTTTGTGCTGCAGCGAATTCATCATGAATTAATCTATAAGCTTCGTGCCAGAAATCGCTATAATCAAATGTTGACATGGAAGTATTATACTCTGCCTTTACTTTTTTTCGCAATATGGCTATACTGCATTTTACAAGTTTCTACTATATTAAGCATATTTTTGTGTTATGTTAAATATTCAAAAAATTAATAAATCTTTTTAAAAGAATTAAAAATTAATTTATATATTTTTAAAAAGAGAGTTTCGTTAATTTTCATAAACAAATTGCTTAAAAGTTAATTTTTTTTTAAGGAAGAATAATGTCATCTTTATATTCCGCAGATAATATTCAGATTTTAAAAGGTCTTGAAGCTGTACGTAAAAGACCGGGTATGTATATCGGGTCAACAGGACCAAATGGTCTTCATCATTTAGTTTATGAAGTTGTTGATAACTCTATAGATGAAGCTATGGCAGGATTTTGTACAAAAATTGTCGTAGTTCTTGAACGTGATGATATATGTCGTGTAGAAGATAATGGACGCGGCATACCTGTTGATGTTCATCCATCTGAGAAGGTTAGTGCGCTTGAATTAGTTTTAACTCGTCTTCATGCAGGCGGTAAATTCGATAAATCAAACTACAAAGTTTCCGGCGGTCTTCATGGTGTTGGTGTCGCTTGTGTAAATGCACTTTCTATTTGGATGGAAGCATATGTACACCGAGAAGGAAAACAATATCTTCAAAAATACGAAAAAGGTATTCCGATAACAAAAGTTGAATGTCTTGGAGATACTCAAATTCACGGAACAACAATAAGATGGAAGTCTGATTCGGGAATATTTAAAGAAACAACAACATATAATTTTGATGCTCTTTTATATAGACTTCGTGAACTTGCTTTTTTGAATCCTGGAATATCGATAATTTTTAGAGATGAACGCCTTGAAGTTCCAAAAGAAATTGAACTCAAATTTGAAGGTGGAATTAATGAATATACAAAATTCATAAATGAAGGGAAAAAAGTTATTCCTGAAGAACCGTTATTTATTAGTGGCGAGCAAGATGATGTAATTACTGAAATTTCTCTTCAATATAATGACGGTTTTGATTTAGACAAGATTTATTCTTATGTAAATCACATAAACACCCATGAAGGCGGAACTCATCTTGACGGATTTAAAAATGCTTTAACATTCGTTTTTAATAAACAACTTGAAAATAATGAAAAATTGTTTAAAAAACTAAATCCTAAATTAAAAGATACAAAAGATAGTAAAGATTCAAAAGATAAAATTACTAAAGAAAAACTAACCGGAGAAGATGTTCGAACAGGTTTAACTGCTATTTTATCTTTAAAAGTTCCTGAACCGCAATTTGAAGGTCAAACAAAAACAAAACTTGGAAATACAGAAGTTCGAACAATTGTAGATTCTCTTGTAAAAGAAAAACTTACATTATGGTGCGAACAAAATCCTCAAATATTTAATTTAATGCTTGAAAAAGCTGTAAATGAAGCAATTGGACGTATAAAGTCTCGCAAAGTTCTTGAAGCTAACAGAAAATCCGGAATTGATTCTTTTGGACTTCCCGGAAAGTTGAGTGATTGTTCAAGTAAAGACCCATCTGAATGTGAAGTTTATATAGTTGAGGGAGACTCTGCGGGCGGTTCTGCTAAAAAAGGCAGAGATGCAAAAACACAAGCAATACTTCCTCTTTGGGGAAAAATGTTGAATGTTGAAAAAGTTCAGCCTGAAAAAGTAGTAAACAACGATAAACTTCAACCAATTATTGCAAGCTTAGGCGCAGGCTTTGGAAAAAATTTTGATATTGAAAAACTTAGGTATCATAAGATAATTATTATGGCGGATGCTGATGTTGACGGAAGTCATATAAGAACGCTTTTATTAACTTTCTTTTTTAGATATATGCCTGAATTAATTGAAAAAGGTCATATTTATCTTGCGATGCCTCCATTATTCAAAATTGAATACAACAAAAAGAAAATCTATGTTTATTCGGATGAAGAGCGAGATATTGAACTTGAAAAACTCGGTGATAAAAGAGATAAGGCCGACGTTCAGCGATATAAAGGTCTTGGTGAAATGGACGGAACCCAACTTTGGGATACAACAATGAATCCTGAAACAAGACATATGAAAATTGTAACAATTCCGGACGCAGAAGCTGCTGATGAGATTTTTAAAATATGTATGGGCGAAGATGTTGAACCTCGACGTAATTTTATTGAAGAAAATGCCACATATGCTAATTTGGATATTTAATTTATCTTAGGAATAATAATGGAAAAAATAGAAAATAAAAAAGGAAATCTAATTCAGATTCCTATTGAAGAAGAAGTTAAACAAGCTTTTATTGATTATTCAATGTCTGTTATTACAAGCCGAGCCGTACCGGACGTAAGGGACGGATTGAAACCTGTTCATCGTAGAATTATTTACGATATGAACAAACAAGGATTGCATTACAGCGGAAAAATGCGAAAATGTGCAACGATTGTCGGTGATGTATTAGGACATTTTCATCCACATGGAGATGCTTCTGTTTATGATGCGCTTGTACGTTTAGGACAAGATTTTAGTCAAAGATATATTGTTGTAGAACCAGGTGGAAACTTTGGTACAATAGCAGGAGATCCGCCTGCTGCTTATCGTTATACCGAAGCAAAAATGGCACGTATTGCCGAAGAAATGGTTGCAGATATTAACAAAAATACTGTTGATATGGTTCCAAACTACGATGATACAACAATAGAACCGTCTGTTTTACCTGCAAAATTTCCCTTCTTGCTTTGTAATGGCTCAATGGGAATTGCCGTTGGAATGGCAACTAATATGCCACCCCATAATCTTCGGGAAGTAGGAGCCGCAATCGGCGCATATATTGATAATCCGGAGATTTCAATAGAAGAACTTATGACTTTCGTAAAAGGACCTGATTTTCCAACCGGCGGCATAATTTTCGGCAGAAAGGGAATAAAGACCGCATACAAAACAGGTCGAGGAAAAATAATTGTACGTGGAAAATTTAACATTGAAATAAACAAAAACGGTTCAGAATCAATTGTTTTTACAGAAGTTCCGTATGGAGTAAATACAAGAACTCTTTGTGAACGTATCGGTACATTAGCAAGAGATAAAGTTATTGAAGGAATTTCTGCTATAAATGATGAATCTTCTGACCGTATGGGAATGCGTATAGTAATTCAGTTAAAACGCGGTGCTATAACAAAAATTGTAATAAATCAGCTTTTTTCTAAAACAGAATTGCAGTCAAGCTTTGGCGTAATCAATCTTGCTTTAGTAAAAGGTCGTCCTCAAGTTTTAAACTTAAAGCAGATTATTCAATGTTTTGTTGATCATCGCGATGAAGTTATTACAAGACGCACAAATTTTGAGCTTGCTGAAGCAAAACGCAAAGAGCATATACTTGAAGCTTTGATAATAGCTATTGATGCTGTAGATGAAGTAATCAAAATTATTCGCGCAAGCCGCGATGAAAGCGAAGCAAAAGCACAACTTCAAAAACGCTTTGATTTTGACGAAGTTCAATCTCAAGCGATTGTTGATATGCAGCTTAAACGTTTGACACATCTTAAAATTGATGAACTTAGAAAAGAAATAGCAGAACTTAAAGCATATATTGCTTATTTAGAAGATTTGCTTGCTCATCACGAAAAGATTCTTGCAAAAATCAAAGAAGAAACAAACGAAATAGCTAATCGCTATGGCGATGAACGTAAAACAGACATAATTGCAGATGAAGTTGAACAAATAAATATTGAAGATTTAATAAAGAAAGAAGAAGTTATAATTTTGATTTCTAATCTTGGCTATATTAAACGAATTTCAGCTTCAGCATATAAAGCGCAAGGTCGCGGCGGAAAAGGTTCAAACAGCGCAAAGCTTGTTGAAGATGATTTTATAAATCAGCTGTTTACTGCTTCGACGCACGATTATGTAATGTTTATCTCAAACGAGGGCAAAGCATTCTGGCTTAAAGTTCACGAAATTCCAGAGGCAAGCAGAACATCGCGCGGAGCACATATAAAAAGTCTTTTGCAAATTTCTCCAAACGAAGAAGTTACAACAGTTGTTCCAATTAAAGAGGTACGAGATGATCAGTTTCTATTTATGGTAACAGCAAGAGGAATTGTAAAAAAAGTAAAAACTTCAGACTTTGCAAATGCGAAAACACGTGGTATAATCGGAATCCGTCTTGATGAAGGCGATAAACTTGTTACAGCCATATTAACAACTGGAGAAGATGAAGTTATTTTAATTACACGAAAAGGAAAAGCTCTTCGAATCTGTGAAAAAGAAGTTCGTTCTATGGGACGTTCTTCTCGAGGTGTAATAGGTATTAATCTTATGATAGAAGACGAGGTTGCTTCAGCTTTACAAGTAAAAAAATCTGAAAAAATGCTTATAATGACTGAATTTGGTTATGGAAAGCGAGTTGATTTTGATGAATTTACTCGTCACGGACGCGCTACGGGTGGTCAAAAAATTTATGAAATAAAAGAAAAAACAGGCGAAATTATTGGGGCAATTACTATAAACGAAGATGAAGAATTGGTTTGTATGACAAGTCAAGGAAAAACTTTGCGTGTAAAAGCTTCTGCCATTTCAGAACAATCACGAACTTCACAAGGAGTTAGAATCTTGAATATTGACCAACCCGATATGGTTATCGGTTTAGATAAAGTTGCTGAATCTGATAATGAAAATGAAGAAACAGAAGGTCAGAGTTGACTATTTTAGAATTGTTAATATAGACTGTTTAATATCAGTTATATTTAGATGGAAAAAATATAAAAATCCTAATATTTGTACAGCGGAATTAACCCCATAAATTAGGATACAGACATCTAAAAACATTAAATAATTACGTAGTTATAATTACCTTGGGGGGTGGGTGATTATATAGAAGCATCAGGCGCCGGAGTTTGAAAACAAACTCCGGTTTTTTTATTTAAAGATTTATAATGAATAAACAAATTTGGCGTAACTATATATGAAACACAGGATAGCAAGCTTTACTACAAAGCGATAAAATGTTTCACGTGAAACATTCAGTTTTTAGAGTAACAACATCCTAATAATCAATTAGTTTGTAAATTTAAGATACTGTACAATAAAGTTCGCAATTTGGAGTAGAAAAAAGCCATTGAAAATTCGACAATGTTGGTGAACAAAACTAACAAAAGGAACAAACAATGGCTAAGAAAAACGATACTGCATTTTTCG
>JAAYQG010000139.1 GCA_012519415.1 Treponema sp. | reverse complement strand
CTTCATAATCAAAAGCAATACCAACAAATCTTGCAGATTTATCTGCTGTAAAAATTAAATATCCGTCTTGAACATAAGGTGCACAGGGCTTTTCAATTTGGTCAATAATTTTTGTCCGTGCATAATCAGCAATATCTTTTGCTGTAGTTGGTTCTATTTTCTTTTCAGCTGCAAAAATGCTAAAAGAGATTGTTAGTAATAGAAAGAAGCATAGCTTTTTTTTCATGCACTCCGGCCTTTTAAAAAAATCTTATTTAGAGAACTCCTTACTCATCGGTATTCTTAGGATAAAACATAAATTAAAAAAAATAAAGCCTTATTTTTATAAACCCTAAATTTATATCTATAAAAATACCCAAAGAAACACAATCTTCCCAATTTTCGCAAAAACCCAACAAATTTCGCCAACAGCACCCCACCCCGAACGCCAATCCTCAAGTTTTTGCGTTCCGCAAAAACTTGGCGTTTTGCTAGAATAGTCCCAAATTTATAGCTCCAATCCCAAACGCAAAACGCCCAATCAGCGTTTCGCCAACATAACCAAAAATTTTAGATAGACCCCACGAACACCCAATCCTCAAGTTTTTGCGTTCCGCAAAAACTTGGCGTTTTGCTAGATTAAACCCCAAATTTGTAGCTCTAATCCCAAACGCAAAACGCCCCTGTTCCATTAATAAAAAAAATGAGTTATTATCTTAATATGAAATATTTTAGATTTTTTTCAGCAATGCTGATTTTCAGCATTATGTGCGTTTCTTTGTTTGCAACAGGCGCACAGGATACATCTCTTAAAGAGATTAAACGAAAACTGGAGACTGAATCTTCTAGTGAGTCTTCAGATGCCAAAACTGAGCCTGCAAAAAACACTGTGCCGACTTCTACAAATGTTTTGCAGACTTCTACCAGATATGGATTTTCTAATGACGATGCTGTTCAGGCATTAAAAGCCGCATTAAGTGAAGGAGCAAAGATTGCGTCTGTTCAGCTTTCAAAAGAAGATGCATATTATAAAAACCCGCTTTATTATATTGATTTGCCGGAAGAAACAGAAAAGTTGATTGCAACGGTTTCTAAACTTCCTAATGGCAAAAAGAACATTGAAAATGTAATTTTGCGTTTAAACCGAACGGCAGAAGCTGCCGCAGCTGAAATTATTCCTATTTTTGCAGAAGCTATAACAGGGATGACAGTTGGCGATGGTGTTGCAATTGTTACAGGTAAGGATAATGCTGCGACGGAATATCTTAAGAGAAAAACATATGACCAGCTTGTATCGCTTTATAAGCCGAAAATTGCCGCTTCTCTTGATCAAAAGCTTGTGGGGAATATGTCTGCAAATGAAGCATGGGAAAAACTTATAACGACATACAATAAAGCCGGAAGTTCTGCAAATAAAGTTACTTCAATTTTTGGCAAGGAAGCCATAAAAGAAATTGATATTGATTTAGCAGAATATGCAACAAAAAAAGCTCTAGATGCGGTTTTCTTAAAAATTGCAGACGAAGAAGCTGAAATACGAGATAACCCGCTTGAATATTCATCTGAAATAATTAGAAAAGTTTTTGGTTCAAGAAAATAAGATGAGGTTAAAAACGGTTTGTGGCTGTGGGTTTCGCATTTGAGTTGAGCTATAAATTTTAGAATAATATAGCGAAACCCTTTAATAGCGAAACCCTATAGTTCAGCATTCGCAAACTACATAGATTGGCGTTATTGGATCGAACTATAAATTTGGATTTAACCGGTATTGTATATTCAGTTTTTTATGCGGTATTCAATCCATCTGATTTTCTTTTTTTCAACTGCATCTTTTAGTGAACGTTCCCTTGGTGACAGTTTGGAATTATTAGTTTTTATTTCAATAAACAGAATTTCATCTGTATAATTATTCTCTTCAAGTCCTGCAAAAGCAATAAAATCTATTGGTTTGCCGATAAAACGGCAGTCTGCAATATTGCATGGAAAATCAGGAAAAAGTGGAGCAATCTGTTCGATAAGTTGCCCATTAAGCACAGAGCGCGAACGTTTTATTGCGTCAATTCTTGCTTCTTCTATAAGTTTTTCTTGCAGTTTTTGTGTTTCAAGTATGCCTGTTTTTTTTCCAAAATAAAAAAATACAAAAAAAAGCAATATTAAAAAAAGAAAAACAGCAAAACCAATGAAAAAAATCCCTATTTTTGTTGTAGCCAAAAGCGTATTGAAATTGTTTATTGCAATGGCTAAGGTTGATTCAGCGTTCATAAACAAACATTAACTGTTTTAATCATTTCATACAAGGTTTGTTAACAGTGGGTCGCTTTTTTCCGATAAACGAAAGCGGGTCAATAAACAAATTTGCCAAAAGTTTTCGTGCGGCATGATGTTTTTTTAATACGGAACATTCCAAACTAATGAAACATTGCTCGAATGTTTGATTAAATGGAATTTTGAAACTGTTTATATAAAAGCTAAAAGTCGGTATATTTTGTAGTTTTAATTGTTGCTGCAAAATTGTATATGATGTGTGTTTATAGGGGTCTTTTTATGAATAAAGAATTCACAAAATCGAAACAGATTATTTGTTTTTTTCTGTTTTTTTCTGTTTTTATGATAGCAAATGCAGAGCGCTTCACTTTTAAATATAACGAGGGCGATAGCTATCGAGTTCTTTCATCTGTTCACGAAAATGTATATTTTAATGGATTATTCAGCCATCATGCAGAAATTGTTAATCGTATTTCTGTAAAAGTAGGTGCAGTTGATGATGAATGGGCTGAACATGATACGGTTTTTATGATTTCAGAATCTTCTTCCGATCGCTCTGGCAATCCTGTTTTTACATGGGGCGAAGAATATCGCAGCATTTTTAAACGCAATAAATTTGGTAAATATGATATTGGCGACGAATATTTTATGCCGGTTGTAAGAGATGTTCCGATTTTTCCTGATAAGGACTTAAAACCCGGTGATACATGGACAGCTTCCGGAGAAGAAGCTCATGATTTAAGGCGAGGATTTGCTCTTGAAACACCGTTTAAAGTTCCAATTAGAGTGCAATATACTTATGTTGGGCCTGAATCTATAAACGGAAAAATTCTTCATAAAATCCTTGCAAAATACACAATGAATTTTATAAACAAACAACGACCTGTTGATTTGACAATTGATTATCCATACATCACTTTGGGTTTTGCTAATCAAACTATTTATTGGAATTTAGAAAACGGCGCTATTGAATTTTACGATGAAGAATTTCGTATTGTAATTGAAACTGTTAGTGGAATGACTTCTGTTTTTGAAGGAACTGCTCATGCAGAAATAGCCGATTTGATTCGTGTAAAGCCCGAAATAGTAGTTTCCGAAGTTCAAAATCAACTTAAAGATTTAGGCATTGATAATACCAATGTTGTTGCAACAGAAAAAGGCATTACAATCAGTATTGAAAACATTCAGTTTAAAGCAGATTCTGCCGTCTTGGAGGAAAGTGAAAAGCGCAAGCTTGAGAAAATTGCAAAAATTCTTGCAATGTATCCTGATAATGATTTGCTTGTTTCAGGGCATACTGCTCTTGCCGGTTCTGTGTACTCAAGACAGCAGCTTTCAGAACAGCGGGCGCAGGCTGTAGCATCATATTTGATAGAGCTTGGCGTAAAAGACGCATATCATATTTTTTCTAAAGGTTTTGGTGCAGAACAGCCTATTGCCGAAAACAGCACAGAAGCAGGCCGCTCAAGAAATCGCCGTGTAGAAATTACGATTTTGAATTAGGTTTTGGTTATTGTTTCTCAATTTTATGCTTATTTTAATTCAATTCCGGTAATTTTTTCATAATCAGATGTCAATAAAGAAACTCTGTTATGATAAAAATAATTAATCAATTTCTTGTGCTTCATCAAAAATTCTATGCGACGAATATTAATTACTTCTTTTGTAAAAATATGAAACCCCAAACAGAAGAAGTAATTCAATGAATATTTCTTTGCTATAAATTCAAGTGCTTTTTTTGTATAAAAACTTATATGTTGTCCATAATCTGTGCAAAAATACCACCAGTCTTTTACTTTAGGAGTATTTTCCGGTAAAAGCACAGTAGAAAAAATAATTGAATCTGACAAGGAAACTAGTTTTTCAATCAGTTCCATGGGATTTGCAATATGTTCAAACATTTCAAATGTCGTAAGTATATCATAGTGCTGTTTAGTTTTTTCATGTCCTTTAGCAAAGAGGTTTTCACAATATTCATCATACCATTCAAAGTCATAACCATTGTCTCGCATTAGTCTAACAAATATTCCATAACCTCCACCATAATCTAAAAAGCTTTGTTTGTTTGGAAAAGCTATTTTTAATAACGTATTTAATTTTTGTGAAAATTCTATATTTCGATTAATTAATCCTATGTCAGAAGATGTGATGGCAGATGAATATGCCTCATCGAGCCAATAAGGCTCTTCTGTTTGTATAAATCCGCAATTAGGACATTTATAATATTGTATTTCATATTTATTCAAAATTTTAGCAGAATCAAACAAAACATTTTCAGAATTACATATCTTACAATTTGG
>JAAYQG010000138.1 GCA_012519415.1 Treponema sp. | reverse complement strand
GCCATGAAATCTCTAACCGACTACTTACTCGAAAAAGAGACAATTACCGGTAAAGAGTTTATGAATATTCTCGAGAGTACTAAACAAAGTACTTAAAAGTTTGTTTGCATAAAAAATGGCATAAAACACCTCTTTCATTGCTAAAACTGAAGTTATGATAGCATATTCAGCCTCTAACTTTTTTTGCGGCAGCAACAAGGTTTTTCAAAGCGGCTTCTGTTTCGACAAGACCGCGTGTTTTTAAGCCGCAATCTGGGTTTACCCAAAGTTTGCTTTATGGAATATACTTTTTCATTTTTTACCGACTTTTTTCGGAGTAAATATGGTCAAGTTGGAGTCAAAACGACACATAGAGTTGGGTGCCCTTATAGACATCTCCACCAACATAGATTATTGTGTATATTGAAGAGTTTCCGTTTTTTGCGATATATGTTTACTGGAAGTCGCTTCATATTGTCTTAAAATGATATGTTATAATGTATGGCTTCCGGTTTAAGCAAATGCTAGGCTGATTGTAAAATTATCACCGACATATTAATACAGGCTTAAATTAATAAGGAGTACCTCAAAAATATCTAAAACGGTTTTCAAAAAATCTTTATCATTGAAGCATAAAGATGAAAGTTGTTTTTTGTGAGAGGTGGTAAATGCAAAGAATTAATAAAGTAGGTTTTTTTGTAGTATCTGCCATTATATTATTTTCTATATTTTTTGTCCCATCTTTTATCGATATGCCAGATCTATATCTTGTAGATAAAAATGTTATATCCTTTACAGAGGGTTGGACTTGGAGTGGAGATGGATATAAATCAACTTACAGTTTGCCTTATTATTTTGATGTATCAAAAACCGAGCAATTGGTAATAAAAAATACTATCCCCAAAAACATTCCGGACGGTGCCAACATAGCTTTAAAATCTTATATGCAGTCTGTTGTTGTAAATATTGACGGAGAAAAAGTTTATGAAATGGGCACTGACAGAGATACCTTTTTAGGAAATGATTTAGGCAAGTTTTGGGTTTTTATAAAGCTTGAACCTGAACAAAAAGGTAAAGAAATTGAGATTTCGCTTTTTTCTCACAGAGAAGCTGTACACGGTTATGGTCCTGAGATTTTAATATCTTGCAAAGATGCTTTATTTGCTCACAATTTTTTTAATACGATTTGGTGGAATAGCCTCGCACTTTCCATTGCAGTTTCAGGAATCCTTGCAGTTGTTGCTTTTTTTATCGCCGGAATGCATAAAGAAAAAAAGTATGGTCTTTTTTATCTAGGTGTTCATGTTTTTATTATGGGCAACTGGTTCTTAGGCGAATTGGGAATGTTACAGCTTTTAAGCAAAAATACCTATTATGTTACGCGGATTTCTCCACTCATGACTTTGCTTGCTCCTGTATCTGTAAGCTTGTATATAAGAGAAACTATCCCGATGAAAAAGCGGTTTCTTACTGATTTTATAACATTATTGGCTATTATAAACACCTTTGTTAGTATTACTCTTGAGTTTTTGGGTATCTCAAGTTTGTCGGAAATGCTTCCTATAGCTATAGGTTTTGTAGGTCTTGTTTGTGTATATTATTTAGTAATATTCATAATAGAAGCTTTTATATATAAAAATAACAGAGCCTTAAAAGAGCTCAAAGCACTGTTTGTTGCATTCATCGGTGCTGTTATAGAAATCATATTATTTTATAGTACCGGACAAAAGGGAACTTCGTATCTTATTCTTCTCGGTGTAATGGTGTACCTTGTTACTTTGGTTGTGTATCAGGTTGAAGATTATGGAACAAGACGAAAGATACGCGAAGAGAGAGAGTTCTTTCAAAAGATGGCATATACTGATGGTCTTACAAGAGCTGATAATCGTGCAAAATATATAAAAGATATTGAAAAAATCGACGATTCGGAAAAGGTTTTTATCATTCAAATAGACATCGATCGCTTGAAATATATAAACGATTACTTTGGTCATGCCGCCGGAGACAGATCAATCATAGATACATTCGAAGTGTTAAAGAGAAACTTTGCAGGTATAGGTCGGGTGTATCGCATAGGTGGAGATGAGTATTCTGTTATAGTGAAAAATGTAAAACGTGAAGAAATAGATGCAATAATCAAAAATGTAAAACAAGATGTTGTATCTATTGACAGCGAAAGAGATTATGATTTTTCCGTATCTATCGGTGCAGTTGAATATAATCCTGAGCTTGACGAAAGTATTTATTCCGCCTCGATTAGAGCTGATCATAAAATGTACGATGACAAGAAAAGGCTTAGAAATTCAGTACCGAAAAAAATGCCCAAAACTGCAAATTTTCATAGATAAAGCTTATTTCCGTTTTCGCCAGCCGATGCATAGAATAGGCACAACAACACGAAGGTTCCCTTTACAATAAAAGTTGTCCTGTTCTTGCCTGATTACCAAGCACATATTGTACATCAATGTGCTTGGTATATATTATTTAATCAAACTATTTTTTCTTGCTATGCTTCACACTCTTATCAAAAAAGATATAGCCAATGATGAAAAAGAAGGGAAGGGCGATAATTCCCAAACTCTGCTTGCCGGTAAGTTTTGTCATTGTTGCAACAGAAAGTGTACCCACGAGTGAGGCACCTTTACCGCATATATCATAAACGCCGAAATATTTTCCGCTTTCATCTGCTGGAATAATTTTACTGAAGAATGAGCGAGAAAGTGCCTGAATAGCTCCTTGAAACATACCGACAAGCCCAGCGAGGAGCCAGAATTCCCACAGGCGATCGAGCTGAACTGCAAAGGCTGTGATACAAAAATAAGCTACGATACAGATTTTTATCAAGAGAGATGTTTCATATTTTCGAGATAAACGTGAAAAAATCAAGGAACAAGGAAAGGCTATAATTTGAGTCATCAATAATGCGAGCAGTAATCCCGTAGAATCCAAGCTTAAAGATTTTCCATAAGAAACTGCCATGTTGATAATAGTATTAACACCATCTATATAGAAGAAAAATGCAATAAGAAAAAATAAAATTGTTTTGTCATTTTTAATTTCTTTGAGTGTGTCTTTAATAATCTTCCAAGATTCCGAGCTGGAAATTCGTTTTTCCAAATAATTCACTTGTTTGTACGAACGCAACAGCGGTACTGTAAAAAAGAACCACCAGATAGCATTTAGTGCAAAGATTACAATGAACGAAAGTTGTGTGCTTAATCCAAAGTCTTTGCCTTTCATCGCTATTATCAAACTGATAATAAACGGAATAGTCGAGCCGATATATCCCCATGCAAAACCGTGAGAGGAAACAACATCCATTCTGCTTTCTTCAGTTATGTCGACAAGCATCGCATCATAAATAACCAAACTTAAATTGAATGCAATTTTGACCAAAATAAGGATAGCTAAAAAATATATCCACGATGACGGCAATCCCAATAAAAGTGTACCCAGACAGCCGACAATCAATGTCCCGCCAAAGACTTTTATCTTCATGTTTTTCATGTCTGAAATCGCGCCAAGCACAGGACTCAAAAGTGCAACAATTAATGTTACAAAACTGAGTGCATAGCCCCAATACGATAAAGCATCTGCCGGTTTTACACCAGCCTTTGTTGCCAAACTATCAAAATAAATGGGAATTATAGCTGTCGATAGCAGTATAAAAGCTGAGTTTCCAACATCATATAATACCCATTTTTTTTCCAGACTGTTCATTTTCATCAGTCATTTTCTCCTTTTCGTGTAAAATCTCTATTGAAATATGTGTCTAACTTTGCACCATCAAGACTGTTCATAAAATTTTCTATTAATGTAGGATACATTGATAGCGATTTTTCAAAACAATTATGCAGAGAATTAATGTATTTTGATAGGGACTTATTCGTCTTTTTTTTCATAAAAATACCGAATAAATGTTCTTTTTTGAATATCTTGAGAGTAAGATTAATTAGAAACGAAGGCAATATCTGAAGTTTTCGAATAATTTTTTTAAATTTATAAAAGTCCAAAAAAGATTGTTCGAATTTTTCAGTTGGAATTTCGCCGAAGGCTTCATAAAGCTTGGCAATGTTTTTTAAGTCTGACGCATTCGGAAAAATATACTCCTCGATTTTTACCATTGCAGGATTCAAACCCTCTTGAATCATTAAATATCTATCGAATTCAGTTTCCAATTCGTTGTGGTCGACTCCATCTTTTTCTGTGCTGAAAACATACCAATGACAGTTTGTATCTAGCGTAAAATGTCCAATAAAACCTAAAATATATGCAAGGAGTTCAGGATTTTTAGAAGTCTTATAAACTTTTGTAAATTCCTTTATGGAATAAACTGCCGGTTGGTCATGGAGCAAATTCCCAAAGTCCGAAACTTCTTTATCTGCACCCATGTTTTTGAAAAATGTAAAATCGGAACCTTGAAGCCCAAGATTAAATGTCTCTCTATGTTCCAAGATTATAGCACGCTTTCGAGCATCTAAAGTTTTTATGCTTTTTTCACCTAAAAGCCAATGTGCAAATATCGCCGGCATGTACACCTCATTTTACGATACATATTTTTACTGAAATCATTATATCAGCAGAAATGCAATTTGACACCATCAATTGATATTATTAAATGATAGAATTTGCAAATTTGATAAAAAATTAACTTGATATTTACCAGAATCTCACAAAATTCGTTGCTATTAACAATTATTACGGAATAAAGAAAGGTCTAAATCCAAAACATCCAATTTAGAATTCTTTCCAGTTGTATAAGTGTTATTATCAAAATGATAAATTTTCATTTGCCGAAACTGACATTCACCGGGCTCAAGTACAATATTACATTTGTAATTCTTTTCTCGACTTATTGCCTAATTGTAGTACAAGTTACATGGACACTATACTGCAACCTTGAACAAGTGTAAAATATATGGGTGATAAGAGAAAATAACTACTGTCTACATGGTGTCCAAAACACTTAATGTTCGTGTAGTTTGGTAAAAATTACGAAATGAATTAATATGAGAGGTCAATATGAGCGAGAAAAAAATTTCCGTTGCAGTTTTTGATGCAAAACCGTATGATATTGCTTTTTTTACTGCAGTTAATAATAAGTATGAATATGATCTGCGTTTTTTTGAATTTCATCTAAATCCGGACACCGCTCCGGTAGCGAACGGTTTTGATGTAGTTTGTGCTTTTGTAAATGACAAGATAGATGCAAAAACTGTCGATATTCTTCACAAAAACAACATTAAGCTTATAACCATGCGCTGTGCAGGATACAATAACCTTGATCTTGAAGCACTTATGAATAAAATTCATGTAACCCGTGTTCCAGCCTACTCGCCATATTCGGTTGCAGAACATGCTGCATCGCTTCTTTTATCGTTAACACGTAAAATACCGCAGGCATTTAACCGGACACGAAACGGAAACTTTATGCTCAACGGCTTAACCGGAAGAGATCTTCACGGAAGAACCATAGGAATTGTTGGAACCGGAAAAATTGGGAAAATTATGGCAAATATAACTGCGGGATTCGGTATGCAAACGCTTGCCTTTGATGTTTTTCCTGATGAGATATGGGCAAATGAAAAAAATGTACGTTATGTGAATAAGGAAGAACTATTTACACAAAGCGATGTTATAACGCTTCACTGTCCCCTGACCCCAGAAACAAGGCATTTTGTAGATGAAAAATCAATTGCTCTTATGAAAAACGACGCTGTTATAATTAACACCGGAAGAGGCGGACTCATTGATTCAAAAGCACTAGTTCATGCTCTTAAACACAAAACTATAGGCGGAGCAGCTCTTGATGTGTACGAAGAGGAAGAAAAATATTTTTTTGAAGATTGGTCTGCAGAAGTTATAGAAGATGACCTCCTTGCACGTCTTATGACCTTTCCTAATGTTATTATTACAGCTCATCAAGCATTTTTAACACAGGATGCATTAACAGCAATTGCAGAGACAACATTTGAAAATATAAGGCAGTACTTTGCAGGGGAAAATCTTACCAACGAAATATGCTACCACTGCGGAGCAAACCAAATAAGCTGCTCCAAAGTAAAAAACGGACGATGTTTTTAACAAGATACATTATAGTTTCTACATATTGAAAATGTCGCCGTCAAGTAACGTCCTAAGTTATTGTATTTTAGATATTTTTATAATTGCAAACTATATCCATTTCGCTTCGCTTTTTCCGGAAAGAGAAGCTCTGAAGAGTGCCTTATCCGTGTAGGATTCAAGTACTGGTCATGAGAGCTGATGTTCTTTGGCGGGTGTTAGATTCTCCATGATTTCTGCTATATTCTTCTCTATGTAGCTAGAAAAAGATATGTTTTCTTCCATTTCGTATTTTTCAAGTGCTTTTAATAATGAGCTAATGTATACAAATCCATTTTCGTACTCTTTTTTATTCGCCTTATCATATTGCTCTTTACCATAGTATTTTAATATTAACCTATTGGTGCAAGCTCTAATCAAATGCTCTATTATTGCTGTTTTCCAGTTCGGATAAGCGCATTGTTCCATTTTATCTTTTATAGGTATAAATAGTAATTCATATCTATTTATAATATTTTCCAGGTTGTCAATAATTGGATTAACAATCGAATGCGATAATTCGTGCCAAGATAATGATCGTATATACAGCGTGTTAATTTTCACTTTTTCTAATTGACCCATTAATCCAATAATAATCGCTTTTCTATTGTTTTTTTCATTCCAAACTCCGAAATTACCATTGTTAATTATTGATAATATTATTTCACTTTCTCCTATTTTCTGCCTAAAATAGTTTTCAAGTTCCTTTTCTGCGTTTATACTTTTTATTTGATCACATACTTCCATTATAGCATTATTGTATATAGTTTTTCCTATTTCGATGAACTCTTCAAATCGAGATTTTTTGATAAAATCTTTAATTGCTTCATTATATTCTTCAGCATCTTTTATTGATATTCTTGTTCCAAGATAATTGTTTTCTATATCTGCTTCTAGTTTCCATTGTGTATTTAAATTGTAAGCAAAATAATAAGGCGCGTCGAAAACAAACCCTTGGGTTGCAAGTTTTTCTGTAATACTCAGAACCTTATGATCTTTCATATTTGAAAAGAAAGTATCGATAGAATCCGTATATACGCTCTTCTCTTTATTCAATAGTGGAAAAGGTATTATTTTCGAATAATTGCTTAAATATTGAATTGTGCTAATCGCTTCTATTCGCGGGTCTAAAATTACTCTCATGTTCCCTTCTGTGCGTAGCATCCGTCTGACATTAGGTTAAACCGTAAACCGGCTCGACCGGTTTTCAGCTTTGAATTTCTTGTCAACTTCAACTCTTATACTGCCGTCAAAATTGTTATATTCTATAATAGCCCTTTTGTCAATATTTATTTTACTCCTAAAATTATCCTCGCATGGCGTGTGAGCATAACAATGAGTTAAACGGTGGCGCAGCTTGATTGCGACATCCGCTTTGAACTTCTTGTTATGTGTTTTTCAGTTATTTTCAATGAATGAATACATTTGCTCTGTATTGCCGTTTAATTCAAAATCACAGGCTTCACAAAGGTAGGCGTTTTTTATTCTTTCAATAATTCAATTAATTCTACGTTAATGAATATATTCTCTTTCCCTACTTTATATGATTTCAAAATTCCAATTTCTTCTAACTGATGAAGATATCGTGAGGCAGCTTTTCTTTCAACATTGACTGAAGTAGTTATGAACTTTACTTTGCAATATGGATTAACAAAAAGTGTCTCCACTAATTCCTTAGAATATATTTTTGAAGCTTTCGTTTTAACTGTTTCGATTGTACTATCAAGCAACTTACGTATTTTTTTTATTTTAACTATCGTTTCTTTTGCAGTCTGTTCAATTCCACTTAATATATATAAAATCCAGTTTTCCCAATTGTTATCTTTTGAAACCGAAAGAAGTAGCTCATAGTATTGAGCCTTATTTCTTATTATGTAAGAACTAAGATATAGAATAGGTATATCCAAATAACCCTTTAATATTAAGTACAGGATATTAACAATATGACCTGTTCTACCGTTACCATCATAAAACGGATGAATTGTCTCAAACTGATAATGCAATACAGCCATTTTGACTAATGAAGATTCTTCGTCATTAAGATATTCAACGAAGTTTTTTAACAACATATTTATCGCTTCATAATTCTGCGGCGGCGTATATATAACTTCATTCGTTTTATCATTTACCAACGCAGTTCCTGGCGTCCTTCTAATCCCTGCATCATTCTGTATTAGTATTTTTTGAATCTCAATAATATCATTGATAGATAAAAAACCACGTTGTTTGATCTTTTGGAAGCCAACGTAAAGTGCTTCTCTATAGAACATGACTTCTTTTGTTGCAGGATTAAGCTTTGTAATTGTTGAAGATACGGCTTTATATAGATCATCCTTTGTTGTGATTATATTCTCAATTTCAGAACTATCCTTTGCTTCCTGTAGAACAATTGCGTTTATTAGTATTGACTGGTTAGGAATAATATTTGCAATGCCCTTTAATTCCGCGATAGCTGCTATCGTTTTGTTCTCCTGCCTTAAAATCCGCACAGTTTCAGTTTTTGAAGTGTCAGGAGGCAGAAAAGGTAACTCGTTATTGGGTTTTACAGGATTAAAGTCAGTCATATGTCCTATTATTACATTTTTTGGTACATTTGTCAATTTTGCGTACCATTTTCATGATTTTTGGTACATATATTTAAATCATGTACTATTTTGATTTCTTTTTGTCTATGATTCTTGCCAAGCCGAAGGTGTCAAGCTAGTATTTGCTTAACCTGCATTTCCGGCTCGAAGGGCTTGGCGTGGTTTGTGCGCAAGCTAAAACCGTGATAATAGCGTTGACAGGTTGAAGCAGTTGTTAGAAGAAATTTCTTTAAGCTATATAATTTGATAATGGCCGAATTACTATTTGTTTTTCTTGATTAACACGCCATAAATCTAATTTACTTTGCATATTTATCCAACTCTCAGGAGTCGTATTAGTTGCTTTTCCAATTCTTACTGCCATTTCTGGTGTTAAATTTGTCCTAGCATTTATTAATTCTGATAATGCCTTTCTTGAAACACCCAAACGTAATGCCGCCTCGGTTATTGTGATATTTAATGGTTTTATTACATCCTCATATAATACTTCACCTGGGTGAGTAGGTTTTCTAATATTCATATTGGTATCTCCTAATGATAATCTTCATAATTTACAAGAATTGCATCTTGATTTATAAATTCAAATGTAATTCTCCAGTTTCCGTTTACAGATACAGCCCATCTACCCTTTTCCTTTCCAAGTAAAGGATGAAGTTGATATCCGGGTAAATCCATATCCTTAACTTGAGTTGATGCATCTAAACGGTCTAATATTCTAGCCAACTTTCTTTCATGTTCGGGTATTATGCCCTTTTTATTTCCAGTTCGAAAGAAGTCTTCAATACCCTTATGCTTAAAACTTTTAATCACACCTATAGTGTAACCCATAAAGTTACAATATGTCAATAATAATCTTATTTATTTAATACTATATAAGTTATTGTATTACTGTAAGTTAATAATAATTTCCAAAATAGTGATTGTTTTGATATTTATTTTCTCTTTATCCGCGCGGAGCGTCCTTCTAACTTATCCCCTCCATATCCGCCGTAAATCTTATACTGGGAAAAGTGCCAATATAAAATCTACGACGAAATACTTATTTCATCATTATACATGGATTTGAGAAATTGAAAAAGCATTTTTTCTGTATTTGTATAAAATTCCACTCGCCACACTCACGCAAAAAAATCCCTGAACTCTGTAATTTTTCATCAGGCAGAACATTACATACCCTCAAAGTCAAAGGGCTTATGATTCCGAGTGCCCTTTGTTTAGGAGGTGGATGTAGACTTTGTTTGATTGTTGTTTGATTTACTCAGCGATGTTTTTTCGGAAAGAGCTACTGCCATTTGAATTCTTTTTGTGTATTCGGATATTTTTGGGCAAGTTTATCGGGCAGGGGGGATTTGAACCCCCGACTTCTTGGTCCCGAACCAAGCGCGCTACCCCTGCGCTACTGCCCGTTGACGGATCTTGCCAGAAAACCGGTAAGATCCTGTATATAAAATCAGAGTTTTACGAAAAATGCAAGTGTGTATGTATGGTGCTTTGCGCACTTGTATACTCACGGCGTTTTTCTCTACGCGCCTAAAAAACTCTGCTAAGGCGATAACAAAAAAAAGCCCACCTTTTGGTGAGCTTTACGGGAGCGACGGGACTCGAACCCGCGGTCTCCGGCGTGACAGGCCAGCGCGATAACCAGCTTCGCTACGCCCCCGTGATGTGTAAAAATATATACTTATATTAAAAAACTGTCAATGGCTTATAACGAAAAATATTAAAATAAATTTTGTTAATACGGCGGATTCAATCCCTCAAAACGATGCGATGTAAGCTTCAAAAGTTGTTCTAAAAGAAGAGAATTAAGTTTTAATTGTTCTGTAAGTTATTCTGTTTTTAATTGACGAATTCTGTATAATAAATTATCATTTTATACATGGGTGTAGTTTCTAGTCAACAGCTAAGCCGATATTATGATATTTATCGAGATATCGAAGTTGTTTTTACTAAAGAAATTGTAAAGACTCTTTTTTGGGATACACGGCAAATTTACATTAAATGTACAGGCGGACAATGGCCTTGTATTCTAAATTCCACTTCTCTTCTCTCGGCTAAAGTTATCATTAGTAGAAACGGCGGTGCTTTTGCAGCTATGAAAGAAAGCTCATCAGTGAGTCTTCATTTTTGTTTTGTCCAACCAGATTCTAGGCCGCTTGTGTTTTTTGTAAATACTCGTGTTGAAGATTTTGTTCCGTATATGGATACAGAAGATTTGGTAGTTGTAACATTAAATTTTATTAACAGACCGCCAGATGATTTAATTTCAATTATGGGAAGCCTTCTTGAAGCAAATGCCAATGCTGTAAGGCGCAAAGAAGAGCGCATTGCTATTTCAGCTATTTCAAAAAGAAAGCTCGGACTTCAGAAAGAAGAAACTATTGTTTATATTCAAAATGTTCCGCGCCATTGTGTTTTAAGGGATATTTCTTTTTCCGGTGCGAAACTTATTCTAATAGGTTTAAAATCGTTTATTCTTAAACAGATTATAATGATCCGTTTTGAATTTAACGATCCGCGTGAAATAATTTATGTACGTGGTGTTGTAGTGGCTGTTGATGAAATTGAAGGGCACAAAGATTTAGTTGTAGCTCGTGTTCTGTACGATAAAAAATCTGTTTCTATGGCTTATAAAATCCGAATCAACAATTATATTACGAGTGTCCGTATAAATCAGCTTGCTGAAAATAATGTTAATAACGGACATTAGTCCGAACTAAAAGAATAAATTTATGAAAAATCCACTTGATTCAATAGTATATATTACTTTACCCGAAGACTTTTCCGTGCCGGAAGATGCTTTTCAAATTGATGTAACAATTCCTCTGCCTGTTCAAAAACCTGCGTCTGATGATGAATTTTTTGACAGTTCTTCTCTTTCGTGGGAAATGATATTAGCTGGAATTTTAACGATTATGGCGTATGAAAAAGATAATACTCATTTATCTTATTATCGTTCATTGCTTTTGTCTGTTCGCCCGGATATAAAAAAAGAACTTACAGAAGCGGCTGTTTTAAAAGCTAGAAATGCTGATTATGAAATTGCCGAAGAAATTTTTTCAGCACTTCGAGGACTTGATCCTGAAG
This sequence comes from Treponema sp., assembly GCA_012519415.1. GTDB lineage: Bacteria > Spirochaetota > Spirochaetia > Treponematales > Treponemataceae > UBA1240. The sequence goes on along the minus strand of JAAYQG010000138.1, from coordinate 4,348 downwards.
ATGTAGGAACTCTTGTAAATTCTGCGCTTTTTTATGATGAAAGAGGCTCGTCGTATAGGAAATCTGGTCTAACAGAAGATGCCGATGCTTGCGACGATCAAGCTTATATTTATTACAAACAGGCAATGACATCAGAAGTCCCTGTACCTGATGCTTTTTTTAATGCAGGTTTTTTCTTTTTGAAACAAAAAGATTTTACACGTGCTAAAAACGTTTTAGAAACTTATCTTTCTCTTGTTTCTTCTTTTGATGAAGAGATTTCCGAAGATGAACGTTACAAATATAATCGAGCAAAAGAAATTATTCAGGATATTTCTTCTAGAAATCTTGAAGATGAGCAGTTTAAGGCTGCATATGATTTCATTTTAATGGGCGAAGAAGAAAAAGGAATGGAACAGATTCGCCTTTTTCTTGAGAAAAATCCAAAAGTATGGAATGCTTGGTTTATGCTGGGGTGGGCGTTAAGGCGGCTTGAACGCTGGGAAGATGCAAAATCAGCATTTAATCAGGCTGTTCTTTGCGGCGGCGAAAATACAGACACATTTAATGAGCTTGCAATTTGTTTTCTTGAATTGGGTGAAATTGAAGAATCTAAAAAGCTTTTGGTGTATGCGTTGAGTATCGAGCCGGATAATACAAAAATTATGTCTAATCTCGGATATGTTTCAATGCGAAGCGGCGATTTTGCCGAAGCCAGAAAATTTTTCCTTACAGTTCTTGAATTTGATCCTGATGATGTTCTTGCAAAACAAATGCTCGAAAAAATGGAAAATGATTTAATCTGAACTTGTGTTTCGCATTGGATTAATGTTTCGGTTTGTGGTGTTTTGAGAGTTGTAACTAGCGCGAATATAAGCTTATTTTTTTCTTATTAATTCGTCGGTAATTTTTAGTTTGTCGCCGATATTTATACTTTGTTCGTTAAACCAACCTTGCGGCACTTCAAGGGCGTATCTTGCTTTTGTTGAGCTGGAAATTGTTTCTAGACTGAAAGGACTCATATCAAAAATGTCTTTGATAAAGCCTTCCGAATCAATATATGCGATAGAAAGCGGGGTTGGGGTATTTTTCATATAAAAATGCAGATACTGGTCATGGTCAAAAATGAAAAGCATTCCGGTTCCTGCCGGAATATTTTTACGAAACATAAAACCTGTTTGTTGTTCTTCCGGTGTAATGGCTAATTCTACTTTTATGTTTGTTGTTTTTCCATTTTGGCAAATAATTTGCAACGATGCTGTTTTTGTGTTTTCTTTACAGCTTGTAAAAAAAACTGTTGTTATAAAAGCGACAACCATAAAGAATTTTGCATTTTTCATAGACTTTCTAAAAAACCTTTTCGAGTCAACTCTTCTGCTGATTTATCAACTTTAGATGTGTTCTGAATCTCTGCAAAAACTTGTGTATCTATATATTTTATAATAAGCGGACGTTCAAGACTTAATGTTACTTGCTCATTTTTCCATACGATTTTTTCAGGATCAAGGCTTGTCGGTTCGCCGTACTTATCTTGTAATGCTCTAAAAATCGAATAAAAATCAACACGGTTGCTGTCAAGCTTAAAAATCATTGTGTAAAGTTTGTCATTATAGAACTGAAACCAACTTCTGTTTAAAAATGATATTCCTTCGCTTTCAATAAGAACTCTGTTTTGCGTAGGCAGCAGCGAAACGTCTCTCTCGCCGCGATAACCATAAAGACTATCTGCTTTGAGTGATTCTTTTACTTTTTCTATTGGCATTCCTAATGAAATTCCGCGATATGATACAGGATATTTTTCTTTTGCTTGTTCTGTTCCTGTTTTTCCGGTTATTGAAACAGTAGCTTCTGCGCCATCTTCTGTAATTCCTGCTGTTGCATCGATTTCTAATTGTTGCGCCATTAAAGGAATAACAGCTATCAATAAAAGAGTAATTTTTAAAAAACGGGTTTTTCTAAAAAGAAATTTCATACTTTGATTATCGGAGTGTAATTCATAAAAAGCAATGTTTTTATGTGATATTATTTATTTTTTTGTTGCTTTTTGTTTGCGGTAGTACGCTGCATGTTTGATAATTTCAAGACAATTAGGCACAAAAAGCTTGTTTTTAATAACTTTCACTCGTTGTTCTTTTATAAAAATGTCAAGTATTGAATATTGCTCCTCTGGCGGAATTGTACACATATTTGCAAGTTCCTGCGGAGAAATATCTAATTGAAGTGATGTAGGCGATGCTTCAGAAAGAGGCAAGCGTTGTTTTTCAATTTCGAGTGCCAACATATCATAAAGTTTTCCAATAGGATCTGTAAGTCGAGTATTTGTAACTTGTCTATACATTGACCAAAGACGCTCTGCCAATGTTGTTGTTAATCTTGAAATCATTTGCGATTGTGTTGAAACCAGTTGATCAAAGTTTTTGCGGTTTATTACCATAAGTTTGCATTTTTCATGTGCAATTGCAGATGCTGAGCGCGGAAGATTCTCAAGAAGAGCCATTTCGCCGAAAAAGTCACCTTTTTTAAGAACTGCAAGAACAACTTCTTTAGTATCTATTATTTTTGTAATTTTAACCTGACCTTCTTGAATAATGTACATATCCTGCCCGCTTTGGCTTTCTGCAAAGATCATAGCACCTTGTGGATATTCGCGAATCATATCATCTTTTGGTTCAAGATGAACTGCTTTTGAGCGTTCTTGAAGTATTATAAATCGTTTTTTTGCTGTTTCTGCTTGTTTTCCTGTCGGATGTGTCTTTAGATAATGATAATAAGCATAAGTTGCTGCATCTATTTCTCTTACTTTATCATAATAAACGGCAACATTATAAAGTTGTGTTTCTGTGTTATTAGATTCTTTTTGAAGAGCCATCTTCAAAAGTGTTTCATTCATTTCCCGCATTCGTGCTGCAAAAACACGAATTATTTTCATTGCGACAGGAGTGTTTTTTTCGATAAGTTCTGAGTATTGATCTCTGCGGACGGAAATAGCGACAAGGTCTGTAAGCGCAACAACAGATTCAATCTGGTTGTGATTTGACATACATGGAATAACGCCGACGAAGTCGCCCGGCCCCAAGATATTAGATTTTGGGGCAGTCGCAAAATCTATTTCGCGAATACATTGTGCTTGTCCTCTCTGGATGATGAAAAATCGACTTGAATCAGGTTTTCCCTCAACCAGAATATAGGAACCTTTTCTGTAATTTACGAATGATAATTGTAGCAAATTCCTGTCCCTCTTGAACTAAGTATAAAAGTCAAAGGTAAGCTTTGTCAATGGGAGTTTTCACTATGATAAAGACTAAAGCTATACTGATTTTTATGTAAAATTATAAAACAATATATTAGTTTGTCGGCATTTTTTTATTGAAGGTATAATGCTTGCTTTTTTAGTTGTATAAAATTAAGAGTCAAAACCTCTTCCTTTAAAAATAATTTCCGGTTCAAGCGTAAAGCCTGTTTTGTTTTTTACATTTTCAATTATGTATAAAACTAAATTGTGAATATCTTCGGCTGTGGCTGTTCCCTTATTGATTATGAAATTTCCATGCCAAGAGGCAACTTGTGCGCCGCCGATACAAAATCCTCTAAGACCAGCTTGATCTATAATTTTTCCTGAAGGGCTTCCAAAATCACGATTATTTTTAAAAACACTTCCTGCTGATGGAAAATTAAAGTGTCCTTTTTTTTGGCGATCTTCTATATAATACGAATTTTTTTCTTTAATTTGTGCGCGGTTTCCTCTGCTGCAACTTAAAACAACTTCTAAAATAATATTGTTTGTGTTTTGAAATGGAGATTTTTTATATGCCCAATCTTCATTATTGAATTGATAAGTTTCTATTGAATCGGTTTTGCTGTTATAGAAAAGAACAGTTTTGATAATGTCTGAAATGGAATATTCATAACATCTAGCATTCATAAAAACAGCACCGCCTATCGTGCCGGGTAATCCGGAAAAAGGTTCAAGACCGCTTATGCCGTTATTTTCACAAAAAGAAGCAATATCGTTCATTAATGCGCCTGCTTCACATTTTAATGCAATGTTGCTTTGGTTTTCTTGCAAAATTTTTACGCTTTTCAGTTGCTTTGTGCAAATTACTGAGCCGTTTATTCCCGAATCGCTTACAACGATATTTGAACCGGCCCTAAAAACAAAAAAAGGTTGTTCATTTTTTTTGAGAAAGCTAATTAATGTTTTCATTTCTTCTATTGAGCTTGGGTCAAAAAAAACATCTGCATTTCCACCAACCTTAAAAGTTGTGTGTTTGGACATTTGTTCATCATAGCGTATTTTGATGTTTGTGTTGAAATTTTCTATTAATTTCCGTAAAGTATTCATAATATTCCGTATTTAATGTATGTTCAT
>JAAYQG010000137.1 GCA_012519415.1 Treponema sp. | reverse complement strand
TACATCCAAAACGGAAGAACAGTCAAAATTATTTTTACTTTCATTTTTTTCTGATAAACAAGTTCACTTTAGAATTATTGAAGAAAAAGATTTTTCTTTGCGCTTAAGTCGTCTTTTTTCAAGGGAAGAAACAAAAACATCAAACATACCAAATGAAGATGAGCTTCTTTTAGAAAAAGAATCTGTAAACATAGAACGTATTGCAGCAAATGCACCGGTTATAAATCTTCTGAATTCCATAATCCTTGAAGCAATAAACAGACAAGCGAGCGACATTCATATAGATTCATTTGTCGACGGATTTTTTGTACGGTATCGTGTATCAAAATTAATAGAAAACGGGAATGCAATCTCAAAAGAAGAAGCATTATCACTTTCTGTTAGATTAAAAATGCTATCGAGATTAAATGTTCTTGAAAAAAGACGTGCCCAAGACGGCAGATTTTCAATACAGGTGAGCTCTTCGCCACCTGTTGATGTGCGCCTTTCTATAGTGCCTACAGTTTATGGAGAATCAATAGTGATGAGGCTTCTACATACAGAAGAAAAAATACTCTCACTTGATAAACTTGGATTTCCGGAAAAAGAACTTTCGCTTATAAAACAACTTATCCAAAAAGAAAACGGACTTGTTCTTGTAACTGGTCCTACAGGTTCGGGCAAAACAACAACATTAAATGCAATGCTTTCATATTTAAGAACTGATGAAAAGAAAATAATCAGCATTGAAGACCCTGTCGAATACCGTATTCCAAGCATTACACAAATTCAAACGGATGAAGAAACGGGCATGACTTTTTCAGAAATCTTAAAACGAGTTTTGCGACAAGATCCAGACATCATAATGATTGGAGAGATTCGTGATACACAAACCGCAAATCTTGCAGTGCGTGCTGCTCTTACAGGACATCTTGTGCTTGCAACATTGCATACAAGATACCCTGATGAAGCTTTTATTCGTCTTATCGATATGGGTGCTGCAGAATATCTTGTAAAAGCTGTATTAAAAGGCGTTATTGGGCAGGAATTAATGCGAGATGAAAACAAAAAGCTAAAACTCCTAAGTCAAACATTGATATATGAAAAAGGAGTTATCTGTTGTTAACACAAAACATAAAAGAGTTTTTTTCATTTATTGAATTTCTTCTCCCGCTTATGGAACATGGAATTATATTAAGCGATGCACTTCATATTCTTTCAGAAGGAGGTGAAAAAAGTGCTCTATATATAGAAGAAAACATGAAAAAAGGAAAAACTTTTACAGTTTCGCTCAAGGAATTCTTTCCTCATAAATCAATTCAAAAATACTTATTCTTATTGCAAGCTGCTGAAGATACAGGACTTATAAAAGATGCGCTTAAAAAAATCCGCTCTCTCATAAAAAAAGAAGAAGAATCTATGAAAAATCTTTCCGCAATTCTTTTATATCCATTGGGAATAATTGTGCTTTCTATTTGTGCAACAGCTGTTCTTTTGATAAAAGGCATTCCACTGTTTGCTTCTTATGGTGCTATAAGCAATAGCGATATTTCTTCCATATTTCAAAGCGTGTTCAAAGCTTTTTTGTTGCTTTTCGTTTTGTCTTGTGTTTTTTTTGCTTTTCTATACAAAACATATAATCCAAAACATCGTCTTTCGTCTTTATTTTACTTTCTTTATTTATTTACATCGTCTTCCATTCCTTTGAACAAATCGCTTTCAAAAACATTGTCTTTTTTTCAAGACTTAAAATTAAAAAAAGCTCTCCTTTCAATAAAAGATAATATTGAAAAAGGAGTTTCTGTTTCTGCTTCATTTGCAAACACAAATTTTTTTCCGAAAACAGTCGTTTCGTGGATTTTTATTTCTGAACATCAAGGAGAAATTGAAAGCACGTTTTTATATCTTTCGCTTTTTTATGAAGAAACGGAAATAAACCGCATAAAAAAAACGGAAAAAATTTGCGAACCGGCAAGTCTTATTATTACAGCTAGTTATCTTGCTTATCTTATTCAAGGAGCGGTTGTGCCGCTTCTTACATCTTTTGGAGGTTTTTAATGGTATTAAATTTTAGAAAACTAAAGACTGAATTGTCTAAATCTGACAGAGGATTTAGCTTTGCAGAAATTATTGCATCTCTTGCAATAATGCTCATTCTCTCTTCTGCGGTTGGTTTTTCTGCAATCAAGTATATCGACAAGGCAAGATACACAGCCGCACTAACGCAAATAAGCTCTTTTAAAACTGCCTTGCAGACATATTATCTTGACTGCGGCACTTATCCAACGGAAGAACAAGGTCTTGCTGCTCTTTGGGAAAAACCATACATCTCGCCGGTCCCTGCAAACTGGAACGGACCTTACAGCGAAAGAGAAATTTGCAATGACCCTTGGGGAAATCAATATATCTATAAAGTTCCCGGCAGCAACAATTTACCGTTTGAAATTATATCTTACGGTTCAGACGGTAAAGAAGGAGGAGAAGGAAATGCTTCCGACATTGTTTCATGGAAAAAATAATTTTTTTAGCATACTTAAAAAAACAGATGAGGGATTCTCTTTTGCTTCTGTGTTGCTGTTTGTATTTGCTGTTTCACTAATAATTTTAAGCCTTGACTCGCTCATATTTCAGAAAAGAAAACTTCTTGAAAGAGAAAAAACAAATATTCACAACAAAATAGAAATGTTGAACAAAGAAGCAGAGGCTATATATGAATCTATTTGAAATAATATGTTCTGTTTTTGTTCTTTCTCTTTTTATAGTTTCAGTTCCGGAAGCTCTTATCCCTCCGCTTAATGCTTTGAGGGAAATTTCTCAAAGTGAAGATGAAATAAAAACAGTGCTTTTTCTATCTGAATCTTTTCAAAATGCTGTAACAAATAAAGATATAGAATCGTGGAAAAAAAACTGTGCTTCATTTGCTGAAGCTGTTTCGGTAACAAGCGAAAAAGAAAAAGATACTGCGATTTTGTACAAAGCAGATTGCATTATTGCAGGCAAATCTTTTGTGTTTTATGGAGCGGTAGCAAAATGAAAAAGAAAATTATTGATGTTTGTGCTTCTTTTTTCTTTGAGCTGCCTGAAAAACATTCGGTTTTCGAAAAAGAAAAAAGGAAATATCTGCTTGAACAACTTGAAAAAGAATATCCGTCTGTTGATGAAAAAATTATATGGGGTTATTGCATATTCACTTTTGAAAAAAAGAAGTTTGCATTAGTTTCTGTTATCAATAGAGAAATATATGAAGAGAAAAAAGTGAAATATTCTTCATATGTATTTACTTCTGAAATTGCAGTAATTGCATCACGAGCTTCTTTTGTAAAAGAAAATATATTGCATAAAACCGCAACGCAGAAAGTATTTTATGATAAAAATCTTCATGAACCTAAAATTTTATTTACAGACATTGGAAAATCAAATGAAAACATTAGCATAGAAAAAAGCTTTAATTTTTCAGAAAAAGATATTCAAAATGCAAAACCTATTTTCAATGAAAATTATAAAAAAAAGAAAATCAAATATGCTTTATTAATTTTAGTTTTTGCTTTTCTTCTGTTTTTAGTTACCGGTTTTTTTAGTTTTCAAGATTTTTCACCTAAAACTGAAAATATTTTGATTGAACAAGTAGAAGTTATTAAAAAAGAAGAACAGTTTTTTTCTTCTTCATTTTCTTCTTTTTTATGTTTGAGTAATTTGTTTAGAGAAAATAATTTTGTTGTTGAAACTTTTACGGAAAACGAAAACGGATTTATTGTTTTTAAAACAAAAACAGATAAACCGTCTGTTCTTCTTGAAAAATTAATTGCAACTGATTTGTTTCAAAATGTTTCAATAACTTCTATGCAAAAAGATGCAGGCAGCAAAAAATTTGACTGCACTTTTGAATTGTATGCTAAAAACAAACCTACTTCTTCTATTCTTCCGCCTCTTTCTGCTATTGAACGGATAACTTCAAAAGTTCCTGCTTTAAAAAATGCACAAACTACACTTAAAGGATTCCAACTGGAAACTACAGCGGTCGGTTTAAGAGATTTTTTAGCGCAATATGCTGACTTTGAACAGACGGAAAATATATTCATTAAAGATTTTTCTATAACAAGCAACGGCTCAAAAATAATTGCAAAAGGAAATTTTGCTTTTGATGATTCAATACATTTTATTAAACCTGCTGAAAACGATTTTGAAAATATTTCTTCCATTTTTCCCTCTTTGGCGCAGCCTGTTTTAGAAAAACGTTCACAAAATACAAAAACTCAACCGGAACAAGTTTCCGACAAAACGGAAATTGCTCGAATTCGTAATCCGGACGGTTCCGTTACCGTGTATAAAAAAAATAAAGACGGAAAAATTCAAAAGGATTAAGAGAGGTTATGGTGAAATCGAAAAAAGATTTATTTGCAGGTCTATTACATACTGCAAAAATATTTATTGTTTTAGCTTTTGTTTTTTCCCTTGTGTCGTGTAAATCAGCTAAAAAAAATGTTGTGCAAAAACAAGTGCTACGAGGCATGATTTACGACTGGGCTAACACTCCAATTGGTTCCGTTGAGCTTACATTGACAAGTTCAACTGATTCTAAATTTTCAAAAACCGTTTTTTCCGATATGACCGGAAGGTTTGATTTTGGCTATATATTACCCGGTTCATACACGCTTACAGGATATGTCGCTGATTATGAAGATATTTATGAAAATTTTAATTTTATAGATAGCAGACAAATCCTTTATATACGCACTGCTTCTAATACGCAGCTTTTAGAAAAAGCATATGAAGCACTCGGAGAGAACAAGTTTGATGAAGCTGAGTCTTATATCAAAAGAGCTAATGAACTTAAACATTCGGATATGAAAACGCTTTTTTATGAAGCACTTTTGAATTTTGAAAAAGGCAATTTTGATAATGCTTTGCGAATTCTTTCTTTGTTGGAAAAAAAAGACGCTTCCAATATCGCTGTTCTTATTTTTGCAGCGGATATTTATCAATATGAAAAAAAAGATTCTATTACAGCTTTGAAATACTTAAAAAAGGCGGCGCTTTTTTCTGATGATTCTGAAATACAAAAGCGCATAAAAATTCTTGAAAATGAAGGAGAAAAATAAAAATGGAAAAGAATGTTTTGTATCTAAACAAATGCAAAAAACTTCCAGTAGCTATTGGAATAGTTTGCTTATGTTTATTTACGTCTTGTAGCGGAGGAGGTGGCGGCAGTGTAAGCAAAAACAGTAGCGCAGGGCATACTCCTTTTGTAATAAGTATTCCTGAATGCAAAATCGGCTCGCTTCCCGGCTGTTATGCGCATTGCGGTGTTCATTTTTCTTATACAAACACATCTACAAAAGATGTTGAGCGTATAAAAATTTCTTGCATGGTTTACAGCGATAAAAACGGAACTAATCCTTTTATCGGTTCTAACCATATTCTTGCAGATTTTCCGGATGAAGGAATTTCAAACAATATCGCAAGCGGTGAATCAAGAAATTTCATACTGAATCTTGACCCTTATATTTACAGTACGCCGGCGGCTCCTTTTTTTATTGATTATTTCTTTGTTAGGAAAGTTACTTTTACAGACGGAAGCACTTTTGAAGATCCGTTTGGAACATACCATGTAAAAAGCTGGTAGAAAATTTTGGAGGAGTTATGTTGTTTTATCATCTTAAAAATAAAATTCAGTTTTTTCTGATTTTGATGTTTTTTGCAATAATTTCTTGCGGCGGCGGCGGCGGTGGTGCGCTTTCTAAAGAGAACATTCTCATTACTGACGGGAATAAAAGGTTATGGACTTTTGTGATTTATATGGCAGCTGATAATGACCTTGAAAGTGAAGCTATGAGAAACCTTAATCAGCTTGAAGCAGTAAGCGGATTAAATACAAATAAAATTTCTATTCTTGTTTTGATTGATAGAAATCCCGGCCATG
>JAAYQG010000136.1 GCA_012519415.1 Treponema sp. | reverse complement strand
TTAATTGAAATAGCTTCATCTGAATGTTTTAGTTCAAGATTATCAAAAGGCGGATAAACGGTTTTTGTTTGTTCTAAGAAAAGTAGAAAATCTTTCCAGTTTTTAAGAGTTGAAACATATCGTGGATAAACGCAGTCGGCGGCAAATTCAAGCGACTTACAAGAAATTGCTGTAATTGTATCTGTGTTAGAAATTTTGAGCATAACAAAAATGCCTTCTGGCAATGGCAAAGCATAAGAAACAGCCATAGAATCTGCAAAAGGTAAATTCCAATAATCGATGTACCATGTTCGTCCTTGTGCATCGTGATAATTATCAACTTTTACTGCTTTACCAAAAGAAATAATCGGCACAGATTCGCCTGCAACAGTTCGAGAAATTTCATTTACTAAAAGCAAATAATCAATGTAATTTGAGCTTTCAAGGCAAAATTTTTCAAATGGAATATTATCAGCTTTTTTTACAACGGCAAAAATAGTTCCCATCATTCCGCCGTATATTATTCCGCCGCCGTCCTCTGAAAGTTCCTCGTATATATTTTGTGGTTGCTGAAAAACCCACTTATTCTGATTAGAAAGTCCTACAAGAAGCGGAAAAGCCGGAACCGTTCCACTTGAGAGAATGTCTGATGAACCTGAAGAAAAAAGAAAGCCTTGTTTGCCTTTTGCACCAAAATGCGGTATAAGATTTTCTGCTATTTCATAACGATAACGCAAAAAACCTGTCCTAAGAGTTTTCTGCACTGTTTCAAGATTTTTTGGCAAAGAAATTTCATTATAAAACTTATGATGGAACTTTTTTTTATCCATAGAAATCATAGTATATGGAAATTGATAAATAACTTCGCCTGTGTTCGGTGCAATTTCATAAACTTCGTCAAAAGGAAGCGCGTAAGTAAAAGATTCCGTATCAACTTCCGGAACAATAATCCCTATAACTTCGCCGTTTTGATTTACAAGCGGTCCGCCTGAAGTTTTTGGAGCTGCCGATGGAGAAAATCTGAACCATTTCCATTCGCCATTATTCGATTCGTCTATTTTTGCTGTAACATTTCCTGTTCGTACAACAAGACCATCTCCAAGCTCATATGCAGCAGTAAAAACTTGTGTATTTATACCCGGAGATTCACCTGCAGAAAGGCACGTTTTTGTTTTTTTTTCGTCAAAATTTTCCGCTCTAAAAGCAATAAAGCCTCTATTTGTTGCAAAAGATTCAACTTGTCCTATTTTGTAGATTTTCCCGCCGTTATCTCGAATATAATATGGACCGTATTGGGTTTGTTCCAAAAGTTTAAATGGAGCAGCCGAAGAGTAAAACAAGCCGTCATTTGCAAGAAATGCCGATGCAACAAGTAAATATTTATCGTTTCTTATTGAATCGTCAATAAAATCAAAAGGAAGGTCGTACATATAAACAAGATTTTCTTCTTTGGGTTTTGGTACAACAACTTCAAACATTGATTTTTCTATTTTAGCTTTAACTTCTTTTATTAGTTGTTCTTGGTTTTTTTTGGGATTTTGTTTTTTTTGAGCAAAGCAAAATAATACGCAAAAAAACATGAACAAACAAATTGCTTTTTTAAGATGTTTTTTCATGAACGTATCCCATTTGACCTTAACCAATTTTTTATATCTTGTGGAAGTTTGAAACCGGCTTTTTCTGCTGCGGTAAAACTTTTTTCTGCAAGTTTTTTATATTCTTCGTTTTTATCATAACTGCTTGATGTGCCGTAAAGTTCCATGTAAAGTCTGCCTTCCGTTTCAAGATATTCAGCAGTAGAAAAAACACTTTCCGGTAGTTTTGATAATGCTTTTTCAGCTATTGCTGGCTTTGAAACTTTAAGAGCGGCTTTTGCATAAGTTAGCTGAATTTGTTGATAAAGCGGAGAATCTTTTGGCGAATTGTTCGTAGTTTCTTCAAGATTGTAACATAAATTTAGAGTTTTTCTATAAGCTTTTTGTCTAAACAGAATCGAAATTTCCATAAATTCGATACATGGAACATTCGGGAATTTTTTCTTTAAGTTTTTTACAGCTGTTAAATCTCTGTTGTTCAGAACTTTCTTTGAAGATGCGAGTTCTTGTACAGATTCCCATTGGCGACCAGATGGGCTTGGCGTATAAGCTAAATCCAGAATAATATTCGATTTTGAAATTTCTGTTGATGTTTTTTTTAGCGGAATTTTTCCATAATTGATTTTGCCTTTTGTAATTGTATATGCTTTAAGGCATAACTCAAATGATGAAGAATATTTTCCCTCATGCAGCATGGTAAATTGTTTTCCTATAAAATAATGTGCAAAATAATCGTCCCAATTTTCATACGTTTTTACAAGAAAATCTACAGCTGGTTTTATTGCAGAAACTGCATCTTCTTTATTTATATATCCTGCACCGACTGCACAGCGATATAATTCAATTAATCTTCCATTGTCCCATGCGGATAAATCTTTTATGCGCATTTTGTCTTTTATAGTTTCTGCAAAAAATAGATTTGATGATTCTCCAACATCCATGTATAGGCTTTTTATTATGTCTAACGTTGATTTGTTTTTGTTTTCTTCAAAAAGTTTGATTGATTCTTGAAATGATTCATTTGCGCCTTTCGTTTTTATATTTTCAGCTGCTTTAGATATATCTTTTGAAGAAGAAACTTGAAAAGAACTTTTTAAAAGCTGAACACATAGACGCTGCATTTGTTTTGAATCAACTGCAGGGTCAAATTCAAGATGTGATAATTTATATATTTCAATGAAGTTACTTGAAAATGCACACGCATAACTTTCGTATTCTAATGATAAAATAGGGAAACAAACTTGTAAAAAAAATGCGAACAAAAACAATGTTCTGACTTTTTGTTTCATAAATTCAGTATAGCAAACACAATAAATTTTTGGAAGAAGATTTAATTTTTTGTAATTTTTATTATGTTTGCTTTATATGGCTAAATACAAAAAGTAACTAAAATTTAGCAATTTATTTTAGCTTTATAAGTTTCCAAATATCACTGTCTTCTTGGCCGAAACGCCAAAACGAAACACCTTTTACGCCTGCTGTTTCGTACATTTTAAGTCTTTTTGACAAAGACCATGCGTTGTCAAAATAAAATGTATAAGTTACTTCTTTGCTTAAAGTGAATGTCGGAATTCCATTATCGATATGCACTCTTGAGATTTTTGTATCATCTGAAAGTTTTCCCTTTGCATTTTCACCTCTAAAAAGCCTGTCTATAGAACTGAACTTATATGCACCAGCTGTATTATCATTTGACCATGCACGACCGTAAAAAGATTGCCCCATAATGAATTTTTCTCTAGGAATAGTGCTTTGAGCATATGCAAGAACATTTTTACACCAGTCTACCGAAGCAATGGGGCCAGGTCCGCTTGTGCTCCAATGTTCGTCATATGCCATAACAATAATGCGGTCAACTATACTTGCAATTTTTTCATAATCATAAGCGTCGTAAGTTAATTTTTTTGTTCTTGCAGGAATTGCAACGCTTAAAATCTGATTAGGTTTTAATTTTGATTTAAGTTCCCTTAAAAAAGATAAATAATGTTCTTTATCATCTGCGCTTACAAGTTCAAAATCTATCTGAAGCCCATCGTAATCGGCAGAAGCTTTTATTAGGGAATCAATCAATGTATTGCGAATTTTAAATTCCGGATCAAGGCAAAAATGAGTGAGTGCTCTACCGCTGTCTATTACAACCATATGAACGCGTGCATTTGTTTCTGGCACTTTTGAGCGGGGAGGAGCATCTACGAGTTTGCCGAATGTTGAAAGACCTGCTCCAAAATATCCGATGTCGGTAATCGGAAAATCTTTAGAATAAAATCGATCTTCGCCGGAAATCAAATATCCCCAAATTTCATTAAATGCGCTAGGGCTTAAAGTTTCAAGATATTCTTTGCTAACAGATGCCATTGTTCTTTTCTCCGGTGATGTTACAGGTGAAACAGGATGCTCATAATGCTTTTTACTTTCAGTTGTCAATTCTTCATAAGGAAGTTCTTCAGTATTGGCTTTGGAATTTTTATTATCAAATTTTTTTGAAGAATTAATGCTTTTGCACCCTGAAATAATCAAAGTCAAGCCACAACAGAAAAAAAAGATTATAATGTTTCGCAACTGTTCTTTAGTCATGAACGACTCCTTATGTATTGAATATGTTGAAATTTTTATAGCTTTAAGTTTTTGCTTTTTGCTGAGGTTTTTTGCATATATTTCTTGTATTTAGATAAGGTTATATTAAAATATTCACTTAATTCTAAGAAATGGTTGCTTATAAAGAATCGGAAATTTTAAGATAAATGTTAATATATCATCATATCGTTCTATAATATCGTTCTATAATTCACAACCATTTTACGCAATTGCGTTACGCCGCCACGTTGCATAACCACGCAAGGCATAAAACCAGCGGTGAATTCCAGTAAATTGCAACTTCGTTTGTGCTGTAGCTTTTGTTATCATCAATAAAGCATTGAAGTGGTGGTTTTCCTTGTAGCTTTTCTTTTGCCGTATCGTCCAAAAGAGCGGAACAAGGACCGCCGGCGAGCATTCCTTTCATAGCTTTGTTATAATATGCGGATTGTCTGTGATGTGGATTTTCTATCTGTTTTGAACCGAAACCGCTTACATAGCAATAACCTGTTGGATTATTTCCAAGAATATAATTTAACTGAAGTTGTGCAGCTTTAATAAGATTTTTATCTTTAGAAATATCAAATGCAACATTTAATGCATGAACTTCATCCATAAGATGCCCGTTGCTTCCCCAAAAAAATTCTGTAATTGATACATTAAACGGATTGCTATTTGTTTTGGCAACGAGTTCCTTTGAATGTGAGAGAAAATTCTGCTTTATTTCTTCTATAATTGATTTATCTTTTATAAAAGATTCGTTTTTTAAAAGAATTTCACTTCCATAACCGGCAACGCTACTCCAGCTAAAATCATCGGTTAACGGTTTGTTATAACGAGAATTTTTGCATTTTTTTCTAATGTATAAAGCTTTTTCAATATATTCTTCGTTTTTTGTTGCATCAAAAAGTGCACAAAGCGCAAAATAACGTTCATCTTGAACATTTTTATCGCCGTAACTTCCTGTTGAAATTCCTCGTGGATTATCAAAAATAATGTCGCAGTTAATATCTAAGAAATTTTGTGCTTTTTTTGCAGCTGCTAAAAGTGTTTTTGCAAAATCTTTATCTTTTTTTACAAAAAAAGAATATGCATATGCAAGAGAACCTACAAAATCTGCTGTTGCAGCTGTAGAAACGGGAGAAGCAATTAATTCCTCTGTTTCGGTTTCAGGCGGAATAAATCCACAAAAACTTGCACAAGAAACTTTATGATAAACCGCTCCATCATCGCGTTGAAGTTTCAAAAACCATTCAAGTTCAAATCGAACTTCTGAAAGGATGTCGAAATCAAAAAATTTATTGATTGTTCCGTTTTTTTCAAATAATTCATATGCTAAAAGCAAATCCATTATAGTTTTGCTTCCCGGTACTACATATCTGCCGTAATCGCCGGCATCATGCCAGCCGCCTGATGCTTCAATATATTGATTTGTACCGTAGATTCGTGTTTTACCTGTATGACAAGCTTTGTGTCCCCAATCTTTATCGTAAATCTGTTCGCCGCATCGTGAAATAGCAAAATAATTCAAAATTGAAAAAAACAAATCGTTATATATATTATCAGCTATCATAAAAGAGGAAGAGGTTTCATTTCCGCTTGTTACTGAAAAAATTCCAGTTTGTGTAAATTGGGAAAAATCAAAAACGTAATAATCTCCACCGCTAAGCGCATCATTTTCAAAAAGGACTCCGACTCCTTCAAAAACTTTGTTGTTGTTTGTATCAACAAGAAAAAAAGAAGCGGAAGATTTATCTGTAGCTTTAATTACTGCTGTTTTTTGGGAATGTGGCAAAAAACCTACTTGGTTTATAAATATATTATTCATAAAAACAGTATACATCATTTTTTTCATATATACGAGTTTTAATCTTGAATTTTGCGTTTAATGTTTCCGTTTTTAGAAGAATCACTTATGCGTTGCGTTAAATTCTTCATATTGCGCTCTAAAATCTGCAAGATGAGTTTTCAATGTTTCAAATGGTTTTAAGTGATATGGGCAGCGATTAGCACATTCGCCGCATTTGGTACAGTTTTCAATTCTGTTCATTTTTTCGTTCCATTCAGGGGTGAGCCATATTTCTTTTGGGGAACGTTTTAAAAGCAAACTCATTCTGTTTGCATTTTCTATAGGAATATTTGCCGGACAAGGCTGACAATAACCGCAGCTTCTGCAAAAGTTTATAGAAAACTCTTGTTGTTCTGCTTCTACGGCAGCATTAAAATCAGCATTAATAATAGGCGGTTGCGCTTCAAGCGACAAAAGTTGTTCAAGTTCAGTCTGTTTTTGAATTCCCCAAATTGGAATTATATTTTCATATTGACGAATAAAACCAAATGCAAGCGGAATATTTGTCAAAAGTCCGCCACAAAGTGGCTTCATTGCGATAAATCCGACATTGAGCTGGTTGCACATTTTTGCAAGGTCAATTTCTTCAGGTGAAGATAGCAAGCTGAAGGGATATTGAACGGTATCATAAAGACCGGAAAGTGCTGCGTCTAAAGCTAAAATTCTTGAATGGCTTGTAATGCCAATACAACGAATTTTTCCTTGTTGCTGCGCTTGTTTTAATGTTTCATAAATTTCACTACCGTCATTCGGTTTCGGTACAAAATGCGGATTGTGCAACTGATAAATATCAATATAATCCGTGCGCAAAGTTTTAAGACTTGTATGTAAATCTTCTAAAATATCGTTTTTATTTTTAGAAGCACTTTTTGTAGCTATTATTATATCATTTCGCACATCGCATAAAGCAGAAGATATTTTGCTTTCGCTATCGCTGTAAGTTCTTGCTGTATCAAAAAAATTAATGCCAGATTCATATGCTTTTCTGATAATTGTTAAAGCTTCGGTTGAATCTTTAACTCGCTGAATCGGCAGAGCGCCAAACGAAGTGCGACTGGCAAGTAGTTTTGTTTTTCCTAATGCAACATATTCCATAAAAATTGCCTTGAAAAGCGGAATCTTTTTTAAGGGAAGATTCCGCTTTTTTTATCATATTGTTTTGTTGTGGCACTTATTTATATCTACGAAATGTTCAATTATTAAGGCACAAGTCGAAATAAAACGATTGAATCCGACAACAAAACTTTTTGCAAATAACAATCCTCGCTATTTTTTGGTAAGGTATGTTATTTTCGCGTATAATTTTTAATTTCCTGATGAATACGTGTTGTAAGTTCAGCAACAGGAACTCGAATCTGTTCCATTGAATCTCTAAATCGAAGAGTTACTGTATTGTACTCAGGACTTTCCGAATCAAGTGTGCCAGGATCTATTGTAACACAAAATGGTGTTCCAACTTCGTCTTGGCGGCGGTAGCGTTTTCCGACTGTGCCGCTTTGGTCGTAGTCTGTTACAAAATCTTCTCTAAGTTCTTGCTGAATCTCTTTTGCTTTTTCAGCCATTCCGTCTTTTTTCATTAACGGAAGAACCGCAACTGTAATTGGAGCAAGGCGCGGGTCGAGATGTAAAACCGTGCGATAATCTTCCGTTCCGTCTGTGCCAACGTTCTGCTCTTCATAAGCCTCGCAAAGAAACATGAGGAAATTACGGTTAAGACCAGCAGATGTTTCAACAACATATGGGATATATTTTTTGTTCCCATCATCTTGGTCAATGTAGCTCATGTCTTTTTTTGAATATTTCATATGTTGAGAAAGATCAAAATCTGTGCGGCTGTGAATTCCTTCGACTTCTTCAAAACCAATCGGGAATTTGTATGTAATATCGTAAGCGTCTTTTGCATAATGCGCAAGTTTGTCGTGGCGACGCCATTTGAGATTTTCTTCTTTAATACCGTATTTCAAATAAAACTGCCATCTATCTTCGCGCCACCTTTCAAATATTTCGTCTTCGGTTCCGGGTTTGCAAAAATATTCCATTTCCATTTGTTCAAATTCACATGTACGGAAAATGAAGTTTTTAAAGACAATTTCGTTTCTAAAAGATTTGCCGACTTGTGCAACACCAAAAGGTATTTTCATTCGATTAGACTGAACTATACTCTTAAAGTCAGTAAAAATTCCTTGACATGTTTCAGGACGAAGATAAACAAGAGAGGCTTCTGAGGCAACAGCACCTTGGTATGTTTTGAACATAAGATTGAATTCGCGAACATCTGTCCATGAACGTTTGCCACAAGTAGGGCAGTTTATGTTTTTATCAATAAATGTTTTCATTTCTTCGTGACTCATTGTGTCAACAGGCTTATCGGTTTTTACATTATGTTTTTCACAATAATCTTCAATAATTGTGTCAGCACGGAATCTCGCTTTGCATTCGCAGCAATCTACCATTGGGTCTGAAAAATGTCCCACATGGCCGGAAGCTTCCCATGTAGTATGATGCTGGAAAATTGCGGAATCAAGTCCAACAACATCATCATGGAGCTGTGTCATGTAATGCCACCATTCGTTTTGAATATTGCGCTTGAATTCTACGCCAAGCGGACCGTAGTCCCATGCACCTGCCATGCCACCGTAAATTTCTGATGCCTGATAAACAAAACCGCGCCTTTTGCAAAGACTGATAATTTTGTCTAATGTACATGCATGTGCATCTTTTTCATTTGCCATTTTTTTCTCCCTTTCCCACAACTGGCTTGATGTGGTATATAGATATAATCAGCAATGCTATCATGAATTAAATATATTTTCAATGCAAAGAAAATTTACACCCAACCAGCATCACGCTAGCATATCCCAAATTTTAGATCCCCCCCACGACACACCAGCCTTCAATTTTTCGCCCACGAAAACTTGGCGTTTCGCTAACATAATCCCAAAATTTTAGATAAAACCCCGCGACACACCAAGCCTTCAAGTTTTTGCCACCGCAAAAACTTGGCGTTTCGCTAGGTTAATGCCAAATTTTTAGATTAATGCCAAATGCGAAACGCCCACCCAGCGTTTCACCAGATTAATCCCAAAATTTTAGATAAAACCCCCACGACACACCAGCCTTCAAGTTTTTGCCACCGCAAAAACTTGGCGTTTCGCTAGGGTAATGCCAAATTTTTAGATTAATGCCAAATGCGAAACGCCCACCCAGCGTTTCACCAGATTAATCCCAAAATTTTAGATAAAACCCCCGCGACACACCAAGCCTTCAAGTTTTTGCTTCGCAAAAACTTGGCGTTTCGCTAGATTAATGCCAAAATTTTAGATTAATGCCAAATGCGAAACGCATTTATTTCCCCAATAAAAACGCAGATTAAAAAAGATACGATATTTACAGCAACTATTGTTGCTCCTACAGGTGTAGAAATCAAAATAGAAACAAAAATTCCTGTAACGGCACAGAAAACGGAAATTACAGCGGAACATATTACGGCACTTTTAAAATTATTGAAAATTCGCATTGAAGCAAGGGCGGGAAATATTATCAATGCGGAAATTAAAAGCGAACCGACTAAATTCATTGCGAGAACAATAATAATTGCGGTAATAATTGCAATTAGCAAATTGTATAAGTCGGATTTTATTCCCGTTGATTTAGCAAATGTTTCATCAAAAGTTACCGCAAAGATTCTGTTATAAAACAGTACAAAAAATATAACTACAAAAACAGAAAACACAGAACATATAATTACATCGTTTTTTGTAAGAGTCAAAATTGAAGTTGAACCGAATAATGTACTACAAACATCTCCTGTAATATTTGCGGATGTAGAAAAAATGCTGAGCACAAGATAACCAATCGCAAGTGCACTAACAGAAAGCATTGCAATGGCTGCATCTCCTTTGATTTTTGTATTTTGTCCTGTGCGCAAAAGCAAAATAGCGGCCAAAATCGTTACAGGCATTATAATTATGGTGTCGCTTGCAAGGTCAAAAATTGTTGCAACAGACATTGCACCGAAAGCAACGTGTGAAAGACCATCTCCGATAAATGAATATCGTTTTAATACAAGCGTTACACCAAAAAGCGAAGAACATAATGCAATAAGAACTCCGACAATAAGTGCATAACGTACAAAAGGAAATTCCAGATAAAATCTCAATGTTTCAAATATGGAAGAAAAATCTGTCATTTTAATAATATCTCCTTTTGGGTGGTCATATATTCTTTCGATGTGCAAAAAATACTTTTTTCTTTTTTTATGAAAAGAACATGACTCGCATACATCAATGCGCCCATAATATCGTGTGAAACCATAATTACTGTTATACCGTCTTTGTTTAGTTTTTTTATAAGAAGATAAAATTCTTTTGTAGCTTTTGGGTCAAGACACGCGATAGGTTCATCTAAAATAATAATTTTTGTAGTTGCGCATAGTGCTCTTGCGAGCAAAACTCTCTGTTGCTGTCCGCCAGAAAGTGTTTTATAGCATGTGTTTTTTAGGTGAGATATTCCCATTTTTTCAATAGCATCAAGTGCAAGTTGTTTTTCAACCTTGCTATAAAATGGGCGGAATTTGCATTTCGGCAATGTTCCAGACAGAACAATTTCAAACACAGAAGCCGGAAAATCTTTTTGAATCGCAGTTTGCTGCGGCAGATAGCCTATTTCGTTTGATAAAAGACCATCACCTATTTTAAGGATTTTTAATGGCTTATATTGTAGCTGAAAATTTAGTGCTAGGTTATGACAATACTCCAATCGCATCTGCACTTTCGTTTTCCGTTAACAAAGGTGATTATTTGTGCATAATCGGCGAAAATGGTTCTGGAAAAACAACATTAATTAAGACTTTGCTAAGATTAATAAAACCTGTTTCTGGAATCCTTAAAATAGGTGATGGTCTTTTATCAAACGA
>JAAYQG010000135.1 GCA_012519415.1 Treponema sp. | reverse complement strand
TGATTCAAATAAGGGTTGATAACAAACTGAAAGAGGATGTAAGTGCTATTTATGACCAGCTGGGACTTGATTTATCAACGGCAGTCCGTATTTTCTTCAAGAGAACTGTAGCAGAACAAGGCATCCCTTTCACAATGAAACTTAATTATGACGGCAAAAGAAGTTATGCTAGAAAACGAATATCACAAGATGTTATACTTGCAATGAAAGCAATGTCTGACAGTGCAGAAGAAAATGGCGTTTCTGACTTAACCCTTGATGAAATCAACGCAGAAATTCAGTCTGCCCGAAAAGGAAGATAGAATGTCATTTTATACCGTTTTTGACACAAATGTACTTGTTTCTGCATTTTTAAAATCAACCTCTGTTCCTCACATTGTGGTGGACTATGTTTTTGCAGGTGACATTATTCTTCTTTATAATGAAGAAATTCTTTCTGAATACAAAGAAGTTCTGAATCGACCGAAATTTCATTTTCCAAAAGAAGCTGTAGAAATTGTTGTAAACAAAATACAGAAAATTGGAATTCATTTTGATTCGATTTCAGTTAATGAAAATATTCCTGACCCGAAAGATGTAGTTTTTTATGCCGTAACAATGAATGCAAGAAATGAAAATGACGCTTATCTTGTTACAGGAAATATAAAGCATTTTCCAGAGAAGCCTTTTGTAGTAACGCCACGACAAATGCTAAATATTGTAGAAGGAATTGAAGATAACGCCTAACATAGGTTCGTAACCGACAGGCGGCAAGCCACGTGCGGTACAACCAGTTGTTCGAAGGACGCCTTCGGGCGGAGGATAAATGAAGAATAAAAATGATTATGACAACCGCGACAACGCTATGTTCCACTTTTTGGAACTTCGCGCTTGAGGCGCGGCAAGAACTGCGCCAATGTATGCAATGCAGAAAAAAATCATCTCAAACCCGATTTTTTGGATTGACAATGCTTCCGCCTTGCGTTAGCATTTGATTATGATAAATTCATTTGGAGATTCTGAAACAGAATTAATTTACAAAGGTCAAAGAAGCAAAAAACTTCCGCCGACTATTCATAATGTTGCGCGCCGGAAGCTCCGAATGATATCGGCTGCAAAAGAAGTTAAAGATGTACGAGTTCCGCCGGGCAATAAGCTTGAACAACTGGTAGGAAATCTTGCCGGTTTTTGGTCTATCCGCATAAATGACCAATGGAGAATCGTTTTTACCTTTGAAAATGGAGGTGCAGACAATGTTCGAATCACAGACTACCACTAATGGTAAATTGCCGAATATTCATCCTGGAGAAATCCTGAAAGAAGAATTCCTTGTTCCAATGAATATTTCAGCATATCGGCTGGCAAAAGAAATTAAAATTCCTCAGACTCGTATTTCCGAAATCATTCATGGGAAACGCTCTATAACTGCTGATACCGCAATTCGTTTTTCTAGGTTTTTTGGAACTACCGCAGAGTTTTGGCTTAATCTTCAAAATCTGTATGATTTGGAAGAAGAAGAAAATAATCACGCTTCAGAGTTTGAAACAATAAAAATGTACGCTTACGCCTAAAATCACCTAACACAGTTTTACGACTGCTATAGCACAAACCGCGCCAAGCCCTTCGGGCCGGAAATGCAGGTTAAGCAAATGTTAGCTCGACGCTGCGCGGACGGAAAAAAAAGAATTAATAACATTTTTGGTTCTTTTATGTAAAAGGTTTTGCTAGTACAATACAGAATCACTGTAGATTATTTTTTATAAGAGGGTTGAATATGGATTATAAAGCTCATAGAGAATATCTTAAAAACATTATGACTCGAATATTTAAGAATAATAATAATTTACACGACTATTTACTTAATAGTGCAATTAGTATGGGGTTAAAAGTAAAAGCAAATCAGATATTTTTTTCAAACAACTCTGATCAAGAACCTTTTTGGGATTTTACAATTTATGAAAAAATAAATGGGAAAAAATCACTATATGACATTTCTCTTGAAAATGATTTTCTCTCGGCAGACGAAACTGATTATTTAAAGAAAATGATAATATTCGAAACTGCTTTATATAGAATTGGAAAAAGTGATGGAGAAATCGTACATATAACAAATATTGAGAATGGAAATGAATACCGTTTGTCTGATATTAATTTATCGAAACAGAAACATGATGGTAACTATATTTTTTTTAGATTATTGAAGAATGAAGAATATTATATGGGTTCGGGATTCTATTTTTATTTTCCACAAGAAGTAATAGAAACTGTAATCAGGCGAAAGAAAATACTAATAAAAAGCAAGTATAAAATCAATAAATCAATTACTTTATTTAGGGTTATGTTTATGTTGTATAAAATGTATGGAATATTAGCAGAATATCGAGATTAGAAGCGAAGAAAATAAAGATAAGAAACACAACAACTGCTTCAACCTGTCAACGCTATTATCACGGTTTTAGCTTGCGCACAAACCGCGCCAAGCCCTTCGGGTCGGAAATGCAGGTTAAGCAAATGTTAGGCAGACGCAGCTTACGCTGCGCTTAAGGAAAGGAAGAATATGTATAATAAGAGAATTCACAAATATCAAAAGATTCCACTTTTATCTGTTCCTGAAAATATTGAAGAATGGTATAAAAATCAAGATTTTTCTGAAAATGAAATAACCGTATTTAAACTACGGCATATTTTTATACGTTCACCAGATATTGAAGAAGTTATTATGCGAAATGTACTTAAAGAAATAAAAGATGATCAGAAAAGAATAGAAAATTATAAAACCAACATAGAATATATAAATAATGAAGAATCTGAAAATGTGTTATTAAAATTATTAAATGAAAATAGTTTTCAAGACTGTAGAGTTGAAATAATTAATAAATTAATATCAATAAATGAAAATATATTCTTAAAAGTTTTAGAGCTATTAGAAAATGATTATACAGATATTTTCTTTGATAATTCACTTCGAATATTATCTAGAACTGCTTTGAAAAGAGATATCTCTAAAGAAATAATAAGTTTCATAAATTCTAATTCAATTAGAGATCCTAAAGACTTTTCATCTATTATTCAAATTCTTGGGTGTTGTAAAAATGAAGAAGTATTGCAAATATTATTTTCTATATATAATTATTTGGTAGATAACTTCCCGGATGATGAATATTATGAAGGACCATTATTTGGTTTAATGTATTATTTTAATAATGCCTAACAACTGCTTCAACCTGACTCGGCTATTTCACGATTCTTGCTGTCGCTTCGCTCGGCAAGAATCGCGCCATTACGCCTCGCAGGTTAAGCAAATGTTGGGCGGACGCCTTCGGCGCGCGAGGAAAAATATGAAAATACTAGATATTATTCAAACTGAACAATCTGATTTCATCAACAACATATTATCAGACGTTCGAAAGTACGTTGATAATCTCAATAAGAAAGGCCTGCAAACCATTATGTTATCTGGAAGTGTGTCTCGAGGAGATTATAATCCCGGGAAGTACGGTGGGAAGATTGATTTAATTGTTATGAAACAACCTGGTAGCACAATAACACCAGAGATGGTTTTTGGAGAGGATGATGAACCTAATGTTCCATTCCATTGTATTACAGTAGATAAATATCAGTATCAAATACTTTTTATTGATTTTGTTGATTTTTCACTATTCCAAACATTTGATGAAGCACGGAAATATTCTTTTTTAGAATCACAAATACTATATGATCTTGATAATAAATATCAAAATGAACTTACAAAAATTGAAAAGTTTGCAT
>JAAYQG010000134.1 GCA_012519415.1 Treponema sp. | reverse complement strand
CGTATTCTGTATTTTCTGTTTCAACCATGAATTTTATTATTCTGCCGCTAATTGCAACATCAGCATTGGAAACTTTGTATTTTAACGCTTTCGATTGTTCTAAATCAGCAACAAGACATTCACGAATATATTTAGCAGCTTGGTTTGCACTTTCTAAATCACTTTGATTTGTAAAATCTGTTTTAGTATCAACCCAAAAAGACAATACTGTTATGGATTTTGCACCATTTAAATTAACATTTGCAGGGTGAACACCAGAAACAGTTTTAGAATTTGAACCTAAAGATATTGTTGCACAGCTAGAAAACAAACATAAAAAACATCCAAGAATCAGCAACTTTGCAACAAACAATGTTTTAGCATATTTTACAAAATTTAAATAGCGTGTGGGGAATTTCACTCTTGAGTGTTTTGCACAAAAAAACGCACTTCTACGAATAGAGTTCAATATGCGAAACAATTTGAAATGAGTCAAAACTGTAATTGCTCTTTTCATAAGAAAAAATTCCCCACAATGCTTAATTCAGGTAAATCATTCAGTTTTTGTGATTTACAGTAAGAATTGCACCCAAGACAAGCATATGCATAGCAAATGTTTTTAAGAAAAACAAAAATGTCCATGTACTTTCAAATGCACCATTCAAAAGTCCAAAAGGTCCCATTACGTCAATTACAACAATTACAACAATCCATGCAATAAGCACAACCAGATTAAAAATAGAAGCTGCTTTACCCAAAGATGTAAACAGCGAAACTAACAAACCAGCACCGGAAATAATTTCACAAATGCCCAAAAGAATAATAACTATATTTGCAGCATCTCCTTTTAAGAGCTTGTTGACTGCAATAGCAACTTCGTTTCCTGTTACGCCTGCCTGAAATTTTCCCAAAACTCCTTTGTCAAGCTGAAGAGTAAGAATACCGAAAGCAAGCAAAAAACAGCCCAATGCAATTTGCAAAATCAACATTCCAAGAGATTTTTTCTTAGTCGCCATACTATCCTCCATAATTTGTATGTAGAAAATCTTTAATTCATATTATAGCCTTTCAAAACCAATTTCGCAAGAATTGTTTTGATGTTTTTGATGAGTTTAGCTTGCAGAAAATTCAATACTTGTCTAAATTATCCTATATCAATTAACTGAAGAGAAAAACATGAACGAACAAGAAACAGGCGAATCGTTTGCCAGATTATATTCAATTATAAAAAAACTACGCGCACCAGACGGCTGTCCATGGGATAAAGAGCAAACGCCAAAAACAATGAGAAGCGATTTAATAGAAGAAACTTTTGAAGCTGTTGATGCAATCACGGAAAATGATATATTTCACGTAAAAGAAGAATTGGGAGATGTTTTTTTGAATGCTGCAATGATTGCATACATGAACGAACAGCTTGGCAATTTTTCAGTTAAAGATACTCTTAACGATGTTTCTGAAAAAATTATACGAAGACATCCGCACGTATTTCCAAATTCAAAAGGAAAGCAGAATGAATTAGCGGGCGGGGTAACGACGGCAGAAGAAGTTTTGACACAATGGGATAATATAAAAAGAGGCGTAGAAAACAGAAACAAAACGGAAAGTATTCTTGATGAAGTTCCAAAAGGTTTTCCGCCGCTTATGAAAGCTTATAAAATGCATAAAAAAGCAGCAAAAGCCGGTTTTGATTGGAATAATGTAGGCGGTGTTTTTGAAAAACTTAACGAAGAACTTGAAGAATTGAAAGAAGCTGTAAAACGAGAATCAGCAGAAACAGACGAAGATAAAAAAGCTGTTTTTCACAATTCTGTAGAAGACGAACTTGGAGATATTCTTTCTTGCATTGTGAATATTGCAAGACATCTAAAAATTGACCCGAATATCGCAATGGAAAAATCTAACAAAAAATTTTACCGTCGTTTTTCTTATGTTGAAGCTCAGGCGAAAATTAAAAACAAAAATATAAAAGACTGCACAATGAATGAACTTGAATATTTTTGGCAAAATGCAAAACAAAACGAAAAACAATCTCAACATTAAAACCGGTATATAGGGATAAAATCGCACAAAACCTATTCAAAGTATCTATGCTTTTTGCAAAAAATTAATTATATTTGCTTTAGTATTTTCAGGATGATCTATGATTCAAAATAAAAACCGCGCTGCTTTACCAATGCTGCAATTAACTTTTCCTATAGCTGTTGAACAGTTCTTTAGGATTTTGGTTTCGTCTGTTGACACAATGATGTTAAGCTCATATAGCAACGATGCCGTTGCGGCTGTAGGTCTTGTTTCGCAGTATTCTTTTTTTATAACACTTGTGTTTTCCGTAATTAGCACAGGCTGTTCAATAGTTTTAGCGCAGCATATCGGTGCTGCAAAAACTAAGCAGGAACTAAACCACATTGCACAAGCTAGTGCAATAATGGTGTTTTTATTGTCTATTGTACTCACTTTTCTTGTAATTTTTGGAACAGAAGCATTGCTAAACTGTTACGAATTAGAAGATTCGGTTAGAAAATATGCTTGGCAATATTTTGTTATATTTGGAGGAATCTCCTGTTTTTTCAATGCTTTTAGTTTGCTTCAAGGTTCAATTCTTAGAAGTTACGGCTACACAAGCGAAGCAATGATTGTTTCTATTATTGCAAATATTGTAAATGTTGTAGGAAATGCGTTATCGCTTTATGGTTGGTTTGGACTGCCTGTGCTTGGCGTTCCAGGTGTCGCAGGTGCTTCCGGATTTGCAATGGTTGTATCTTTCATACTATTTTTAATAATTATTAGAAAAAAACAAGATGTTTATTTTTCTTTTAGAGGCATTTTCAAAGTCCCTGCCGAAACTTATAAACTTGTGCTTAAAGTTGGTGTCCCGACTGCCGGAGAAAGTTTATCGTATAATATAAGTCAGATTGTAATTATGGCGATGATTTCTACACTTGGAACTTTTGCCATGTCTGCACAAGTTTATACAATGACTATTTTGCGCTTTGTGTTTTCTGCTGCCATTGCAATAGGAAGTGCTTCTCAAATTAAAACCGGCTATTATGTTGGCGCAAAACAAAATGATATTGCTTATAAAAAAGTTTTTATTTATCAGCTTGTTGCCACATCATGTTCAATGGTTCTGATTATTCTTGTCAACTTAATAAAAAAGCCGGTTGTCAGCATTTTTACAGACATACCGGAAATTCACAGTCTTGTTTGCACATTGTTAATTTATTCTGTGTATGTTGAGTTTGGACGTACATTGAATCTTGTTTATGTTGGAGCATTGAAAGGCGCAGGTGATGTAAGATTTCCTGTTTTTTATGGAATATTTTCAAACTGGTGCATTATGGTTTTAGGTAGTTATTTGCTTGGTATAAAATTCGGTTTAGGACTTGTTGGTTTTTGGCTTGGTATTGGAACAGACGAAACGACACGAGGTATTGTAATGCTCCTAAGATGGAAAAGCAAACGCTGGCAAAAACACGCATTAGTGTGAAACTTTGACTATCGAATTTTATAAACTCAAACATTTTTTTTCTAAAGCGAATGCCTTAAACATTGTTTCAAAAAAAGACATAGCACTGGGAGCAATATCGCAGATTTTTTGCCTTAAAATACTCGCCCAAAGGGCATCACGCCCTTTGGAACCACGGATTTCAATATATTAAATTTTATGCAATTCAGCAAAAATTTTATTCAGAAACTTTTAAAAAATCAGAATTCTCAGTTAGACTGAATGTAAGCTTTTTATCGGAATAAATAATTTCATATAAACCTTTAAAACCTTCTACATCTATGAAGCCTTCGTCATCTGTTTTCTTTTCAAGTTTCGTGTGATACTCTTCTTTTATAAGCTTATACAAACGATTATACGAAGGTTTTAAACTGTTGTCTTTTCTAATTACTCCGCTTGGAGCATTAAGCCATGCGCCATCACCATAATCCCAGTTTGTAATTGCAGTAACAAGAGGATGATTTTCAAAAAGATTTCGATACATCTGCTCAAGATCTTCAGCTTGTTTTTCTTCAAGTTCCGGAGTTGCAGCATCATCTTCATAATGTGCATCTTGTAAATCTGTAATTTCTGGTGCAACAAGCGGACCTGCAACAATTGTATTTTCAGTAAAATGAATAGGAAGACCAAAATATTCAAAGCGACTCAAAATTTCATCTTGTTTCTCTTTTCCCCAAACACCTTGATGCTGATGAGATTGAAGTCCAATAGCATTAATTTGTACACCGGAATTTAAACAGCCGTCAATCAAAATCTCATAATTTGATGACATATTAAAATCATTTATAAGAAATGTTCCTTGCGGATTTGTTTCGTATGCGGCTTGAAAAACATCTCTTACAAGCCCCACTCTGCCTCTTTCTTTGCAGATACGAGTTATAGCATTATCATATTTATCGTAAATCGGCATTATTACAACTTCATTAATAACGTCCCACATATCAATTATGCCTTTGAAATTTCCAACCTCCCGACGTATTCGCTCCAACTGTTTTTTAAGAATCGTTTCATTATCATAATTCATCAGCCATGAAACACAACCTGTATGCCAGCACAAAGGATGTCCTTTTACTTTTACGCCTTTGTTTTTTAGAAAATTGGCAGCATTCATAAGCTGTTCAATATTTGGCTTGCCCTCTTCAGGCTCAAAACCACCCCAATAAAAAGGAAGCGTACCGAAATTAAAAAGATTGAGCCATTTATTCATACGGTCTTCTAAAACAGAACGATCTGTTGTTTTGTTAAGTTTTTTAGTCAACGAACCGTTCCCATTATGAACAGATACGTCATTCGTATACAAAAGTGCTTCAAAAGCACCGCATCCAAATAAGAATTCATGATTTATTTGATTCACAGTTACATTTGTATTTGCAACAGGACTTCCGTCTTTTTTTACAACCTTGATTCTTGATTTTGCTTTTCTATGTGATAAATCCGACATAATAACCTCTCTAAACTAATTATAAAACAAAAATTCCAAAACAAACATAATGGAATTCCCTCACAGTTTGAAAAACCCACAATCAAACTAATACAACTTTCAAGTTTCGCCAGCCAACCCCAAATTTATGGGATAATTCCAATACAAAACAGGCTTTTTGCTAGATTAATCCCAAATTTGTAGCTCCAATCCCAACCGCAAACCCCAAGCGAATGCCCAATCCTTCAAGTTTTCGCCCACGAAAACTTGGCGTTTTGCTAACACAATCCCTAATTTTAGATTAACCCCAACCAAACGCCCAATCCTTCAAGTTTTTGCTCCGCAAAAACTTGGCGTTTTGCCAGTTGTTCTCTAAATCGTAGCTCCAATCCCAAAGCAAAACGCCCCCTAAAACCCCAACTCCTTACCAATCAAAATCACTTTGATTTTTCCGGCTGGGAAACTTAATCTTGAAATTACCATGCTTGCACAGATTGACCGTTCACTTTTGCAGTTCTCGCAAGATCCGCTCGTTTTGCACGGTGTTTTTATATCAAATCGTTGAGCATTGATTGGTGCAGCAATGTTTCTTGTTCGGTTTACAGCATCTTCAACAGTTTTACAAACTTTATTCATGCCCGCGACAACAATCACATTATCCGGACCATAAACCATGGCAGCGGCTCTGTTACCATTGCCGTCAAGATTAACAATAACACCATCTTGAGAAATTGCATTTGCACTCATAATAAAATAATCAGCTATCAAAGCTTGCTTTTGAATTGCTTTTCGTTCCTCTTTGTTGTTAGCATTATCTCTATCTATAACTTTGTAGTCGCCGTTTTTAATTGCTTCAAGTATACCTGTCTGTTCCAAAGTATAAGAACCGCCCCAACCAATAGATTTCCCTTTTTCAATGAGAGAAAGCACTTTCTCTTTTGCTTCTTCAACGGAAGAAAAATACCAACTATCAAAATGACGTGCTTTAAGTGCTTTTACAACAAGCGGACCGAGATTATCATAAGCTTCTTGTTTGGGCTTGCAAATATTTTCCATAAACCACCCCCTAGTAAATAATAAAACAGACTATCAAAAATCCGTTTCTATTAATTTAACTTCGAAAATCACATAAAACAATAGAGAGTTTGACTGATTGCAACAGAACTTCATATCATTTACTTTTGAGTTTACAAAGCATAAAAATTGTGGCAAACTAACTTGTATGCTAGTTGAGCAGTTTGGAGGTTCTAAGTGAAAATCAACTCAAATGTAAGTATTTTAATGGAAGATTCTGCATTTTCAGGTGTTTTAAAAATCGCAGATAAAATATGCCTTGACATTCAACGTGTTACTGGCACATCCCCGACAAAAATTAAAAACATAAAAGACGCAAAAGAAGATATTATAATTTTTGGTACAGTGGGAAAAAGCCCAATACTTGACCAATTGTCAAAAGACGGAAAAATTCTGCTTGATTCTGTAAAAAACAAAAATGAAATTTATTCATTTACTTCATATGGAAATATGCTTATTATTGCCGGTAGCGACAAGCGGGGAACAATTTATGGACTTTTCCACATTTCGGAATTGATGGGCGTTTCTCCTCTCGTTGATTGGGCAGATGTAATGCCTGAACATAAAAATGAAATAGAAATTACCGAAAAAGATAATCTGATTTCTCAAGAACCATCTGTAAAATTTCGCGGTTTTTTTATTAATGATGAATGGCCTGCATTTGGAAACTGGGCGAACAAACATTTTGGCGGCTTCAATGCAAAAATGTATGAGCATGTTTTTGAACTTTTACTCCGCATGAAGGGAAACTACTTATGGCCTGCAATGTGGGCATCAAGATTCAGTAACGATGGTCCTGACCTTGCAAATGCAGAACTTGCCGACGAACTTGGCGTTATTATGGGAGCAAGTCATCATGAACCTTGTTGTCGTGCAGGAGAAGAATACAAATATCTTCGAGGCAAAGATTCAGTTTATGGAGATGCATGGAACTTTATAAAAAACAGAGACGGAATTACAAAATTCTGGGAAGACGGATTAAAACGAAACGGGAAATTTGAAAATGTTATTACAGTTGGAATGCGCGGCGAAGCAGATACCGCAATCATGCAAAATGCCACATTAAAAGATAATATTGACCTTTTGCGTGATGTTCTTAAAACGCAGAACAATCTTATAAAAAAATATGTAAACGAAAACATTACAAAAGTTCCACGAATGTTGGCACTTTATAAAGAAGTTGAACCATATTTTTATGGCGACAAAAAAACAAAAGGTCTTATAAACAGCGAAGAACTCGAAGGCGTAACATTAATGCTTTGCGACGATAATCATGGCAACTTACGCACATTGCCGACAAAAAAAATGCGAAACCACAAAGGCGGATATGGAATGTATTATCATTTTGATTATCACGGCTGGCCTTTTAGTTACGAATGGTTTAATACATCTCATCTTGCAAAAATCAAGGAACAGATGACAACTGCTTATGATTTTGGCATAAGAGAACTTTGGGTTGTAAATATAGGCGACATAATGACAAACGAATTTCCGCTTAATTTCTTTTTGGACCTTGCATATAATTATAAAAAATATTCTGACATGAAATATACAGCTGAAAAATACACTTCTGAATGGGTTGATTTTAATTTTCCATCTGTTTCTTCCGAACAAAAAAGCGAAATATGCAAAATTATCAATGGATATTCAAAACTCGCTCATATGAGAAGAACAGAATGTGTTCAAAGCGATACTTATCATGCAATAAATTTCGGCGAAAGCGATGAAATATTAAAAAAAGCACAAACAATTATAGAAAAATGCAAAAAGCTCAAGTCTGAATTGCCCGAAAATGCTGCAAATTGTTTTTTTACACAAGTTTATGTGCCTGCATTGGGCAACATGAACGTGCTGAAAATGCAACTTTTATGTGGAAAAAACCATTGGCTTGCACAAAAAGGCGCAATGGCTGCAAACAATTACGTTGAAAAAATCAGAGAATGCCTTGAAGAAGACAAAAAACTCATAAACGAAATTGATACACAAAATAACAGCAAATGGTACGCAATGGGTTGGAGCGAACATTTTGGTTTCACAGGCTGGAATGAAGAAGAAAACCAGTACCCGCTTTACATGATAACAGACGGAGCACGCAAAAAAAGGCTTATCATTTGGGTTGACGGAGATGAAACTACAACAAGCGGCCTGCCTTGGAGCAAAAAAAATCTAAAAATCGATTCTTTTAGAAATCCACATTGCAGCAAAACTCACATCAATATTGCAAGTGGCTCAAAAGACGATATTCCGTTTAAAATTGAAAACAACGCCGAATGGCTCAAAATTGCCGAAGTTGATGGAATTGTGAAATTTGATGAAGTTAAGAAAATTGATATTGAAATTGACCGTACTATTTTAGATAAAACCGAATGCAAAAACACAATTCTAAAAATTACCGGTGCAGACAACAGTGCAGGAAATGTTGAAATTTCAGTATATATTAATGCGGAATATTTTGATATTGAAGCCGAAGACGGTACATTTATACAAACAACAGATTATATTTCAATGGAAAGCATAAGCTT
>JAAYQG010000133.1 GCA_012519415.1 Treponema sp. | reverse complement strand
CTCTGTGTAAGTTACAGGTCAATTCCTTGCTAAGCAAGTATTTACATGATTGGAGATGAGGGGACTTGAACCCCTTACCTCTTGCATGCCATGCAAGCGCTCTAGCCAGATGAGCTACACCCCCAAAGATATACAGAAATATAAATCAAACTTAGAAAAAGGTCAACGCCGTGCAGTCAAAAGCGTATCAATGTGCTAAAAAGCGACCTTTTTATTGTTTTTAATAAATTTAGCAAAATCAACAGAATTCATAGGTTTTGCGTAATAAAAACCTTGAATAAGACTACAGCCAATATCTTCTAAACTGGCAGCGGAAGCTTCATCTTCAATGCCTTCTGCCAAAGTTACCATACCCTTTTCGTTAGCCATATTTATAAGATGTTTTAGATAAATCATGTTTTGTTCATCTTTGCAAGCAAAATCTATTAGAGATTTATCAAATTTAATTTCAAAAAATGGATAAGACATTAAGCGCGCAGTATTTGAAAAACCCGTTCCATAATCGTCTAAAGCAAGCTGAACGCCTTTTTTTGTTAAAGAATGCAGTATATGACCGAAGTTTATTTCATCTTCTGTAGCAAGCGATTCTGTAATTTCAAAGCGGAAAATATCTTTTGGAAGATTATATGATGCGATTATCTCTAAAAGATGTTCGATAGAATTTTCTTGAAGGCATTGCATAACAGAAAGATTGACATTGACTGTTTCTATTCCGGCTTCTAAAAGATTTGTTTCTTTAATAAATTCGCATGTTTTTTTAAGTGAAATATCGCCTATTCTAAGAATATCACCGTTACGTTCAGACTCCGGAATGAACTCGCTAGGCGGAATATAATTTCCGTCTGAGCCTCGTAATCTAATCAAAGATTCAGCCCCAATAAAACGTTTTTGCTTTGTACTGTATATTGGCTGTAAAAAAACTTCAAAAGATTCATTTTGGATTGCAGTCTGAACCGTATGAATTATTTCTTTTTTCTTGTAAAAACGGGTAAAAAGTGAATTATCAAGATAACTTATAACGTTCAGTTCAACAGGCTTAAAATGAACAACTGCAAATTTCAGAATATCAATAATTTCATTTGTAAGAAGAAATTTATGTTTATCTTTGAGTGTTCTAAAAATATTGAGATTTTCAATTTTATAAATTGAAAGAAATATACGATAAGAAAAAGTTTTAGAAGTATCTTCAGTAAAATTTATATAAAAAGGAGTTTTTGAAATTTCAAGCAAAATATCAGCTTTTGCATCAGAAACACAGCCGCTTTCGCAAAAAAATCCATAAGTATTTCCTGTTATATGAAACATATATTTGTTTTCGCAGGAATTATTTATATGCTTAAAATAATTTGTAATAAGTTTATATGCATGAGTTGTTCCAATTTTAACTTTTAACAAGTCAAAATTATCAAGCTGAAAAAAAATTAAAGACATTGGTTTTTTAGAATAAACTGAAGAACTCAAAAATTCAGTAAAAGCATCTTTGTTATATGTGTCTGTAGACCTGTAAACATAAGTAAGTGGATTTTTTAACGTCAAAAAACAAATAAAAAGTGAAATGCTTATTACAAAACTAATTATTAAATAATACGGACATAAGTATTGCAAAACAATAATCGTAAGAATTACGATGCTAAAAAATACGACAAACCAAAAATTTACAGATTTAAGCTTTTTTGCAAATTTTAAACAATGAATAAATCCAAGAATTATATAAAATACGGCAAGTGCATATAAAATTGTCATGCCAAAACCATGACAATAATTCCCATTTTCATCATTATACATTGTCCAGTGCGTCCATGGAGATGTGATTGTCGAAAGAAAAAGATAATAAACCGTTCCGTCAAGAATGTGCTTAATAGGGTTTGGTATTTCAGCATTTGTATGTGTCATGGAAAGAATAAAGTAAAAATAAAAAACGGGAATCATATTAATTGAAAGAATGTGAATTATATTTACGATATTTGTCAGTTGTGGATATTTTAATGAACAATGATGATTTGTATAAATAGCAAACAAATTGAATACAATTCCTACGATTGAAGAAGATGTCAACAGGAGAAAAGCTCTTGAATTATTAGTTGGAAATCTTTTGTAAAAAATTAAGGCTACAAAAATAACTGCACTTATTATAAGCGCAGCAATATCAAAGTAAATTATATAGTCCACAGATTTACTATAACGAGGAATTAATCAAATGTCTAAAAAAATCCGAAAATCTCTAGCAATAATTAACAATGTAATTCAAAATAAAAAGTTGTTAAACATATGTAAATGTTCTGAAATTATATAAAAAATTTGTAAGTTTTACTTAATGACTTTTATAAATAGCTTTGGTATAATAATCAAAAATTCAATGAATATCATCTTATTTAATGAAAATGAAATTTCTCAAAGGTTATCATTAAAAGACCCTCGCGGTGAACATATAAAAAAAGTGCTGCACAAATCTTCCGGCGAAACTTTTGAAGCGGGAGTAATAAATGTTTCGGAGGGAGTTTGTCGTATTTTAGAAATTTCCGACAAAGATATTTCTTTTATATATGAGTCGAAACGCAAAGTTTCTCCTTGTTATAAAATTAAACTTATTGTGGGATTCCCGAGGCCGATTCAACTTAGACGCTTGCTTAGAGATGTTGTAAGTCTTGGTGTTGCTGAAATTCATTTAACCGGCACGGAACTTGGTGAAAAATCTTATTTGAAATCTAATTTACTTGAAAAAGGTGCAACTAATGCAGCGATGATTGACGGTGCAAGCCAAGCTAAATCTGCAACCTTGCCGGAATTATTTATGCACAAAACTCTTAACGAATGTTTGGATTTCCTTTTTGCAGATAAATATTCTAAAGAAGAGTGTGAGCTTGTGTTGTTGGATAATGTAAAACCAGATTTACGTCTTTCTGATGCTGTTCAATTAAGAGCTTTTGAAAACAAAACGGTAATTGCAGCAGTCGGTTCGGAAAGAGGTTGGACTGATAAGGAAAGAAATGCTTTTGAACAGAGGGGGTTTAAGTTTTATAGCTTAGGAAATCGCATATTGCGCACAGAAACGGCATCTATTGCCGCTGTTTCTCTTATTTTAGCTGCTATGAAAAAACTTTAAAATCTTAAAAGGGAATAATTTATGAATCAAGAACAAGTTAAAGAAATGCTTCTTAAAATTGAAGATACGGAATTAGATTTTTCAGTAACATTTACAGGGAAAGAAAGTAAAAAAGTGAACGGCTTGTACAAGCCTGATACGCATGAAATTTTACTTCATACAAAAAACTTTAAAACGGATAATCAGTTGATTTATACTGCAATTCATGAATATTCGCACCATCTTATAACTGAAAAAAATCCGTTAAAATGCTCCGGACGTTCTCATACAAATGAATTTTGGGCTAAATTTCATGAATTACTTGTAAAAGCAGAAGAACAAGGTTTTTATGTTCTTGGATTGGAAAAAGCGCCTGAACTAGAAGCTCTGACTGAAGATTTAAGAAAAAATTACTTGGAAGCAAATGGACAGTTGATGATTGAATTCGGTAAAAAACTTTCAAAAGCATATGAGCTTTGTGAAAATGCTGGAATTCGTTACGAAGACTATTTAGACCGAGTATTGCACTTGCCGCGAGCTACTGCACAAAGTATTAGCAAAGTTGCGCGTGTGGAACCTTCTGTGGCGTTGGGTTTTGATAATATGAAACTTGTTGCTTCGCTCCCCGCTTCAAAACAGAAAGAAGCCGAGTCGGCTCTTTTAGCCGGAAAAACAGCAAATACTGTGCGTGCTTTTATGAAAAAAAAATCGGAAGAAACGGATAAAAAAGCTGCTTTAGAAAAAGAAAAAAGACGAATTGAAAAAACAATTTCGCAACTTTCGCAGCGTCTTGAAGTAATTGAAGAAAATCTAGCTAATTTATAATTAAATCAATAATTTTGCAAATTTAAAGATTTACTTGCTTGGAAAAATTAAATTAATTGATAATTTTCCAACGCCCATCAATGAGTTTCATACGAGAAACAGGCATTTCAAGAATACGGCCATCATCTCCTATCATTTTTACCATTGCTGTAAGTGAATTTGTTTCAATAACTCTGAAAGATGTTCCATCGTAAAAAAATCTTATGCCTTCGTTTGGCATTTTTCGGCGTGCTTCAACATACCAATCATATTCGTATGAAAGACAGCATAAAAGACGTCCGCATTGTCCGGAGATTTTCATTGAATTAAGGGAAAGGTTTTGATCTTTTGCCATTCTAATCGAAACAGGTTTTAAACGGTCTGAAACAGCATGACAGCAATACGGTCTGCCGCAAATGCCAAGTCCGCCGGTGATTCGAGATTCATCTCTTACGCCAATTTGGCGAAGCTCAATGCGCATCTTAAAAACAGAAACTAAATCTTTGACCAATTCCCTAAAATCTACGCGGTTTTCTGCGCTAAAAAAGAAAAGAATTTTTTGTTCCTCTAAAAGATAATGAGTAGCAATAAGTTTCATTTCAAGATGATGAGCTGCGGCTTTTTCTTGAAAAATTTTGAAAGCAGATTCTTCTTTATTTCTTAAATCAGCAGCTTTTTCAAGGTCTTGCGATGTTGCTTTGCGTTCAACTGTAACAACATCGTCAGGACAAATCCCTATTGGTTTTGTAGCAATTCCCATAATTAGCGCAATATCTTTTCCGTATCTTGTTGGAATAATTACATAATCGCCAGCTTCAAGATTCATGTCGTTTGGAGCTATTGTATAAACAGCCTCGCTTGAATATTCAAGTTTCGTTTTATAAAGAGGTTCAGGAAAAACATAATTTTCACATTCTTTATTAGAATAATCTTCATAAATCGGATCTTCAAGAAAAGAAAGATCGTCAGATTTAAAATCTATATCATTTTCAAAAACTTCACTCATAATTTCTCCCAGAGATAAAAAATCAAACAAATTTGCAAAAAATCACGTAATTAAATCTATCAGCAAACCGTTTATTTCATCAATTTTTGCTAAAAAAGCAATTTGATCACGTTGATTTATTAGAACTTCTGTAGCAAGCTTTTCTAATTTTTTATCGATTATTTCAATTTGAAAAAACTTTTTCCTTTTTTTGATAGAACGACTGCTTTCGTATCTTTCAACATCAAAGCATGTTTTAACAACAAAATTAATAAAATTTCTTACAGCTTTTTTGTATTTTTGCACCTCTTCGCTTGTCTGGTTTTTTCGTAAATCATTGCCGGTAGAATACACTGAATCAAGAAGTGTTTCTACAGCTTTTTCATAAGAAAGACCTATTATTTCAGGCGGAAAGCCTGCGGTTTTTAAACTTTCTTCTTCTGCTTTAGATGCATCTTTTAAAAAGTCTGAAAAAATACGCTTTTTGGTTGCTGTCTTTTTTGTTTCTGTTTCTTTTTTTCTAGCTTGCACGGCAGCTGAAAAATAAAGTGATGTTCCTAATGGATCAACAGAACTCATGGAAACTCCTAAACTAAAACAACATAAAAACGTGTTTTAACGTTCGTGTATAGTAAAAGTTTTTCTTGAAACAGCTTTTACATCAATCCATTGATTTTTTGCTTTTTCAAAGGCTTCTGCATCGCTTAAAGTTATACACTCGCCGTTTACAAGCACGTTGCCATCAAGTTTCAAACGCTTTGTTACAATATCGCCAAGAACAACAGCTTTTGAATAAAGATGAACACCTTCCGGTGCAAGAATATCACCTTCTATAACACCGCCGCATACGTCAACTGAAAGTGCTATAATATCTGCTTTTACTCTTGCTGCTGAACCAATCCAAACATGACCAGTAGATTCAATTCTGCCGTCAATATCTCCGTCTATGCGGGTTATTCCTGCTGAAAAAATATTACCTGTAATTGAAGAACCAACACCAACAATGGTGTTCATTGAAATATCATCTGTACGAAAAGCCATAATTATTTAGTTAAAACCACGTTTACATATTTTGCAGGGTCAACAACATCTGAACCA
Organism: Treponema sp.; assembly: GCA_012519415.1. Taxonomy (GTDB): domain Bacteria; phylum Spirochaetota; class Spirochaetia; order Treponematales; family Treponemataceae; genus UBA1240. The sequence continues at coordinate 6,418 of JAAYQG010000133.1, read as the reverse complement.
ATATGCACTTCATAATGCAAATGAGGTCCTGTTGATTTTCCTGTGTTTCCTATAAGTCCGATTGTGTCGCCTTGCATAACAAACTGACCTTTTTTAACGAAAACTTCCCGCATATGACCATAACGTGTGTAAAATCCATGTTTGTGTTTGACAATTACATAATTGCCAAGTCCATTATCCCAAGCCGATGTAACAACTTGACCGTTTGCAGTTGCAATTATAGGATCACCTGCTCGATAAGTTGAAAAATCCATTCCTTTGTGGATATACCATTGACCTGTAAAAGGATGTATATTTTGACCAAAAGGCATGGAAATATGACCTATTCCGCCTTTTAGTGGATGCACGCTTGGAATATCCGAAAAAAGCGTACTTTGGGCTTGCAACATTTTTCCAATTTCTTCAATAGGCTGAACTGCATTTTCTAAATAAGATGTTAGCATTCTAATATCTGTAGTTTCGGCAGTTGCTGTCCCAGAATACTCTTGAAAATCAAAAAGCGAAGCGAGGTCCCCGGCTTGTGTTTGACCTGATGTTTTTTTTGTCTGTTGATTCATTCCAAGCATAGAAAGAGTTTCCGATAAAGAACCTTGAAATTTCTTTGCAGCTTGAAGAAGATTTGTATTTTCATCTCGAAGTTCGTCAAGGCCTGCTCTTGCTTCTTTATTTTCCGTTTGAAGCCGAGCGATTTCGACATTTGCAGAAAAAGTTGTTTTGTTAAACCAAAAAAAAGAAAAAAGAACTCCGGCAATTATAATGGCACATGAAATCAAAGAAAAGACAGTTGTTTGAAAATTCAAAACTTTGCTTTTAGAGTGAGGAACTATCATTATAGTTAATTTATGATTACAGCCGTGAAAAAACGAAGAAAATCCTCGACCGATTCCCACTCCAATGCGACCGAAGAAATGTAAAATTGTTTGCACGGCATTTTTTTCTGCGCGTTTATATCTACGTGTCCGAGCCAAAAGACAACTCCAAAAAACAGAATTACAATGTCTTTAAAAATCCCCATTTTAAAAACATTGTTTGAGATTTTCAAAAATATTTTGATATAATCTCTATATGATAAAAAAACTTTGAAATTTCTACTATAATAGCACCTATATCAACGCCTGTCAAACTACAAGTTTTGTTTATTCCTTTTTATTGACGGGAGATGTATCATATGTTAGACTTATCGACAGGAACAGGGAAAAGTTTACGTTCCATACTATATCATTTCTGGAAGAAAGCAATGCAATTTTTTGATACTCACGCTCATATCGGGCTTATTAATAGTGATCCCATTGAGCAGCTTCGTGTTTTGCAGGAAGCAAAAAACGCTCAAGTTACACGCATAGTAAGTATTTGCAACAGTTTGCATGATTTTAAAAAAGTATATGATAATCTCAAATCATTACCTAATGTTTATCATGCTGTAGGTGTAGCTCCGTCAGAAGTATTGAACCCCGGTAAAGACTGGATTCAAACAATAGAATCGTCTGTAAAATTGCCTAATGTAGTAGCAATTGGCGAAACAGGACTTGATTATTTTAAAAGATTTGGAGATAAAACATCTCAAATAGAATTGTTCATAACACAGCTTGAGCTTGCTGAAAAATATAATTTGCCGGTTATTATACATAACAGAGATGCTGGTAAAGATGTTCTTGATATTTTAAAGGAGCGCATTCCTTCAGCCGGCGCAGTTCTTCATTGTTATTCTGAAAATGCAGCTTATGCAAAAGAAGCTGAAAAATTAAATTTATATTTTTCATTTGCCGGCAATGTAACTTATAGAAATGCTCGAAATTTGCATGAAACAGCTCTAAATGTTCCTGTTGATCGCATATTAATTGAAACGGAAAGCCCTTTTATGATTCCGGCAGAATATAGAGAACGAAAAAGAACAATGCCTGCATATCTGCCTTCAACAGCACGTTTTTTGGCCGGACTTTTAGACATGGACGAAGAAGAATTAGCTGCGCAGTTATGGAAAAACAGCTGTAAATTTTTCAGATTGCCGGAAGAATAAATTATTTTACGATATGCTTTTACAAAATTTAAAACAGTTTTGTAAAAGCAATTTATGTTTTATGAAAGTCAAAAGTCAGTTTTATCATTCCGTATCTATTGGCAATTTGAAGCTTGACGGTAATTTGTTTTTAGCTCCTGTTGCCGGTTATTCAGATTGTGCTTTTCGTCATTTATGCAAGAGAGGTGGCGCAGATTTTTCATATACGGAAATGGTTTCAGCTGAAGCCCTTGTTCGCGGGTCAGATAAAACACATGATTTGATGATTCGCTCTTCAAATGAAAAATCTTATGCAGTGCAAATATTTGGCGGAGAAGCGCAGACTGTATCAAAAGCTGCGGTGATTGTTGCTCAAAAAGTTTCTCCCGAAGTTATTGATATTAATGCAGGTTGCCCTGTTCCCAAAATCATTAAGACTGGTGCCGGTTCCGCATTAACTCGCGACCCCGAAAGGTTATTCGATATAGTTAAACAGACTAAAAAATCGCTAGAAGATGCCGGCAATGATATTCCCGTTACTGTAAAAATTCGTTCCGGCTGGGATAGTAATCTCTTAACATGGAAAGAAGCGGCAAAAGCCGCCCTTGAAGCCGGTGCAGCTGCCATAACGTTGCATCCTCGTACAAGAGCACAAGGTTATGAAGGCAAAGCTGATTGGATGCTGCTTAAAGAACTTGTTCAGCTTATAAACAAACAAATTCCTATTTTTGCTTCCGGCGATATTTTTTCAGCAGAAAATGCACTCACTTGTTTTGAACAAACAGGCGTAGATGGCGTTATGTTTGCACGCGGAGCAATCGGGAATCCGTTTATTTTTGCAGAAACAAGACATTTTTTATTAACAGGTGAAAAATATTCAACAATGCCGAATGTACGCATTTCAGCAGGAATGGAAGAGCTTGATATTTTGATAAATCTTAAAGGTGAACTAACAGCATGCAGAGAAATGCGAAAAAGGTTTTGCGCTTATTCTAAAGGTCTCGATAATGCAAGCCAAATGCGTTCTGCAATAGTAAGTGCAAATACACGTTCTGACTATTTAGCAATTTTTTCCGAATATATTTAGAGAATTTTGGGAAAATAATGCGAATTTTACTTAAAATCCATCATTAGGAAATAATTTGTTGTCAAAATGCTTTGGTGGGGTTAAAATAGGAACATGGCTTTTTTAAATAGTTTTTCTGAATTTTTTGAGATGCTCTTTTTCGGTTCTAGACCGGAAGTTATAAAAAAACGGTTGTTGCGGAAAATAGAGACCGAACTTAGAACAATGAACCCATCAATGTTAAAAAACGGAAATATTCTTCCGCCTTTTGCAGAAGGGCTTTATATTTTAAGTCAAAGCTGTCAGTCTGTTTTTACAATACTTGATGAAACTATTTTAAGTACAACAAGCAACATTGCTGCCGGCTATGTTGATTTGCTCATTTCAACAGGTTTTACTTACGAAGATTGTCTTATTGTAAAATCTCTCCAATATGAGGGAAGAAAAACCGAAATAGAAAGAGCAGAAAACGAAAAAAAAGAAATAGACCGCCAAAGAAATTCTTTAGAAAAAGTTATTAAAGATATAAACGGTTCCGAGCAGATGGCGCAAATAGAAATAGTTATTACGCGACTTATGCAGCTCCATGATATTTGTTCTTTTGATTATACAAAATTTATTCAAGCTTTTTCTCACGATTTTGGAGATTCTGTGGGAGAAGGAAAACCTCTTTTTAGACCGGTTGATCTTGCGTCTCAAGAACAAAAGCTTTTGGATTTATATTTTATAATAAAAGATTTCAGTGTAACTGCTTCTTTGGCAAAGGCGATTATTGCTATCGAAGAACAACGAAAAGCAACAGTCCTTTCGCAAGAAGCGCAAAATGAGATAACAGACAACTTAAAACGAATTTCTGCTATTTTAACAAAGCTTATAACTCCGGATCTTGTGTATAAAATGCTTTGTATTATAAAAGGCGATCCAAAATATGAACCGGGTACAAATAAATATGAATTTCACTTTGTTGAAGATTATATTAATCGTTCAAGACAGATGTTCGATGCTGATACACAACGTATTATTAATGAACTCAAAGATGCGCGTCTTTCAGCAGAACTTGATAAGCTTTTTGTTGATAAGGAAATTCAAACCATTTCGGGCTATAATAACGAAACCAATTTGATACTTCAAAAAACTTCAACACAAATGTTTATGTGGACAACTCCTCTGCAAATTGTGAAAACTTTTTTCTTTTATTATTTTTCTCAAGGAATACAAGCCCTTTTGAATGATATTGTTGTTGAAGGATTTTTTTCAAATACAAATATGCAATCGTCTTTTGGTTCTGCCGTTTTTTATTGCGGTGGAATTATGGCAAGAATTGCAGAATTTGAACGCTCGTTTGAAGAAGATCAGGAAAATAACATTTCTTCAATCATACGACTTGCGTCAAACAGCAAAACAAACCAAGATTTGTCAAAAAAACTTATAACAAAAATGGCAAATTTAAATACGCAAGTTAAAACTATGCTGCAAAACGATATGACAAACTTTAAAAAACTTACACGCGATGTAAAGGATCTTTTAAATGATTCAAAAAAAGGTAGTCCCGAACTCGTTTCAAATATAAAAATGATACTTTTTTCGACACGAAACAAAGAACATACTTCATTGCTTGAAACACAATTCCAATATTGGCAGAAATTTGTTGAGTTTATGAAGAATTATGTTGTTTTTACCGATAAAGAATAGTATGAATGTTGATTCAATAGCAATACCTGCAGAAAGTCTTGGAAATTACGAAAAACAAATTTATGACTTGAAGCAGCTTCTTGAAATCTCTAAAAGTTTCTCTTCTGTTCTTGAAAGCAAGAAAGTTATTGAATCTATGCTTTATATTTGTATGTGCCAAATGCGCACATTAAGTGCGGCACTTTTTACTCAAAATGATTTTGAAGCTACATTTTTTACATTGGATTCTAACTATAATGGAATGGAGCTTACTTCGGGTATAAATTACTCGGTTTCTGTAGATCATCCTGTCATTAATTTGCTCGAAACAACAAACATGACATATACATATGAAGAGCTCGTCGATATTTTAAAAACGGAAAAAAAAGGCATTGAATTTCTTGAAACTCTAAACCCTTCTTTAATTGTGCCTTTAAAAGTTAAAAACCGCTTGAACGGTTTTCTTGTTTTAGGTGAACGAATTGATTTAGGCGAGGGCAATGTTTATTCATCTTATGAGAAAAACCAGATAATGACTATTGCTTCTTTGGCTGCTATTGCAATAAATAATGCAATGCTTGTAGAAATGACAACAACAGACATGATGACACGTCTTAAAACGAAGCATTTTTTCTTTTCTGTTTTAATGGATAAAATTGATTATGCTTCTTTAGAAGACAAAAATCTTGCTGTTTTTATGCTGGATATTGATCACTTTAAGAATTTCAACGACACATACGGACATGCGTGTGGAGATATGGTACTTATTGAAGTTGCTTCAATTATTAAAAACACTGTACGCCAAGAAGATTTAGCTGCTCGATATGGCGGTGAAGAATTTGTAGTGCTTCTTTGCGATATTGATCAAGATAAAGCTTTTGAAATTGCAGAACGAATCAGAAAAACTGTAGAAGCAAAAGATTTTGTTTTTGAAAAAAAACATATGAGAGTTACAATCTCGATAGGAATATCAATGTATTTCGGCAAAAAGGAAATATCTGCAAAACTTTTGGTTGAACAAGCAGATATGGCTTTATATGAATCAAAAAACACAGGCAGAAACAAGACAACTGTTTTTTCAGAAAAGAGTTATGATATTCCTAAAAAACGAAAATCAAATTCTCTAAAAGCAAGGATTAAATCTTAAAATAAAGTACGGGTATATATGAGTTTTTCTTCAAAATTACGAAAACCTTTTCGATATGAATTTCGGAATGTTAGTTTGTGGTTGATTTTAATAAATATTGTTATTTATTTTTTGTCGTTATTAGTGCCTTTAATAAAACCGGCACTTTCACTGAACATAGTAAATATTATAAAAAACCATATGTATTGGCAATTTTTTACATATATGTTTGTGCATGCAAATTTTGAACATATTTTTTTCAATATGCTTGGAATTTTCTTTTTTGGATTTTCAGTTGAAAAAGCGATAGGTTCAAAAGAATTTCTTCTTCTTTATTTGTTGGCAGGCATATTTTGCGGAATTGTTTCCTTTGTTTCTTATTATATTTCGGCATCTGTAGGAAATATAATGGCGTATTTTTACACCCTTTTAGGTGCATCTGGTGCAATTTATGCACTGTTGTTAAGTTATGCAGTTGTTTTTCCGCGAAATGTAATTTTTGTTTTTGGCATTTTGCCTTTGCCGGCACCGATTTTGATTATTGTTTATGCAATAATTG
>JAAYQG010000132.1 GCA_012519415.1 Treponema sp. | reverse complement strand
GGCAATCAAAACTTTGCCGAAAGATAGCGTCAAAGTTTTGATTTGCAAAGTTTGCGTCGCAAACTTTATTATTTATTGCACTTTCTCATTTCATTGCGAAAGTGCGGTAAAAAGTCAATTCGGAAGTTGAAACTTCCTCATCGACTTTTTATAGGGGTTTATTTATGGGAAGCAAAAAATATAAAATTGTGTTTGCAATTTTAATTGTTCTTTTCCTTGTACTTGCTACAAGTACTCTTATTACAAGTTGCAAATCAACCGGTCCTGTAACTTCTTCTACGGCATTTCCAGAAAATTGCACAATTCTTGGTCGTGTAACAATTAAAACAGATTCAGAAAAATCAGGATATTTTATTTTGCTTGAAGAAGCAAAACGAAAATTTCCCGGGACAGATGATGTTGTAAATATTATTGTTGATGTTGAAAGAACAAATTATTTTATATTTTACAAAACTCAGTATAAAATGTCTGGAATTGCAATTCGCTTTAATAAATAGCTAAATAGCTACAATTTGTAATTACTGATAAAATCAAAGGCTGCCTAATGATTAAGCACGTTTTAAAATTATGGGTAGCCTGTTTGAATTTTTACATAAAAAGCAACTGTTACGGTTTTATTTAGTCTGTTTTTTGCATTTAATCCTGCTTTGAAAATTCCTCGATAATTGATTCGTGCGGAGGGTGCATATCTTAATGCTTGCGTCGCAATATGGAGAATGTACCCGATTGCGATTTTTTGTTCATTGTGCGGAAGTTTTATTTATATTTTTTAATTTCTTGTTGACAAAGGTTATCGACTTTTTCGTTATATTTTATTCCTGCATGACCTTTTACCCAAATCCATCTTACGGAAAGCTTGGAAGCTGCTTCGTCAAGTGCTGTCCATAAGTCTTGGTTTTTTACAGGTTTTTTATCTGCTGTACGCCATCCTTTTTGTTTCCAGCCTTTTATCCATGTGGTTATACCATTTTTAACATATTGGCTGTCTGTAAAGACCGAAACTGTTCGATTCTCATTTTTAAAGTTGGAAATTATATAATTTAATGCTGTAATTACAGCTGTTAATTCCATTCTATTATTTGTTGTGTGTTTTTCACCGCCCGAAAAACATATTTCTTTTGAAGTTGCGTCTGGTTCTTCATCAATTATTACACAACCCCAACCGCCCGCACCGGGGTTTCCGGAACAGCCGCCGTCTGTATAAACTATGATGTCTGATTTATTTTCGTCGGGAAAAAGCGAAAGCTGTTCCATTTTGGTTATTTGCCTTTTATAGAATCTTCATGCTGTACATACCAGCGATATACTCGAGAGATTCCATCGGAAAGTGCGACTTCCGGTTTCCAGCCAAGATTCAAAATGCGTGTAATATCACAAAATTTGCGCGGAGTTCCGTTTGGTTTATCTTTATTCCAATTGATTTTGCATATTCTTTCGGGAACATCTTTGTAGATAATATCTCTAATTGTTTCTGCAAGCTGCTTAATTGTAAGCTCTGTTCCAGAACCGACGTTTACAAAATCGCCTGTTGGAGTTCTAAGGTCTGATGCATGTTTTGTTTCCATTAAATAGACAACCGCATTTGCAAGGTCGTCGCTGTACAAAAATTCGCGCAGAGGCGAGCCGTCTCCCCACAATTCCACTTCGTCTGTTTTTGATACTTTCGCTTCATGGAATTTACGAATCATTGCTGGCAAAACATGCGATCCTTGCAGTTCGTAATTATCTTCAAGACCGTAAAGGTTTGTTGGCATAACGGAAAGAAAATCAGTTCCAAATTGCTTGTTGTAACTTGTGCACAATTTTATAACGCTGATTTTTGCAAGTGCATATGCATCATTTGTCTCTTCAAGCGGACCTGTCAGCAAAGATTCTTCTTTAATTGGTTGCGCTGCCATTTTAGGATATATACATGTAGAACCAAGATTCATAAGCTTTTTTACGCCATGCTTTCTTGCAGCTTCAACAACATTAAAGCCTATCATCGTATTTTTATATATAAAATCAGCAGGATAAGTTGAATTTGCGCCAATTCCACCTACAAGGGCTGCCGCTAAAAAAACGTATTCAGGTTTTTCACTTTCAAAAAAATTGTTTACTTCATTTTGGTTCAGTAAATCCAAATTTTTATGAGCTTTTGTAACTATATTGGTAAAACCTTTCTGCGTTAGATTTCTCATAATGGCAGAACCAACTAAGCCACTATGTCCCGCAACATAAATTTTAGCGTTTTTTTCCATTGAGTTTATCCTTTTGCTCTTTCATTATTGTCTTTTTTTACAAATTCCATATCATGTTTCATCATAATCTTTACAAGCTGTTCGAAAGATGTTTTGCGCGGATTCCAACCTAATTCTGCTTTTGCTTTAGTTGGGTCGCCAAGCAATGTTTCTACCTCAGAAGGTCTAAAATATGCAGGGTCTACTTCTATAAGAATTTCGCCTGTTTTTTTATTGTATCCTTTTTCTTCAACGCCTTCTCCTGAAAATTCAATTTCAATATCAGCTTCTCTAAATGCAATTTCGCAAAATTCCCTTACTGAATGTTGTTCACCTGTAGCAATAACAAAATCTTCCGGCTTTTCGTGTTGGAGTATAAGCCACATACATTCTACATAATCTTTTGCATATCCCCAGTCGCGAAGTGCATTTAAATTTCCAAGATAAAGTTTTTTTTGGTATCCATGTGCAATTCTTGATGCTGCAAGAGTAATTTTTCTTGTAACAAATGTTTCGCCGCGTCGTTCGCTTTCATGGTTGAAAAGTATCCCGTTTGAAGCAAACATCTTGTATGCATCTCTGTAGTTACGTGTAATCCAAAAGCCATATTGTTTTGCAACCGCATATGGAGAAGTGGGATAAAACGGCGTTGTTTCTTTTTGAGGAACTTCCTGCACTTTTCCGAAAAGCTCCGAAGTTGAAGCTTGGTAAATTCGGCATTTGTTTTCTAATTGTAAAAATCGAACGGCTTCAAGAATACGGAGTGTACCGACTGCATCTGCGTCAGCTGTATATTCTGGCACTTCAAATGAAACTTTTACATGCGATTGTGCCGCAAGATTATAAATTTCTGTAGGCTGAATTTCTTTAATAAGACGTGTTATGCTCATTGAATCTGTCATATCGCCGTAATGCAGATAAACACGGCGGTCTTTATGTATATCTTCGATTAAATCGTCAATATAAAGGTGTTCGATTCTTCCGGTGTTAAAAGATGACGAACGTCGTATAATTCCATGCACTTCGTACCCTTTATCAAGCAAAAATTCTGCAAGAAAAGAGCCGTCTTGTCCTGTAATACCAGTGATTAATGCGATTTTTTTCATGTTATTCCCTTATAAAATAATTTTTTGATTTACATTCAAAATGTGTGTTTCTTAATTCTTGTCTAACTCTTAAAAGCACATGAAAATATAGCTTATTTTTCATATTTACTCAACATGGAGTGTAATAAGCAAAACAAAACTATTTTTTGATATAAAGTGTAGCTCCATAATAGAAAGTTATTTCAAAACTATTAGGATCTTCAATTTCTTTTTTGAATATAGTTTTTGCTGTTAATGTTCCGGAATTATTTTTAAATCTTAGATTATATTTTGCTTTGAACTCTGTTTTTATTGAATTGATGTTGTAAATATTCGGTTCTTCAGTATTTTTACCTGCTGTTTTTAAAGAAAAAGTTTGTTTTATAAAAAAAGAAAGATTTTTAGCAGGAATAAAACTTAATGATGTTGATGCGTTTATTTGATTTTTCCTTTTGTTTAGCGGAAAATCAATAAAATCTGTGCTAAAGCTGATTTGTTGTGTATGTCCCCAAAAGGATGGAGATATTTTCAAACCGAATCCAAAAGTATTTGAAGTTTTATCTGTATAATATAAAAATTTTTTAATCGCTTTATAATGTGCTTCATTATGTAATGCATTTGCACATTTAATATTCATGTTGAATGTAAGAAAACTTGTTCTATATTCAGATGCAAATGATAAATCCGCTCTTTTTGTGCATTCTGGAGCTATTTCACTTGAATAAGAGTGCATTACTGCGAATGTAATTCCGGAGCGGAATTTATGTCCGTTTTTAAATGTTATTGTTTTTAGCTGCGGACGAATATATGAAACAAGAGTTTTTCTCAAAAAAGTTTCTTCTATTGTAATATGGTCTGCATCGCACCAAAAAAAACCGCTGTCTAAACGCAAAAACGGGCTTGTTAAAGTTGTGCAAAATCTCCAACTGCCGGTCATATGCTCATAAGGTGAATTACTTACGATGTTTGTTGAAAGAATTTTCAAATAAGAGCCGTTATAGGATGCTTCAAAAACCGCATAACGGATTTTTTCTTTTTCAAATGGTCTTGCGTTTAAAAACCAGCGTGTATTTGCTTTTTTTTCAGCTTCAAACATTCCTCCAAAAAATCCAACATGAAACCGTGTTCTTGCAGGGTGATAATCAATTCCTGCAAAATATTCTGTTTGTTCCGTTTTTGCAGTTTTGTATCGCATAAAATAAGTTATATTTATATTTTCAATGTTTGTCTTAAAACATATTGATTTTGGAGTTGCAGAACTTGTTGTAGCAGAAGGTAATGATATAGTAATTCCTGTTGTTGGGGCAGACACTGAAGAAAGCGCATTCGGAATCGAAAAACATGGTGTTTTAATTCGTCCGTAAATTCCGCCAAACGAAAGGTTGCCGTAATAACAAGTCGCTTGCGGAACTGGTGAATATTTAATACCGAATGTTTTAAGTTTTTTTTCAGGTTTTAGTTCAAATGCTAAATTAAACTGAAAAGCAGTTGATTTAAAACTTGCTGCTGTTTTTGTAGTTGTTTTGTCTGTTTTAATTGTTGTGTCGCCTGCAATTACAAAATGCTGAAATTCTGCATAAACTGAAAAAAATAATACAAAAAGAATAAATATAAAAAAAATCTTTTTCATATATATTCTATTAGAAAAAAATTATTTTTTTTGTTGGTTTTTGTGTACTTTTGTGAATTAATTAAAAAAAGAACAGACTGACACAACGTATCAGCCTGTTCATAGGAGGTAATAAGAAGTTGAAAAAACAAATGCTGCCTATAGTTAGTAATTGCGCTGTTGCGCTAAAACTTATTTACATTCTGAAAATTGCTAATCAACAACCTTGTTATAACTGCAAGGTTTTACCCCATTTTGCCCAAATTAAAATTGCAGATCTTAAACATTTGGCAATCTTAAGATAGCAATTTTGTCTATTTTTGTGTTTTTACTTCTGTTATATATGCGTCTTTGAAGTTTACATCATCAGAACTGATTGCGGTTTTCCAGTAATCAGCTTCTGTTTTTGTTCGGTATGGTCCCATTCTTACACGATACCATGTTTTGCCATTAACTTCTTTTGTAAAAATTTCGCTGTCAATTTTATAAGAAGCAATTATATCTTGCGCATTTTCTGCATATTCTCTGCTTGAAAACGAACCTGTTTGAATCCAATATTCTGTAACAGTTTGAGTTTTTTTTGGTGTAGCGGCTACAGCGGGTTTTTTCGTAACAACAGGGGTTTCTTTTTCTATAATTACGGGCTTTGTTACTGTTGCTGGTACTTCCGGAGCTGCGATGCTACTACTTGCAACAGCAGTATCATCTCTAACTGTTGTTAAATCATTTGCAGCAGATAATGCATTTAAATCTATTGTCGTAGATGTTATTGAGCTTGATACAGCTTCAGAATTATTGAAAGCATTTTCTGTATTTGCGAATGCTGTCGTAGTTTCAAAATCAGAAGTTGTTGTCGGATTCATCCATGTATCCAATGATTGTGTTTGAACTGGCTGGTTTACACTGGAAATAACAGGGTCTTTTACAGAAGGTCTCCATAAAATAAGAGCAGCACCAATAACTACACACAAAAAGATTCCTGCTGCAAAAAGAATCCAGAGTGAATTTTTGTTCTGATGAACATGATTTTCCATTGGGCGCTGAACATTCGTATTGTTAATTTGTTCCATGATAATAATCTTCCTTAAAAAGAAACGGTTCGCGTTGCAAAATTTACTGCATACTCTTGCCGATCAATTTTGACAATGATTTTCAAAAATACTTTGCAATTTTTTATGTAGTTTTTTTGAAGAACCAATGTTTCTTACTCTATATATATCGACATTTAATTTTTGATATTGAGTATATAATTTTTTTTGAGATGAAAATCGTTTGAGCAAATGACTAAGTGAATGTTTATCTCTTTTTTTTGCTCTGTACAATCGCAGCAAAAAAGGCGCATCTATGTAAATAATAAAATTGCATTTCAATGCTAGGGGAATTTTGTTAAGAACAGTTGCATTGATTACACAATGTTGGTTTTTATGCTCGTTTATAAAAATTTCTAAAAGCCGTGAAATTTCCGGATGAATGATTGATTCATGTTTTTGCAATGATTCTTTTGAAGCAAATACAATTTTAGCAAGGGAAGATCTGTTTATTGTTCCGTCTTTGTTTAAAAGCAATATTCCGTTTTTAGCTGCTTCCGGTTCAAATTGTTCAATAACTTTTGCTTTTATATTTTCTAATGCAATATGCGCTGTTACGTCTGCATCAATTACGGCACAACCCATTTCTTCTAAAATTTCCCCTGCAAGATTTTTGCCGCTTGCCATTGGACCGGTTAGCCCTATAAGGAATTTTGTGTTTTGCATATCTTTATTCAATTTTGCAGCCTTAATTTGTACCGAAGTTTCAGTCTTTAAAAAAAAGAAGCTGAAAAAGGGTCTTGCTCTTTTTCAGCTAATCGGTCTATACCAAACCTTCCGGCGTGCATCAACGTCTGGATGTCAATTTCTGCTGATACACACCGTATACTTATGTATCGGAGTTGTAATTTTTACCTTTAGTATTTTTATAAAAATTTCACTAAAAATTTCACTGATGTCAAAGATTTCTTTTCGCTTGTTTTACGCATATTACGTTCAATTCGGTAATAATTGATAATATAACGCAAATTATTCCCATTTAATGAATCCTTTCTTGTATTTGTCTTTATTCATACTTCGGCAGAGTTTATCAAAATCAGATTTCTTAACTTGTCATAGCAATTGTCCAAAAAGTATGTTATATTTATTCATGCTGATTTTCTTATGTGATAATAATTTATGTTTGTAATTAAAATATATCAGCTAAATCGGCTTTAAAAAGCCCTATTTATCTTGGATGGCAGTGATAATTTATAATGGCAGGAGAGCTTTATGGGAAATTTTTTTTCTCTTTTTTTCTACCTATGGGGTGCGGTAACGATTTTTTTCGCAGGCTTGCTTATATATAAGTTTAAGGCTTATGACTTAATTGCCGGTTATAATACAATGTCTATAGAAGAAAAATCAAATTACGATATTGAATCTACCGCAAAACGTATATGGATATTTTCATGTGTTTTAACACCAATTACGATTCTAGCCGGATTACTTGAGTATTTTTTTGCAACCGAAAAATATATTACCTTCGTATACCTGATTATTCTCTTTAGTGCAATTAACATTTTAATTATTGGTGAGAACAAACGACGATGGACAAGGAAATTAACTGTTTTTACAATACTGTTTAATATTTTTGTGGTTGTAATTATTGTTTTATCGTTTTTTTTACTAAGATGAATTTGTCTGCGCTGTACATTTTCAAAGAAGGTTGGGGTATCAACCGTTGTTTTTTTTCAATAAAGTTGATTTATAAAATTTAGGAAAAAAATTTCAATAAATTTCAATAAATTGTTGACACTAATTGTCATAATGTGGTAACTTCCAATTATTGTATACTTTTTTTAGAGGCAAACGATGTTTAATTTAGGTTCGACAGCAATTATTTTAGACTCAACACTAATTATTTCAATTATTATCGTCGTCCTAATTCTAGCTAGAGTTGTTAGCTGTTTGTCTAAGGTAAGGTAGAAGTATTAAAGGTAGAAGTATTAATACTAAAAACTTGAAACCCTCAGCAAACAGCTGGAGGGTTTTTTTATATTCAAATGAATTATTTGGTATTGAAATCGAGTGATAAATAAAAAATAAAATGCAAGGAGAAATGCATATGAAGTTGAGCGGCGCAGAAATTATAATGAAAGTGCTTCTTGAAAATGATGTAGATACAGTGTTTGGTTACCCGGGCGGAGCTGTGCTTAATATTTATGATGAGATTTATAAATACAGTGATAAAATTCAGCATATTACGACATGCCACGAACAGGGTGCTGCTCATGCTGCTGATGGATATGCAAGAGCGACAGGCAAAACAGGTGTTGTTTTTGCTACGTCAGGTCCGGGAGCTACAAACTTGGTAACCGGAATTGCAACAGCGTACTTAGATTCTACGCCTTTAGTTGCAATTACAGGAAATGTTGCTACTGCATTTATAGGCAGAGATAGTTTTCAAGAAGTTGATATTTGTGGCGTTACTATGCCTATAACAAAGCATAATTTTATGGTTAAGGATGTAAACAAGCTTGCAGATGTTCTAAGAGAAGCTTTCAGATACGCAAGAGCAGGAAGACCCGGCCCTGTACTTGTAGATATACCGAAAGATGTACAAACTGCAATTACAAACTATGAACCGGCTGAAAAAAATTCAACTGTTAAAAAGCATAAAAATGGCAAAAAATCATTTGAATTAGCTCTCGAAATAATCAAAAACAGCAAAAAACCTTTTATTTATGCCGGCGGTGGAGTTGTTTCTGGCGACGCTAGTAAAGAATTGGAAAATTTTGCAAATATGTTAGATGCTCCTATTGGAAGTTCTATGATGGGAATATCGGGAGTAAGTGTAGATAATCCTAGATATCTTGGAATGGCCGGAATGCATGGAAAATTTTGTTCAACTAAAGCATTGGCGGAAGCTGATCTTATAATAGCAATAGGTGCTCGATTTTCAGATAGAGCAACCGGAAACAAGAAAAAATTTGCAGATGGTAAAAAGATAATACATATAGACATAGATCCTGCTGAAATAGGAAAAAACATACCGGCATATGTGTCGCTGCTAGGTGATGCAAAAGAAGTTTTAATTAAACTTATGGAAATGTTGCCAAAAATGAATAGACCCGAATGGGAAAATGAAGTACGCGAAATTAGAACTTGTCCAGATTCTAGGCTAGAAATGGAAAAAGGCAAATTAACACCGCAAGCTGTAATAGAAGCTGTTAACAAAAATGTTGAAGCATATAATCCTATTGTAACTGATGTAGGACAACATCAAATGTGGGTTGCGCAATATTACAAATTTAAAACTCCAAGAACATTCTTAACATCAGGTGGTCTTGGAACTATGGGATTCGGTTTAGGTGCAGCAATTGGTGCAACAGTTGGAACTAAAAAACGAACGGTATTGTTCACATCGGACGGTGGATTTCATATGAATATGAATGAAATGGCAACCATAGTAAGCCATAATTTGCCGGTAACAATTATAGTGCTAAATAACAATGTGCTTGGTATGGTTAGACAATGGCAAACAATATTTTTCGATAAAAGATATTCAAACACAACGCTTAAACGGCAAACGGATTATGTAAAACTTGCAAATGCATTTGGAATACCTGCTGAAAGAGTAGAAAACTTAGATGATATGGAAAAGGTAATTAAAAAATCTGTTACCGGAAATACTCCATTTTTAGTAGAAGTAAAAATAGATCCGGATGAAAGAGTTTTACCGATGATTCCGCCAAATGGAACTATTCAAGACATAATATTACGATAGTAAAAGTTGAATATATCGTATAAAAATAATGGGAGTTCCGAACGAAAACTTTGCCGGAAATAGCGTCAAAGTTTTCGTTTCCAAGTTTGCGTCGCAAACTTGTTTATATATTGCACTTTCTCATTTCATTGCGAAAGTGCGGTAAAAACTCAATTCGGAAGTTGAAACTTCCTCATTGACTTTTTATGGGAGAAAAAATGGGAGAAATAAGCACAAATGAAGAAAAGTTTTTAATGTCGCTACTTGTGAGAAACGAAGCCGGTGTGTTAACTAGAGTTTCTTCACTTTTTGGAAGAAGAGGTTTTAATATTGACTCTCTTTCTGTTGGTGAAACATTAGATTCTAAAATTTCTAGAATTACAATTACAGCAACAGGCGATGAATATGTAAAAGAACAAATTAAATTGCAGCTTGAAAAACTTTATGATGTCATCACTGTAGAAATTTTAAATATGAAAAATGCTGTAATGCGAGAATTGATGCTTATTAAAGTTAGAGTTCCTCAAGGGAAAAGAGCAGAAATTTTGGAAGCTACTTCTATATTTAGAGCTAAAGTTGTTGATATAACCAGAGAATCTTTAACGTTGGAAGTAACAGGTGATTCATCTAAATGCAATGCTTTTTTAGAATATATGATTCCATTTGGAGTTGTTGAGCTTTGTAGAACCGGATTAACAGCAGTTGCCAGAGGAGGCGAAAGTCTGGAAGACAAGTATAATTTGTAGTTATAAAATCATGAGGGAACCAAAGCTTTGCCGAAGATAGCGTCAAAGTTTTGGTTTCCAAGTTTGCGACGCAAACTTGTTTATATATTGCTGTTTTTCACTTCGTTGCAAAACAGCGTAAAAAGTTACTTTCGAAAACTGAAGTTTTCTCAGTAGCTTTTTATATAAGTTGCAACCAAAACTTTGCCGGAAATAGCGTCAAAGTTTTGATTTGCAAAGTTTGCGTCGCAAACTTGTTTATTAATTGCACTTTCTCATTTCATTGCGAAAGTGCGGTAAAAACTCAATTCGGAAATTGAAATTTCCTCATCGAGTTTTTATAGGAGTTCCGAACGAAAACTTTGCCGGAAATAGCGTCAAAGTTTTCGTTCTCAAGTTTGCGTCGCAAACTT
>JAAYQG010000131.1 GCA_012519415.1 Treponema sp. | reverse complement strand
TTATCTCTGTTTCATTTTTTCTTTTATAGGAGCTTTACGCAAACTTTGCCGAAAATAGCGTCAAAGTTTGCGTTTCCAAGTTTACGTCGCAAACTTGATTATTTATTGCACTTTCTCATTTCATTACGAAAGTGCGCTAAAAACTCAATTCGGAAGTTGATACTTCCTCATCGAGTTTTTATAGGAGCAAGAAAAGCGAACAAAATGGCGGAACAAACTGCACAAATAATAATCACAAAACCACTGGAAACACAATTCAGCAATTTTACAAACTTAAAAACCATGCTCATAAGAGAAGACATTAACACAACTCCTGCTACGGCAACATTTTTCTTTGAAGGCGGAATAATTATTGCAATAAACATTCCATAAATAGCAATTCCAAGAGCATTTGTTACAATCTGCGGTAAAATATTCCCTGCAAACGCACCTAATGCTGTGCCTAAAGTCCAGCCAATATAAGGCATTACAATTAGCCCAAACATATACCAACGATTAACAAGGTTTTTCTGCCCTGAAGCTACTGCAAAAACTTCGTCCGTATTTACAAAAGCAATAAGAAAACGATCTAAAAAAGTTACACTTGAATCAAGTTTTTGCGAAAGCGACACTGACATAAGCGAATATCGCAAATTAATAATAAACTGAGAAAGAGCCATTTCAATAAACGGCAGTTTCCCTGCAATAATTGGAACACCGGCAAGCTGCCCCGCAGAAGTTACATTGACCATCGAAATAAACACAGCCTGCCAAACTGCAAAACCTTGATTTACCGTAAATATACCGAAAGCAAAAGATACAGACATATATCCAAGACAAATCGGAATACCGTGCCGGAAGCCCTGCATAAAAAATGCTGAATGTTCTGCCTTTTCCATAATGGCGAAGTATAGCATAATGCATAGATTTTGTCATAAACATCGCAATGTTTTGTGAAAATTTTGTTATTTTGATTTTCAAATTTTAGTAGTTCAAAAATAAAATCTCTAGCCTTATAGCAATGTTAACAATGAAATATCGTAAAATGAAATCTAAAAAATTTGACAATAACTTAAAGAGTGATATGCTAGATTTATGCCAATGATAACTTCAAAGATAAATTCACATTATTCAATGTGTTTTATATTTAAAGACAGTGAATTGCTTGTAAAAGCAGAATCTTCTATCGAGTTGCCGGAAACAAATATTTTGCAAAAATGTTTTGAGCAAAACCATGCAAAAGACTGGTTTACAGAAGCGGACAAAGATTATACTGCCGCTCTTCTTGAAGAATGTGCACCTACACCAGCAAAGCATAAATGGATAAGGCTTCGTGAATTGTTTGCAGTCAATGCAAAAATTGCACCAACAGCAGCACGAGCACTTGCATTGCTCAACTGGCGAAAAACATCACGTTTTTGCGGATGTTGCGGCGGTCCGCTTCAAGACGATAAATACGAAACAGCCCGTTTATGTTCGCTTTGTGGAAATGTAGTTTTTCCGCGAATTTCCCCTGCCATAATAATTCTTGTTTCAAAAGGCGATAAAATACTTCTAGCACGTCATGCAAGACGAAACACTGATTTGTACACATGCCTTGCAGGTTTTATGGAACATGGCGAATCTATTGAAAAATGTGCAGAACGAGAAGTAAAAGAAGAAACAGGCATAGAAATAAAAAACATCCGCTATTGCGCAAGTCAGGCATGGCCGTATCCTGACCAGCTTATAATTGCACTTCGTGCAGACTGGAAAAGCGGTGAATTAACTTTACAAGAAAGCGAAATAGATGATGCAAAATGGTTCAGCAAAGATAACCTGCCTCCAATCCCCAAACCCGGTTCTGTAGCTTATCAACTTATACATAACATAATCTAATTAAGGTGGAAATTTTCATGTCTACTACTTTTTTTACAAACACAAATCCAATTTGCAAAACAATTTACACAGCAGACCCTGCCCCAATGGTTTACGGCGATACATTATATTTATACACAACACACGACGAAGATAAACTCGTCAACAATTTTTACACAATGTACGACTGGCGTTGCTTTTCCACAAAAGATATGGTTCACTGGACAGACCACGGCAAGATTTTTTCTTTAGATGATATTTCTTGGGCTGACGACAGAGCTTGGGCACCTCAATGTGCAGAACGTAACGGGAAATTTTATTTATATTGTCCTGTGCATAAAAAAGACAGCGGAATGGCAATCGCAGTTGGTGTTTCAGATAAACCAGAAGGTCCATTCAAAAACATTGGAGAACCATTAATTGATGAAGGCGATTGGAACGACATAGACCCAACAGTTTTTATCGATGACGATGGACAAGCATATCTATATTTTGGAAATCCGGAATTACGTTATGTTTTACTAAACGAAGATATGATTTCTTATAATAAAGAAATTGGAATTCAAAAAATTCCAATGACAGTTGAAGCTTTTGCAAAAGGCAGTCACAATACAGGCACATCTTATGGCGAAGGTCCTTGGTTCTACAAAAGGAATAATCTTTACTACATGGTTTTCGCTGGATTTTCCGAAGGAGAAAATCGTAACGAACATTTAGCATACTCAACTTCAAAATCGCCAACAGGCCCTTGGATTTACGGTGGAGTTTTAATGGAAGAAAGCAAATGCTTTACAAATCACCCCGGAATTGCAGATTTTAGAGGACATTCATATTTGTTCTACCATACAGACCAACTACCAGGCGGAAGCTTATTCCACCGTTCAGTTTGTGTAGTAGAATTCAAATACAATAAAGACGGTTCAATTGATACAATCAAAATGTGCGATGAAATCAAGGCAATAGAATAATAAACAACCCCGACAAGATCATTTGGAGCATGGACTCTCCGCACGAATTAAAAAGCGTACATTTTAGTTAACCTAAAACTTTTTTATCATTCTTACCACACGAAAGCCGGTCAAACTGTTTCTACCGTATATGTTCAATGAAAGACGTGCAGAAACAGAACAAAGAGAAGCAAAACTGTACCAGCTACCACCTCGAATTGAACGGTAATAAACACCGGTATTTATAGATTCCTTTTCTTTTTCGTTAAGCCCGTCGTCATCTCTGAACTCAAAAGCATCCCAGCACCATTCCCAAACATTGCCACTCATATCTTCAAGACCAACTTCATTAGGTTTAGTTAAGCCGGAAATATGAGTTTTTGCTTTGGAATTTGACATATACCACACAAAGTTTTTAATTTCTTTATGCGCTTTTTCATCGTATGTATTATGACCTGCAAATTTTTTAGCATAACCGACAACATTTACACCGTCTTTATTTAAATCTCGCTTAACGACAGGTCCGCCCATAGCACACCACATCCATTCCTGCTCAGTAGGCAATCTATAACCGTCAGAATTGCGGTTCCATTCAACTGCTACCCATTCTTCGTCATTATTAATCGGAACAGGGCCCCAGTCATCAGGATTTGTACTACCTTTTATTTTGTATGCGGGTGTAAATCCGTGCAAAATGCTTAATTTATTGCAAAAAACAAGCGCATCAAACCAGCTTACATTTTGTACAGGGTTCATTGATTTTTCTTCTTCCGTAGAATATGTACTTTTTGCATTATCGCTTGGATCAATTCCCATAACAATTTCGTAAGTGTCTCTTGAAATTTCTGTTGTACTCACTTCAAGATCATACGGAATATTTTCTATCTGGAGTGCTTCAGCTGAACGAATATAACGTCCAGCAGGAACAACTTTGCAATCAAATCTAAACCATTTAGCATAAAGAGTAAGATCATTTGACGGAGTAATATCAGCAGGCAATGCCTCTTGAGATTCATAAATTATATCCAAAGTTGAAAGAGCAGAATCAAGCGGCTGTTTTTTGTTTTTAACAATATCTGCAGCAATTTTGTCTGTAGCAGAAATCGTAACCGCACCTTTTTTACGCTTTAATGTGCGTTCAAAAAGTTTTCGAGTTTCTGCCGCATGTAATCTAGCTGCAACTTCTACCGGTGTTTTAAATACAGGATCAGCGTACCAACCAGCAAATCCGAAACCTTTCTTTTTGGGAACAGGCAGCGCCGTTTGCGGAGTTTCGACAGTATATTCACTTACATAAGAATCAGGCAATTCTCCACCGTTTGTTTTATAAACAATCGAATATGGAACAGGAACCCAACGAGCATAAGCTGTTGTATCTTTTGTAATGCGGCTTGTTTCATACAATCTATGCTTAAAATTTTTATCGGAATACCAGCCGTCGAAAGTGTAACAATCGCGCTGTGTTTCCGGAAGGTTCCCAATAATTGACGCAGTGCTGCTTATGATGCGACTTCCGCAATCACGTCCGCCAAGACTATCAAATGTTACAGTACATTTCCAAAGTGCATAAAAATTTTTATCGCCGGTCGAACCTTTTGTAATTATGTCGGAAACTTTTCGAGTGCGCTCTGCATCCGCATACCAGCCATCAAACTGCCAACCATTGCGCACAGGGGTTTCAAGTGAAAAAGTTTGCATTTCAGAATTATAAAGAATAGTTTTTACATTTTCTTTTTTTCCGTCTTCATAAAGATGCATGAAAATTTTATGATCTTCCGGTTTATAATGCGCATAAAGAGTTTTATTCCCAAAAGAACCGGCTTTTAAGCTTGAAAAACATTCGCCAATAGAATTGATATTTTCATTCCAGCCGGAAAAAACCCAGCCTTTTTTCTCCGGAACAGGTAGTGAAATATTTTTCTCTATTGTGTATGTTTCATCATTAAAAAGCTTTGTTCCGTCTTTATCAAAAAAACTAACCGAATATTGCTCCGGAATCCATTGTGCTATAAATCTTAGATTTCTTGATGTGCCCGGAAGAATTTCAGTTACGAGCTGATTTTTTGTAGCTGATTCGCACCAACCTGCAAATTTATAACCGTTGCGTTCTGCAAGCGGAAGCGCATATGAATCTTCTGAAATAACATAATCTTTTATTGAAGAAACTTCATCAACAAGTGCGCCACCTGCACAATTATATTCTATTTTATATACAACAGGTTTCCATTTTGCATAATAGATTCTATCTCCAATAGAACCTTTATCAAGTTCGCTCACAAATAAAGGAGATTCTTTTCCATCAAGTTCACACCAGCCTTCAAAAGAATATCCTTTTTTAAATGGTATACTAAATTTTACATTATCTTCTATTGTATAGCTTTTTATTTGATAATTTTCATCATCTAAAAAAAACGAAAGTTCATATAGAATAGGCTTCCACAAAGCTTTTAGCAAAAGATTTCCAACAGTATTTGGGGCAATATTTAACATTTTATATTTTGATTTATCTTGCCAGCATGAAAAATTATATCCAGTGCGCACAGGAATTTCTAACGCATAACTTTCATCGCTTGTAAAATAGCTTGCAATAGGAGAAGCATTTTCTAAAAAAGAACCGCCGTTTAAATCATACTCAATTAAATATTCGAGAGGTTTCCACGTTACAAGAATATGAGCATCGCGCTCATCATCTTTAACAAAACTGAAAAATTTTTTGCTTTCAATACAATCTT
>JAAYQG010000019.1 GCA_012519415.1 Treponema sp. | reverse complement strand
GAAGTTTGCAGTTTAATCAGACTTCCTTGTCTGATTAAACTGCCGAGTTTTGCTTCACAAAACTCACGCTTGTGCACTGCCTCCATGCAGTGCGGCTTTGTACAGGTGCGGCATAATTTTGCGGAGCAAAAACTTGAGGATTGGGCATTTAGGTGGGTTGGTGCTACAAATTTGGGATTAATCTAGCAAAACCTGTAGTTTGGTGTTTCTGGATTTTGCTCGCATATCTTCTAATTTTTTTTGCTTGTTTTTTTGATGATATAGATTTAGAATTACTATATGAATCTCCATGAAAATACAGATTTTGGACGTAAAGTATTTTTTCTCAATATGTCTTATGATTTTCAACGTGCTGTAATTCCTGCTTTATTTAATAAAGAGTATGAGGTTTATGAAATAAATGATTATCGTCGTGCAAAAAATATATTAAAAAATTATCCGGATTCTATATGTTTTATTTATGTTGATAAAGGGTTGCCGCTTAATGAATGGTTCAATTTTATGGCAAGTTTTGAAGACGATCCAATGCTTTCAACTATTTTTTTAGGTATTGTTTCTTCAAAACTTGACAATGCTCAAAAAATACATTTTCTTATGCAGTCTGTAGTTCCTGCTGGTTTTGTGGGTTTAGATCAGTCTGATGAGGATATAATTGAACAAATTAGAAGTATTTTGGATTTAAATGGTGCAAAAGGGCGGCGACGTTTTGTTCGTGCTGATTCTATAGATGATCCTAAAATAGGCGTTTTCTTTGATTTTGGTGATAACCGCTTTGTTATGAAAATCAAAAGTATAAGTTCTGCCGGTATTTCATGTGTTGCACCTGCTAAATATGCAAGTCTTTTTAAGGTAAATATGCTTGTAAGAGAATTTACTCTTATAATTCATAATAAAACATACAAATGTAGTGCTGCCGTTCTTATGGCTACTGTAAATGACGAAAAGCTTACTATTGTTTTAGTTTTTACGCAGTCTATTGGCTATTCTGTAAGAGCTTCGATTAAAGAGTTTGTTAGGATATTCCTGCAAGGAAAAATTGCAAAAATGGAGCTTGAAGTTGAGCCGGATTTAACAGATTATTCCGTTTCAAAAAACGAAGAATATATTCTTCCCGCTGAAGAAGTAGAAGATGAAATAGACGAAATTCTTGAAGAAAAAAACATAACTAACATAGATGAGTTTTATTAAAATCAAACATTGCAATCGGCGTTTATTTTTTAGCAAAATTTATATAACTGATATTTTGCCATTACTAAATTCAAAAATCTGTTTTTGAAAATCGCTTTTGTCGACTTTCGGAATAGAACCTTTTATGCAAATGTTTTCTAAAAAATCTTCACTAATATTTTCTACAGAATATTTATTTAATATAGTCTTAATTTGTTCATACAATGAATAAGGTGTTTCAAATTCAAACTGAACTTTTGGTGTATATTCTTCAAAATTGGAGATTTCAAGCACTGATTTTACAGCATCACTATAAGCTTTTACAAGCCCGCCTGTTCCAAGTAGTGTTCCGCCGAACCATCTTGCAACAGTAATCATAATATTTGTACAATTTCTACCTTTTATAATTTCTAAGATAGGTCTTCCTGCTGTTCCTGAAGGTTCTCCATCGTCAGAACATCCGGAAAATTCCGCATTTACTCCTGAAACAAAAGCATGAACAACATGCGATGAATTCTTATATTTTGCTTTCTGTTCTTTTAAAATATTACGTGCTTCTGTTTGAGAATTGACTATAAATGTTTCCGCAAGAAACTTTGATTTTTTTACTTCAATCTCGATTTTTGCGGTTTCAACTAAAATTTTCATTATTTTGATGTCATGTTTACAACGCCATCCCATTCATCAGGAACACCTGTAATAATGAGTTTTCTTGCCCTTTCCATGTACAGGGCTGTCGGCGGATCATCAGGTATTAGTTCGTGTACTTTCGTAAACTTCTTTATGGAACCTTCGAAATCTTGAGAAAGATACGTATCAAGTGCATCATGAAAAAGTGCAACACCTTCTTTTATATCGTCTGATGTTTCAGATTCAATACCAATAATGTTATAAAGCTGAACCGGAGTATTAATGCCGACAACACGAACACGGTCAAGACGGCGAGCTAAAAAGCCCGGGCCGGCTTTGTTGTAACATGATTCAGATGCAAGAATCCATGTGCCGTAAACTTTATTTACACCCTCAAGACGTGCTGCGAGGTTTACGTCGTTTCCCATAATTGTGTAGTTCATTTTAGCTTCTGTACCCATGTTTCCAACAACCATAGGTCCTGAATTTATTCCAATTCTGGTTAAAAGCTCGCTTGGAGCTTCTCCGCGTTCAAGCAAATATTTGTTGATTTCTACTTCGGCTTGTTTCATTCTTATTGCACTTGTAATTGCGCATCGTGCATGTTCTTCATTATCAACAGGAGCACCATAAAACGCAATGATAGCATCGCCTTCGAATTTATCGATAGTTCCTTTGTTTTCAAGAACAATATCACTCATGCGCGACAGATAAATGTTAAGGATATAAACAAGCTGTGTAGGCGTAACTTTTTCAGATAAAGAAGAGAAAGAGCGGACATCTGTAAAAATTGCTGTAAGTTCTTTCTCTTGTCCGCCAAGTGCGAGCTTTTTGGGGTCTTTTACAATTTCTTCAATAATATCGTTTGAAAGATAAGTTGAAAACGCCTTGCGCAAAAAGTTTTTGTCTTTTTCCGACAAAATAAATCTAGCAATTGTAATGCTTATAAAGATTAAAATAAGCGAAGTTATAATTGCAAGCGATTCTATATAAATATTGAATGTTGCAAAAGCAAAATACAAACAGAAAATAACAGCAGAAACAGCAATAGTACCAATAATAAATCGTGAATTAAGTGTTTTTAAGCGTCGGAACAAAAGCGAAAACAAAAGACTTATCACAAGCATTATAACCATTGAAAATGCTCGAGGAAGCGGCGTAATAAAAGATTGATTTACAATAGTATTGTAGAGGTTGGCGTGAGTGCCGACATTTGCATAATATCCGAAGAAAGGCGTTACACCTAAATCTGTTGTGCCCGTTGCTTTGTTACCGATAAGACAGAAACTGCCATCGTAAAAATCTACAAGACGCTTAAAATTGTTATTGTATATTTCGTAATCACTAGCAAAAGCTTCAAAATATTTTTTTATGAGAGCTTCAACATCATTATAAGCTGTTTCGTCATTACTTTGTTTTCTAAAAGATTCAAAATAATCAAAGACTTCGCTTTGAATATTTTCATCATTAAGCATATTCATATCTGCAAAAAGTTCTTTTCTTTTTTTGAAATAATCGTCAAAATCATTTCTTTCGCCGTTTAAAAGCTGTTCTTTTATTTTAGAAAGTTCATTATATTCGTTTACTATATATTCTGAAATATTACAAAAATTGAATGGCCATCGTAAATTTGCTAAATCATTGAAAATGGAAATGATAGATTCTTCTCTTTTATCTATTTCATAAAGAAAGAGAATTGAATCTGCTTTGAAACTTGTTTCTATTGGAGTTTTTACCCAGTTTATAAGCATACAGCCGTTTTTATCGAGGGGAATTTTCAAATCCGTTCTTTTTTCTGAAGAATTGTCAGGCGGCAGAGCATTTTTCAAAATAAGTGAATGACGTTTTCGTATGATTTTTTCAGGTTCCATTTGAAAAAGCAACGGTTCAAATATAAGTTCTGCTACATATTTGCCTTTATATTCTGATAAAAGCTGATAACGCCTACGAACACCGTCCGAATCAACAATAACATTCGGAAAACCTGCACCTTTCGCACTTTTCATCAATGGTGTAATAGCAGGTCCGATTCCATAATCTTGTCTTAGATTTTTCAATTCCTGCAAATTGTTTTTTTTAATGTACGCTTTAGGGTCTTCTACATTTTCGTGAAGCATATTTTTAAAGCAATATTCTATAGATTCATCAGAAAGTTCCGTTTCTGTAATAACTTTACAATAATTTATTGTCAAAAATGAATTGCCAAAATATTTTAATGCTTTTGCAAAATATTCATCATTATCACGGAAAATGTTAGTTCTAATGGAATTGTACATATCATCCATAATTGGAGATAAATAATTGTTAATTTCTTCCCCGACTTCGCCTGCCGCACTTGCTGGAAGTGATTTAGTTTCGATTGCTTTTGAAAAATCGTTGACAGACGAGATGATTTCTCTTTGCATAGAAGAATATTCTTGCGGTAATTTATTGTTTACATAATCCGGATTTACGCCCAAAGATGAACGGTCAAGAAATTCTATATCAAATACAGCGGTCTTTGTGCCGACTTCTTTCATGCGAATAAGCATATTTGCATAAATATCTCGGCTCCATGGATAAGTTCCAATTTCACCGATTGCCGCATCATCGACAAATGCCATGATAATATCTTTGTTTTGCGGAATTTCTGCTTTAAATTTTAGATATGTATCATAGTATTTAAATTCAAGAGCTTTAAAACCGCTGGATAATGATAATGTGAAAATAACAGCACAAACAATAAAAGTTATAACATATTCAAGTTTTTCGGAAAGAAAATCTTTGATTGTTGTACCGATTTGTTTAGATTTTTCTACAATTTGTTTAGCAGTAACTTCTTTTTCTGCCATGGAAATCTCCAATATCAAAAGATATAAGATTATATCATGAAGTTAGGAAAAAATACAAAGATTATGTGATATATGATAAAAAATAAAATTCTAAAAAAATGAAAGTTTCCCGACTGTTTATTCTTGAGTATTTTCAATTTTTTCTATGCTTGAAATTTCAACTTTAGGTTCTGGTTGTACAAAATCTTGATATATACGAGCTGTCATTAGCATTATAGATGTGTATACAAAAAATAAAAAAAATGAAGAAATTACAGATGCTAAATTGCTTATAACTTTGATATTTAAAAAGCTTAAAATAAGAATAATTAAAAAAAATACTATTTGTTTTCCTGCAAAAGCAATATAGCCTGAGAATAATTCTTTAAAACTTTGTTTAAATAAAATCAATGATATTTTTTTTATTTCTTTCGGTGATTTTTTTTGCATATCAAATCCAAAAAAAGGTAAATATACAAAAGGAATATTAAAAAGTAATGTGATAAATAAAAAAATATAAATTATAACAATAAAAGTTGTGTTGTTTTGTATATTTGCAACATCAGAAAAGATGGATTCAAAACTTCCAATGCTTAAAATAACAAGTGCAGATGCAAAGCTTGATGCAAATGCAGATAATGCAAAAGGTGTGCTAATGTTAATTGTTCTTTTAAAGTTTTTAAAAGGAACAAATAAATCGCCAAGAATTGTATATTCATCTCTGATAATCTTTAATAAAATTAAACAAAAACCCGTATGTAGGGCAAAAATTCCTACATACACAAAAAAAACCATTAAAAACGCAAGTAGTGTGCCAATTCCGGGAAACGATGCAACAAAAAGAATAAAAAAACTTATGGATATTGCGCCAAAATAAAGAGAAATAAATAAGGCAAAAATTGCAAAAATTATTTTTTGGCCATGTTTTTTTTGAATATTTGTGCAGAATGCTACTCTCTCTTTTGTAGTCAATTGTTTCTCCATATGATTTAGTTTATCATACTTCAGACAGGACTTTTAGCTGAAGTATTCACGCAGTAAAAACAGCGTATTATTAAGGTTGTTCACGCTACCTTACTTTTTTTCAGTATCTTTTGTTTTGTTTTTTATAGCAGATGCTTTTGAAGAAAGCCCCTTTGGTTTTTCGTCTGATTTTTCAGTCGTTTTTTTTATTTTTGAAGTTTTTGTTTCTAAAGTTGCAAGTGCAGATTTAGATTGTTTTTTTGAAGCAGCCTTTGAAGCAGCAGAAGTTTTAGAAGCTGATTTTTTTGGCGCAGATAAAGACTTTGTAGATTTTCCAGCAACTTGCTTTGTAGATGATTTTTCTACTGTTTGTTGTTTATCTTGTTCAAGTTCTAATTCACCTTGTACAAATGATTCTGTTTTTTCTGGTTCAATTTCAATAAAGTCTGTTTCTTTAGCAGCAAGCCTAACCCCCTGTGCTTTCAAACCTTTTTCTTCAAAAGTTTGCGCTTTAAATGTTTCTGTTAAAATTTTTAAGCGCGGTTTTTTTTCATAGTGTAGGGTAAAACTGAATTTTACTCTTGTATCGACATGAAGAAGTTCCATGTTGTCCGGAATTATTACATAATCGCGGTTGATAATATATTGTTCAACACGGCATTTTTTTATGAAAACGAATTTTGTCTGTGGGTCTCGATAAAAAATCGTAAAGAGTACTTTGCTGAGCTTTTCTTTTTCTGCCGGTCCGCAGTACCACAAATTTTTATCTACAAATACTTTTTGCGGAACATCCAAAACAGTATAGACACCGGTTCTTCGAAGAGCAAAAATGCGGTCATAAGGTCCGACTTTCATTATTTCATGTCCGCTGCTTACATTTATGCCTAAATATCCGGTGTTTTCATCATATCTAAGTGAAATATCTTGGCTAGCAGCATCTTTTACGTCAATTTTGTCGAATTTTGCTATTTTGGTTTGTCTTATAAGAAGATTTGGATCAACTGCACGTTGATCTTTTTTGCTATCGAGTTTTGTAAAATTTTTTATTTCATTCAGCATTTCTTCAAGATATTCAATTGCACATTCTGTCAAATGTTTTAGTCGACGTGCAATTTCTTTAAGACGGTCATTAATTGATTTTACTTGTTCTCTATTTTTGTTGATGTCAAAAAGCGAAATGCGTCTAATTGGAATTTTCAAAAGCTGTTCGACATCATCGTCTGTAACGCTTCTTATTAGTTCAGCTTTAAATGGAATAAAACCGTCTTTTACGGCTTTTTTTACTGTTTCGGCTGTTTTCATTTGCTCTATTGATTTATAGATACGTTCTTCTATAAAAATTCGCTCTAATGTGCGCAGGTGAAGTTCTTCCGTTAAAGAATTTCGCTCATATTCAAGTTCGTCTTTTATAATTCCTGTAAGTTTTTGTGCATAATATTTGATAATTTCTGTAGCAGTCATTGTAACAGGCATATTATCTTTTATTACAAGCATTTGGCATGAAATTGATTTTTCACATGAGGTGTAGGCATAAAGTGCTTTTTCAATATCCTTGGCATAAACGCCGCGCGGTAGCTTTATTTCAATTTCACAGTGGTCTGTTGTAAAATCTTCAACAGAACTTATTTTTATTTTTCCGTTTTTATAAGCATTGTCTATTGAGTCAAGGAGTTCTTTTGAGTTTGTATCAACAGGAAGTTCAGTAATAACTATACGCTTTTCATCACTTGTGTCTATTTTTGCACGAGTAATAATTTTTCCGTTACCGTCGTCGTAATTTGAAACATCAATTAGTCCGCCTGTTGGAACATCAGGAAAAATCTCGAACGGCTCGCCTTTTAATGTTTTTATTTCTGCTTCAATTACTTCTTTCAAGTTATATGGAAGGATTTTTGTAGACATACCGACTGCAATTCCTTCCGCTCCGCCGATAAGAACAACCGGAATTTTTGCACGAAAAACAACAGGTTCTTTGTTTCTGCCGTCATAACTTGGAATATATTCAGTAATGTTCGGGTTATACAAAAATTTTTTTGCAAGAGGATGAACGCAACATTCTATGTAACGAGAAGCTGAAGCTCCATCGCCTGTAAATATATTGCCAAAGTTTCCTTGCTTTTCAATAAAAATACCTTTGTTTGCAAGAACAACAAGTGCTGCTCCAATAGATGAATCTCCGTGCGGATGATATTTCATGCAGTCGCCGACAACGCCTGCAACTTTGTGCATTCGTCCGTCATCAATTTGAAAAAGTGTGTGCATGATTCGTCGTTGAACAGGTTTTAGTCCGTCTTCGAGGTCTGGAATTGCACGGCTTCTTATAACGTAGCTGGCGTATTCTATAAAGTTTTTATCAAAAATATTTTTTACAAATGCCATAATTTTTCCTTAAACATCAATGTCCGCATTGCTTAGAAGATGTTTTTCTATAAAAGCGCGACGTTCCGGTGTGTTTTTACCCATATAAAACGCTAAAAGCGGCGGCACAAGTTTAAGCTGATTTATTTCAACAGGTGTAAGATGAATCGTATCAGGAGAAATAAAATCTTTGAATTCCGAAGGGCTTATTTCTCCCAGACCTTTAAAGCGAGTTGTTTCGCTAGAAGCTCCAAGTTGTTTTTGTGCTTTATCGCGTTCGTCTATTGAATAGCAGTATATATTTTCTTTTTTGTTTCTGACACGGAAAAGCGGTGTTTCAAGAATAAATACGCGTCCGGTTGTAACAAGTTCTTCAAAAAAACCAAGAAAGAAAGTTAACACTAAGTTTCTAATATGAAAGCCATCATTATCAGCGTCTGTTGCAATTATAATTTTAGAATATTTAATATTTGCTACATCATTTTCAATTCCAAGTGCCATCATAAGTTGATAAAGCTCATCGTTTTTGTAAATATCGCTTTGTTTTCGCACGTACATATTTTCAGGTTTCCCGCTCAGGCTGAAAATAGCTTGATAATTTGCATCTCTTGAATGGGTCATTGTGCCTGATGCAGAATCACCTTCAGTGATGAAAATCATCGAATCTTCGCCTTTTTTGCCGTCTTGAATATGATACTTGCAGTCTTTAAGCTTTGGAATGCGAATGCTTATGCGTTTTGCGGCTTCTTTTGCTTCTTTTTTTACAGAATTAAGTTCTGTTCGGAGTTTTTCATTTGATTCAATTTTTTCCTGAAGCATTTTTGCAGCTTCATTGTTGCGTCTAAGCCAATCATCTATTGCGGCTTTTGTTTCAGGCACAATCCATGCACGAACATCTGTGTTTCCAAGCTTGTTTTTGGTTTGACTTTCAAAAACAGGTGCTTGCACTTTTACGGTAATTGCGGCTGTCATTCCTTCACGAATATCTTCGCTTTTATAGTTTTTCTGGAAAAATTCATTTACTCCTTTTAAAAAACCTTCTTTAAAAGCTGAAAGGTGAGTGCCGCCGTCGCTTGTATATTGCCCATTTACAAATGAAAAATAATTTTCACCGTAATCATTTGTGTGGGTAAAAGAGAATTCGAGTTGTTTTCCGCGATAATATCCCAAAGGATAAATAGAATTTTCGTCAATTTCTTTGTTCAGCAAATCTAAAAGACCGTTATTGCTGACAAAATTGCGTCCATTGAAGTTAAGGGTCAAACCGATATTAAGATATGCATAATTCCAGATGCGCTTTTCTAAGAATTCCATGTTAAAAGCATATTCGCCAAAAACTTCTGTATCCGGTTCAAATTCTACATATGTTCCGTTTTTTATGCCTGTTTTAACACTGCCTTTTTTTTCGCTTTGTAATATACCGCGTTCAAATACCGCTTCTGCACATTTTCCATCTCTAATTGTAATAACCTTAAAATAGCTTGAAAGTGCATTTACAGCTTTTGTGCCTACGCCGTTTAATCCAACTGAAAATTGAAAAACTTCGTCATTGTATTTTGCACCTGTGTTAATTATAGACACACATTCGACCAGTTTTCCTAAAGGAATTCCTCGTCCATAATCGCGGACACGCACTCTGCGGTCTTTTACACCTATATCTATTGTTTCGCCGTTGCCCATAATAAATTCGTCAACGGCATTATCAATTATTTCCTTTAAAAGAATATAGATTCCGTCATTTTGATTTGAACCATCTCCAATGCGCCCGATGTACATTCCTGAGCGCAACCTTATATGTTCAAGAGAGCTAAGTGTCTTGATTTTTGATTCGTCGTAGTTAGAAGATTTTCCACCCATGTTTTTTAGTGTAGCATATTTTTAGATTACATGCAAATGCGTTTTGCTTTGGGATTGGAGCTACAAATTTGGGACTGTTCTGGCAAAACGCCGAAGTTTGCAGTTTAATCAGACTTCCTTGTCTGATTAAACTGCCGAGTTTTGTTTCACAAAACTCACGCTTGTGCACTGCCTCCATGCAGTGCGGCTTTGTACAGGTGCGGCATAATTTTGCGGAGTAAAACTTGAAGATTGGGCGTGCGGTTGGGATTGGAGTTACAAATTTGGGTTTAATCTAAAATTTGGGGTTTATGTTTGCGAAATTGGCAGTGAGTTCAGCTGGACTAATCTTAAAATTGTAGTTTATAATCCCAAAAGTGAAATCAGAATATTGGAGAAATGCATGGAAAGGGCATTGACTGATAGTATTTATTCGCGGATACTCATTTTGTTCAAAAATATTGAGAACCAGATAAAAGACTGTAACATTGATTTTGTTCTTGACGGCGTAAGCAATTCACGCTGGATTTTTCATATGCGTCATTCGCTTGATAAGTTTTTCATAAATCCTAAAGATTATGAATATTTGGCTGATTTTGCGCTTGGTTGCCCGAAGTTTACACGGGATATGGTCTGAATACATCGGACTTTTCAAGCATATGAAACTTTACTTGAAACCTGCAAACATGGAAGATATAGAGAAAGAGTTTTCTTTTGTTTCTTGTGTACCTGCCGATGAGAACGGCTTTATCAATACAAATGCCGGAATGGATTTTGAGACTTTCAAACAAAAAGGGCTTCCGGGCATGATTGCAGCTTCAAAAGGTGAGGGGCTTCCGGAAGGATATGTTCCTGAAACATTTTACTTTTTATGGTTTGAGGATGACGAATCAAGTGAGCCTGTGATTGTGGGAGAGTTCCGCTTGCGCCATAATTTGACTCCTTCACTTGAGAAAGGAAGCGGCCATGTCGGTCAGTTTATCGGCAAGGACTTTCGGGGCAGGGGATTTTGCACGGAGGGTTTGCGTCTTCTTGTAGAAGAAGCAAAAAAAATCGTGCCTGAAAATGAGCTTTATCTTCACTGCAATTTGGACAATCAATCAAGCCTTCGTGTTATGCTTAAAAACGGCGGTGTGATTCATCATAAAAATGAAAACGGCTATTTTGTGCGTATAAAATTAAGATAAAAAAGTTTAAATTTACTGAAAGTTTGTTGTGGTTGTTGCCTCAAAATGGTTTTAATTGCTGAACTCTTTACCCTTGAGGATTTATTCTCTATAATGAATTATGTTTACAAAAGGTTCGGTTGTTATTTATAAAAATCAGCCCGCCGTAATAATCGGATGCGGTGAAAAATATACGATTCAATTTGCTTCAGGGCAAAAACTTCAAACAGTAACGCAAAGTGTAAGGCAAAAAGATATTGTACTTTTGTGCAAATAAAATAATTCTGTAGTTCAACCGAAAGAACTGCTTATAAATGCTGAAAGTTTTGCAAAAACTGCTGAAAATTATCTTAAACAGGCGGAAGAAACTGCTGAACTTTTGCTTTCAGACGGCAACTCTCAGACATCAATTTCTGATTTGGCAGAACTTGTTTTTGGTGAATTTCCAATTGAAAATTCATGGGGAATTTACTGCTATTTTCATACTTCGCCTTTATTTTCGGAAATAATAACGCAAGACGGCGTATATTATACATGCAGAAGTGCGGAAGAAGTTGCTGAAATTATTCGCAAAAGTCTTGAAAAAGACAGTGAATCTTCTATGCGTGAAGCTTTTCTTGCGCGATTGAAGCAGAAAAAGATTCAGTTGCCACAAGATGCAAAATTTATGCAGGAAATTGAAGCATTTGCTTTGGGAAAAAGCTCGAAATCTCGCATTCTTAAAGAAGCAGGATTTGCCGAAACAGAAGAAAATGCTCATAAGATTCTTCTTGAAACGGATTTTTGGCCATATTATAAAAACCCCTTTACGTCTAGATGGGGACTTTCTATGCAATCTGCGACGTTATGTTTAAGCCACCCGGCTTTAGAAGAACGATTAAAACTAGATGCTGTTTCATATGCTATTGATAATTCTTGGAGTTCAGATCCTGATGATGCAATTTGTTTTGACGGTGAGTATCTTTGGATTCATATTGCAGATCCGGCAAGTACGGTTTTGCCTGATTCGGATATTGATATTTCCGCAAGAAACAGAGGTGCAACTCTTTACATTCCGGAGGGTGCTGCGCGAATGCTTGCAGAAGAATCACTTGAAGATTATGCGCTCGGTTTAACGGAATGGTCTAATGCTCTTTCTTTTAGAATTTTGTTAGATGAAAATTGTTCCATTAAAGAAACTGCTGTTTTAAAAACAAGCATAAAAGTAAAACGGCTCACTTATACAGAGGCAGATTCACTTTGCGAATCAGAAGAACTCGCTCCTTTGTTTTTGATTGCAGAACGTAACATAAAAAGACGCAAATCAAATGGCGCAGTATTTATAGACTTGCCGGAAATTCACCTTCATATTGAACAGGACAGTGAAAAAAAAGAACCTGTTATTTCTATAAATCAAGTTTTACAGACAAAATCTTCTGCTATGATTCGCGAAATGATGTTGCTTGCAGGTGAAGGTGCCGCCCGTTTTGCATTTAAAAACAACATTCCTTTTCCATTCATAAGCCAAGAGGAGCCGAATATTCCAAAAGATATTCCGGACGGCCTTGCAGGGCAATATCGTTTACGGCGTTCCATGCGAGCAAGAAGTGTAGGTGTTATACCTTCTAATCATGCAGGTCTTGGGCTTGGTATGTATAGTCAAGTTACAAGTCCGTTGCGACGCTATAGTGATTTAGTGGCTCATCAGCAACTTCGAGCTTTTATTGATGGCAGAAAGCTTTTAGATAAAGATACTGTGCTCGAAAGAATTTCCGCCGGTGATGCAGCCGCTTCTGCTGCTGTAAAAGCTGAACGAAAAAGCTCTCTTCATTGGACTCTTTGTTATTTGATGCAAAATCCCGAATGGGTTGGAACTGCTGTTGTTGTTGAAATAAAAGATAATAAAGCTCTTGTATTTATTCCGGAATTAGCTTTAGAAACGCAAATTTTTTCTCCAATGGGAACAAAACTCAATCAGACGATTCAAGTAGTTTCTGCTAATATTGATATTCCAAAACAGCTTGTTACTTTCAAAATGAAAAAATGAAAATATATAATAAGGGAACAAAAAACCCCGACGCAACCGTCGGGGTTTTTTAATTACTCAGAAGTAACTTTTTCACAGATGTTAAGTTCTGTGTCTTTATCGAAGAATTTACCTTTTTCCATGATAGGAGTAAAGTTTACAATTTCGCCGATTGTGTACTTGTTATCCGGAGAACAACGAGCTGTAAGTGCCTGTGTTTTTGTGGTTAAGAACAAGTTTGTTTCAGCACCAAGCGGTTCAATAACAGAAATTTTCATCTGCATATTGCTTACTTGTGCCGGTGTTTTGTTGAAAATAAGATCTTCAGGACGAATACCGAAATAAACTTCTTTGCCGATGTAAGGTTTCAAAGTTTGTGCTTGTTCCGGTGTAGGAACAATTTCAAATGTACCTTCATCTGCAAGTAGCTGTCCGCCCTTTTCAACAATTTTTACAGAGAGGAAGTTCATTGGCGGAGAACCGATGAATCCTGCAACAAATTTATTAACAGGATGATTATACAAATAGAGTGGAGAACCAATCTGCTGTACTTTTCCGTCTTTCATAACAACGATTTTGTCACCCATTGTCATAGCTTCAACTTGATCGTGTGTAACGTAAATCATTGTTGCGTTCAAACGGTGGTGCAAGTCAGAGATTTCAGCACGCATCTGAACACGCAACTTAGCATCAAGGTTTGACAACGGTTCATCAAAAAGGAATACTTTTGGATTACGAACAATTGCACGACCTACAGCAACACGCTGGCGTTGACCGCCTGAAAGTGCTTTTGGTTTTCTATCAAGAAGTTTTTCAATGTCAAGAATACGTGCAGCTTCGCGTACACGTCGCTCGATTTCAGCTTTGTCTGTTTTACGAATTTTAAGACCGAATGCCATATTATCGTAAACGGACATGTGAGGATACAATGCATAGTTTTGGAAAACCATTGCAATGTTACGATCTTTTGGTGGAACATCATTCATCAATTCACCGTCGATGTAGAGTTCACCTTCTGTAATGTCTTCAAGACCCGCAACCATGCGAAGTGTTGTTGACTTACCACATCCGGAAGGTCCAACGAAAACGACAAATTCACGATCTTCAATCGTGATGTTCGCATTATCAACTGCGCGAACATTGCCATCGTAGACTTTTCCGATACCTTTAAGTTCTACTTTTGCCAACTAAGGACTCCTTAGAATTATTTTATGTTTTCCATTCTATGCGATAAAAACTCCGCTGTCAAACAAATTTTTAAGAAAACGCTAAGGTTTCCAATGTTCATTATAAAAACTCCTCCGGATTCTGCGAGGTTTTTGTCTTAACAAGGTTCCGGAGGATTTACATGAGGGAAGATTTAATTTGCAAGGGCTGCGTTTACTTTTTTGTAAGCGTCTTTCTTTTTATAGTCCCACGAGTACAGACCGCAATATGGGCCGTTCATTTTGTAAGAATAATCTGATTCTGTAAGAGATGGATTATCAAGTAAGCCCCATATTGCCCAGCATGTAAAATTGTTATTACAAGTGCTGTTGATGTTTTTCAGCATTTTTGCAATGCTTGCATAAAATTCTGCATGAGAAGCTATTGAAGCGGGGTCTTTTTGGTAATTTCTTACTGCCATTTCTGTAATGTGAACTTGTAAATCCATATTTCCAAAAATTTCGATTGTTTCTTTTATGGCATATATATCGCCTTTATTCATACAACCGCTTTGTGTGCCGTATCCGCCTACATAGCATTGCATTCCAATTCCTTGACATAATTTGCTGCCGTCCGGGTTTATCTTATCTTTTGCATTTATTTCGTTAACAAGATTACAAATAGCTGTTCTTTTGGCGTATTGGAATGTATTGTAATCATTATAGAAGAGAGTGATGTCGTATCCATTTTCTTTTACGCAGTCATACGCATATTTAAAAGCATATTTTACATAGTCGCGACCTATTGTTTCATAAAACAAATTTTTCGTGCCGCTTCGTGTTGTTCTTATATGACTTTTGTCGTCTGATTTAAAATCTCCGCCGTCGCCTACAGCTTCATTTACAACGTCCCATGCGTAAATTACACCCGGGTATTTAGTTTCAAAATGAACTATGACTTGTTCAATATAATTCTTCAAGCGTTTTAATATAACTTCTTTTGAAGCAAAAGTTTTGTTTTTGTAATCTTCATAGAAAAACCATTCAGTCATATATGCGTCCCAAACAAGCGTATGACCTCTCACTTTTAGTCCTGCGCTTTGGGCAAAATCCATAAGCTTATCTGCTTTTGTAAAATTAAGAGCAACCATTCCGTTTTTTTGGCGGACGCCCCAATCAAGCAATGAATATGCTTTATGTTCATTTGTGAATGTTACTGAATTGAAATCTTCTTTAAGCATATTTTTATGCTTTTCAATATCAATTTCCTGATAACCCATCGCTCCGCCCATTTTGAAACCGTTTTCTGCCGCAAGTTCATATAATGGCCGCATAATTTCAGTTTCTACTGTTGATTCCGAAGCCGCTTTTGGGTCATTTGCAGGTTCTTTTTTTATTTCTTTTTTGCCTTTGCAACTTATGTTTTGAAGTGCTGTAATGCAAAAAAAACAAGTTAGAAGAATGATTTTGCTTTTTTTCATACTAAGTATCCTTAAAAATTTCGTTTAGGATTCCAGTATGACATATGTATTGAAAAAATAAAATCGGGGAATTTTCTAATTCCCCAAAAATTGATTTTTTCCGACTTTAATTGAATTTATGCAAAATTTGCGCACTATGAACGGCAAGCTCAAGCTAAAAACTACGGGAAGTAATTTCGTAGTTAGAACTCTGCAAGTTTTGGAGCGCGCGGGAATGGAATTACATCGCGCAAGTTTCCCATTCCAGTAATGTAACGGATTAGTCGTTCAAAACCCAGACCAAACCCAGAGTGTGAAACTGTTCTGCGATTTATGAGCGGCTGACGTTTTTATTCTAGGTAGCCAGCTTTGCGTAAATCTTGAATAATTCGTGCTGTGAACTTTTCTGCACCATATACATTAAGATGGTCATCATCCATAAAAAGTTCGATATTCGGAGAAAATTCTTCATCATGTGAATAATCCCAGTATGGTATATCCGGATATTTTTCAGTTAAATCAGCTGAAAACTGATAAAAGTATTTTTTAGTATATGGTGCTATTTCGCCGAAAGCGTTGAAAAAGTAGTTGTATACTGGAACTGTGATAAAAATCGGTTTCCAATCATGTTCTTGACAATAATCAACAATTTTGCAGACTGCATCAAAATTCTTTTTATATGCATTTTCATCAAAATTATTTAAAAACCACTGTGCACCGTGTTCGTCGACAAGCTTCTTCATTTGTTCTTCAGAAAGCCATTTTGTAAAGCGTTCTTCACAATGAAAACGGTCGATTTTCTCTTTTGCAATATCATCATGTATGTATTTGAGTTTTTCGTTTGGATCTTCCAGAAGAGGAAAAAGCTGTTTCCGAATATATGTTTCTCTGTTCCATAAAGGATATTCTTTTTTATTCAAAACTATATGATAAAAATCAGAGTATTCTTCTTCCCAATATTTATATACTTGATGAAACGAAAGAGGAATCAATACAATTGCGTCTTTTTCGATTTTGCTTTCAAAATGTTTTAGCATTATCAAATCAATAAAAAATGGTTGATTTGTAACAGCAAAATTAAATGCATTCAATTCAGGATAATCTTCCCATTTAAAGCTCCAGCAACTATGACTTGTTCCCACATTGCAGAGCTTTATACCGTTAGGCACATGATTAAATCGATCAAAATTATAATATTGA
The DNA here is from genome assembly GCA_012519415.1 of Treponema sp. GTDB lineage: Bacteria > Spirochaetota > Spirochaetia > Treponematales > Treponemataceae > UBA1240. The sequence continues at coordinate 27,191 of JAAYQG010000019.1, read as the reverse complement.
GCTTTCCAGTGGTTTGTCTGCTTGTATGCAATATTTAGGGCTAAAAATACAGCAACAGCCGGTAATACGAGAATTAACACATAAAGCACAATCTTTTTCATTTTTTTTGTATCTTATCCTTAAAACTGAAAGTACACGAATTCGCTTACAGGAATGTTCTTATATAAATTCCACACGATTGGAGCGAATGCACCGTAAAAAAGCACATAATAACAAGCCCATCGCACCAGTACAGGAAATGTGCGCACAAGCACGTAGCCGCGATGGTTTCTTGTAATCAGTGCTTCTGTAAAAAGTAGTAAAATGCAAGCTATACAAAGTGCAACGCCATAAAGTGAATCTGTGAAGCATGTCCAGTTTATGCACAGCAAGTGCCGGATGCAGTCTAAAATCCCCATTTCGGCAAAACCTGTTTTCAAAACCCACCAGATTTCTTTCGGTATAAAGAAAATACGTTTACCGACCTGCATTGCGCCACGCAGGCCGGGTGCTCTGAAAAAAATCCATCCTATACAGACAAGAGTAAATGTAATAATAGTCTGTACATATTTCCACCATTGCTTTACATCATCGTCTGTTGCAATACCGCATTTTTTTAGCAGCTTCATGCGTATTGGTTTGGTGAAATGCCCTGCAATTTGATAGAATCCATGAAGTGCGCCCCATGCAACAAAATGAAGTGCCGCACCGTGCCAAAGCCCAGAAATCAAGAATGTTATAAACAGATTAAAATACCAGCGCGGAATGGTTACTCTGTTTCCGCCAAGTGGAATATACACATAATCTTTGAACCATGTTGAAAGTGAAATGTGCCATCTCCGCCAGAATTCGGCGATTGACTTTGAAAAATACGGATGACGGAAATTGCGCATAAGGTCAAAGCCGAGTATTTTTGCAATTCCGATTGCAATATCAGAATAGCCTGAAAAATCGCACAGAATCTGAAAAGCAAAGAACACAGTTGCCGTAAGCAAAGCAATGCCGGATGAACCAGTAATGTTGCCGTAAATCAAATTGACATACACGGCAAGCCTGTCTGCAATGAATACTTTCTTGAACATACCCCATGTTGCAAGCAAAAGCCCTTCAACCGTGCGGTTGTATTCAAATTTATGAACTGTCCTGAATTGTGGAAGCAGGTTTGCACTGCGCTCAATCGGACCTGCGACAAGTTGTGGAAAGAACGTTACGAAGAGAGCGTATGTTAACAAACTACGTTCAGCCTTTACAGTGCCTTTGTATACGTCAATTGAATAACCGAGTGTTTGAAAAGTGTAGAAACTTATACCTACGGGCAACAGGACGGAAAAGCCGGGCAGAATGCGCCCGATTCTTGTAATGTGCCCAACTCGGTTCACCAAATCAGAAAAGAAATTGAAATACTTAAAAAAGAAAAGAATCGCAAGATTTGTTACAAGAGAACTGATAAGCACGAGCTTCTTTTTTGACGGATATTTTTCAATTAAAAGACCACTTTGCCATGTGATAAATACAGAAAACAAAATGAGCATAAGATAAAACGGATTCCAGCAAGCGTAAAAATAAAGACTTGCTGCAAGCAGAAGAAGTTGCATTGCTGTAACAGTGTTTATGGTCATAAAAAGCCAAACTATGCAAACAACAGCAAAAAATAGTAGAAACTGCCATGAATTAAAAAGCACGATTGATTATCTCCGATATTACAGCTATTACAGCGCAAATGAGTTAATGCATTCGAATCAGTACAAAAACAGTGCTTTTAGCTGTAAAAGTATGTTTTGAAAGTTAATTAATGTGTAATTATCTTTATAAATACAGGTAATTTATCGTTATGTCAATGCTGTTTAAGATAAATAAAGTGTAATTATCTGTGTTTATTATTTGGTTTAGCATGATATTGTCTGTATGACACTGCAGGAATTATTCGTTAGAAATTTGAAATATTACCGCAAGCAGAAAAAACTCACACAAAATGAGCTGACGCTTGCAATTGATATGGGATATAATTACATAAACGGTGTTGAGCAACAGAAATATTTTCCGCAACCCGATGTAATTGAAAAAATTGCGAGGGTGCTTGAAATAAAACCAGTGCTTCTTTTTGCAGAAAATCCAATCGAGCAGAAACTTCGTGATATAGACGGGCAGTTTTCTGATGAACTTGTAGAAAAACTGTATTCAAGAATAAAAAACAGTATCCGCCATGAAATCAAGGAAGAAATCGAACAGTGCTTGAATCAAAACAGATGATTCGTGTGAAGATATGAACTAAGAAAAAAGGGCAGTCTAATCAAAGAATAAAATCAATGGTTGTGGTTCGATATCACACTAATCGCGAAGTCGAAACCACCATATATAGTGTGAATAATACGCAAGATATTTATAGGCAGCCTATTGCTTTTTATAGCTTATATTCCTTAAAACTCTGCAAGTTTTGGAGCGCGCGGGAATGGAATTACATCGCGCAAGTTTCCCATTCCAGTAATGTAACGGATTAGTCGTTCAAAACCCAGACCAAACCCAGAGTGTGGAACTGTTCCATATTTTCGTAAATCAAGGTACCACCAGTAATCTTTAGGATCCATGCCGAGTTCTATTATGCGGTTTTTAAGTTTTTCATAATCTGACTCGCGTTCTGAGCCGCCGATAAGTTCACCTATTCCCGGAACTAAAACGTCAACTGCGCGAACGGTTTTTTCATCTGGATTAAGTTTCATGTAGAAAGCTTTTATTTCCTTTGGATAGTCATAAACCATAACCGGTTTTTTGAAAATTTGTTCCGTAAGAAAACGTTCATGTTCTGTTTGGAGATCGCATCCCCAAAATGCTTTGAACTCAAATTTGTCGTTATTCTTTTCAAGCTCTTTAATTGCATCTGTATAACTCATACGTACAAAATCGGATTTTGCAACGTGCGTCAAAGTTTCGATAATACCTTTTTGCACACGACTGTCAAAGAAAGCCATATCTTCCGAACATTCTACAAGTGCTTTATCCAAAAGATATTTTACAAATTCTTCTGCAATATCCATGTTGTCTTCAAGTTCAAAGAATGCCATTTCAGGCTCAATCATCCAGAATTCTGCAAGATGGCGAGGTGTGTTTGAGTTTTCGGCACGGAAAGTCGGTCCAAATGTATAAACTCGAGAAAGTGCCGTAGCATAAGTTTCAGCTTCAAGTTGGCCTGAAACTGTAAGATTTGCTAATTTACCGAAAAAATCTTTGCTGTAATCAATTAAATCTGCTGCTTTTGAAGGATTCATGCCTTTTGCGCCCGCTTTAATTCCTTCTTCTGCAATGCGATTCAAATCAAGTGTTGTAACTTGAAACATTTCGCCTGCACCTTCGCAGTCGCTGCAAGTAATAATCGGTGCATTAAAATATTGGAATCCTCTTTCTTGAAAAAAAGTGTGAACGGCAAAAGCCATTTTGCTTCTCACGCGGGCAACTGCACCTATAATATTTGTGCGCGGGCGAAGATGTGCAATTTCCCGTAAAAATTCTATAGAATGTCCTTTTTTCTGAAGCGGATAATCAGATGGAGATTCTCCTATAACTTTAAGGGAAATCAGCGAAACTTCTACAGCTTGCCCTGATGCAGGCGATGGAATTATATTTCCTTCTGCCACAACAGAAGCTCCTGTTGAAATTCGTTTTAATTCACTTTCTATATTTTCCGGGTTTGCATCTCCTGGATTATTGCGATCATACGTGAGCTGAATATTTGCAAAGCAAGAACCGTCATTTACTTGAACAAAACAAAGGTTTTTTGAATCGCGCATTGTGCGTACCCAGCCACATACAATAACTTTCCGTCCATCTGGATTGGAAACAAGCAAATCTTTAATTAATTGAGTTTTCATAAATTAAATTAATACCACTTTTTAGTTATGTGTTCAAGCATTAATTAAATGGGAAGGACATTAGCTCAAAGTACTAAGGCTACTGTTTTTCTCTTCTTGACTCCATTTGCTTGGCCACGATTAAAGTGCTTATTGCCTTTGGAATCTTGGCTTTGTACAAATCTAAAGACAATGCACAGAATCTGGTTTTGCCAATCTATCGTTTCGCTAGATTAATTTCAGATTTGTAGCTCCAATTTAAATGCGAAACGCTCAATCCTTATGCAAAACCGGCTGGTTTGAACGCACCCACTTTGCAGCTTCTATATGCCATGTTACACAATTTTCATTTTCGTTTATTGTAAAAACTGCAATCTGAAAAATTCTACATTTAATTCTTTCATTTGTGCTTGGTATGTTTTTTGAAAGATTCTTAAAATTATCTTCATCTTGTATTTGGAAATCCGATTGAGAATTAATTTTTGAAGTTCCGTATAGAAATTCGCCGATTCTATATAAAAAGCTACCTAATAGAAAAGATTTATCAGTTAAAAGCGATGATACTTCTTCGTTTAATCTTCTAAATGCTCTGGAATTTTCAATTTTTATAGGCAAAAGTTCCGGAATACAGGTTAATGACTGGAAAAGTTTTAAATATTTGGATAAAATTAGCTCGACTTGAATATCTTTTTCAAATTTTTCAAGAATACATAAAAATGGTGTGGCTTTAACTATTTTTGTTTGACTGCAAAAAAGTTTTTGTTCTTGTATGAGCTTAAATTGTATGTTTCCATGAGGAATTAATACTGCGACTTTGAATGTTTTCATTATTTGAACTATGCGCTTTTTTTTTGATTTATTAAAGAGGTTTTTATGAAATTGCAAAAAATGTTTTTAACTCTTGTTTGCATTGTTAGCTTGTTTTCTTGTTCAAGAAAAACTGCCAGCATACTTATGGCACAATCAGGTACTGCAAAAATTCCTCTTTATGCTTTGAACAAAAATGCTATAAATGCAGAAATACCTAAAAAACCGAATTCCGGTTATATGTATTTTGCTTTTGATGAATTTGGCGATAAAATTTGCAAAGAAATGGCATTAGAGTTGAAATTATCTTTCGGCAAAACATATGCAGAAGAACCGCGCTTTTATTTCGGCTGGTTATTCGATGAAGATTTTGTTGCACCTTTTAAGCTTGCAGAAAATCTTGGTGTTCATCAATTTATTACAGGTAAAGCGGAAAAATCTTTGCGTGTTTCACTTGCTGTTCCGGATAACAAAAATGTGCGTGGTTTTTTTCTCTATTCTGAAGTACCAACAATTATAGATTCTGCTGAAATTGTTAATGCTAAAATAGGTTGGTCTACAAAAAGCGATGTTGATTGGTTTGGTTTCGGCGCAGACGGTGGAGAAGTCGGAGGTTTTAGCAAGCCTGTTAGTATAAGTGAAAAGCCTGCAATGAAACTTACTGTTCAGCTAACAGAAGATACTGTGCTTATTTCAAAATATTTTAATCAAATAGTCAGACTGAATGTTGGCGGTAGCGGCGTTGATATTCAAATTGCTCCCCATCAAAAAAACATAACGATTTATCCGGCTTTGCTTCAAAAAGCAGATGCTGAAAAAACAGCTTCCATAATAAACGGAAGCGATCTTGTTGCAGGGCTTGTTTTTGAGCCGGTTCTTCCCGTTTTTGTAGAAACGCCGCTTGCTCCAATTGTTGCCGAGCCGGGCTTTATTGCAGACTGGCCTAAATCTGCATGGCGGCGCGAAGATTTTGAAGTTTTTTCATGGGAACAGTTTCCAAATATTTTGATTTTTGATACAAGAGATTATGCTGTTCAAGATTTGTTTTTCAAGCGGCTTGCGTTTTTTGTTGAAAAAGCAGGTTACAGAGGAGAACTTGTTGTAGATTCCGTTTTGAGTTTTCAGCATGGTTTTAATGCTCACGATTATAGAGCTGAAAGTCTTGCAGACTTTTTTGAGCTTGCGCGACTCAATAATTTTCCGCTTAACGAATATGAGATAATACTTCGTGATATTCTTATAGCACATGGAATTATTACTGTTAGAACAGACAACTCTTACGGTGCAGGACTCGGTGCTTTAATTTCAATCTCGCAAGAATCAAGCAGATATCTTCGTTGGAAATTCATTGCTCACGAAGGATTCCATTGTCTTTATTTTATAAATTCAGATTTTAGAAGAAAAGTTTCTGAAGTATATGATTCGTGCGATAAAAAAAGCCTTGAATTCCTTTTGAAATATTTTAGCGTAACACCTTCTCTTAATTATGATATTAAAGATGAATATTTAGTTCAAAATGAATTTATGGCATATCTTTTACAACAACCGCTGAGTGAAGTTGCAGATTATTTTACAAAAATTATTGCGCCAAGACGCACAATAAATGAACGTTTTCCGGAACTTGTGGATTATGTGATTGAGACAAACGGAAAAGGTTTTTATGATTCTGCTGTAAAATTAGACAGATACATTTCTGAAAACTGGGGCTTTTCATCAGGGCGAGTTTGGCTGGTTCGTATTTCAAAACTTTAATTTGAAATTTACACAGGAAATTATCTAATTAAAATTATACAAACAGACTTGGTTCTTTCTGCTTTTTTAACAATGTACAATGCTTTGTCTGCACGACTTATAACATCTTCAATAGATTTATCTTTAGGGTGGAACAAAGATACTCCGACTGAAATAGTAACAAATATATCTTTACCGTCTAATTTTTCTATTGCAACAGGTATTTTAAAAATTATGTTTTTTGCATATTTCTAAATGTGCAAAAAATCTTTAGTTTTACTAGAAAAGCTTTAGTAAAATTAAAGAAGATTAATGTTTAATAATTGAATAATATGCTTATTTTCAATATACTCCAAATCAGTGTCTTGTAATGGAGGTTTGTAGATGGCAGGAAAGCCAGTTATTAATGTAGAAATATGTAAGGGCTGTGGTCTTTGTATTCGAGCTTGCCCAAAGAAAATTCTTGAAATGTCAAAAGACACAAATGGTCAGGGTGTTCATTATCCTGTCTGTTTTGATGAAAGTTTATGTATAGCATGTACTTTCTGTTCAACTATGTGTCCGGACTGTGCTATTGAAATAGAAAAAAATTAGGACGTAGGGTAGATATATGAGCAAAAAAATTTTGATGAAAGGGAACGAAGCAATCGGCGAAGCTGCTGTTCTTGCAGGTTGTCGCTATTACTTTGCGTATCCTATTACACCGCAAAATGAAATTCCGGCTTATCTTTCAAAAAGAATGGTTGAAGTTGATGGAACTTTTTTGCAGGCAGAATCTGAAATTGCTGCAATTAACATGGTTATGGGAGCATCTGCTGCCGGTGCTCGTACAATGACTTCATCATCTTCGCCCGGAATTTCTCTAAAGCAGGAAGGAATTTCTTATTTGAGCGGTGCGCAGCTTCCTGCTGTTATTGTAAATATGATGCGTGGCGGACCGGGATTAGGCAATATTGCCGGTGCACAAGGCGATTATTTTCAAGCCACACGCGGCGGTGGCAACGGTGATTATCATGTTGTTGTTTTAGCTCCCGGCACAGTACAGGAACTTGCAGACTATACGGTAAAAGCTTTTGAAATTGCAGATAAATATCGTGTTGTAGTAATGATTCTAGGAGACGGCTATCTCGGTCAAATGTCTGAACCGTGTGTTTTGCCTGAACCTGTTAAAGAATTTCCTGCAAAACCCTGGGCTTTGACAGGCAAGACAAAAGACCGTGATTCTAATATTCTCGCTTCACTTAGACTTGGTACAGATACAGAGCTTAATGAGCATGTTAAAAATGAGCTTTTTGCCGTCTATGCGGAAATTGCAAAAAATGAAACAAAATATGAAAATTTCATGTGTGATGATGCAGATTTTATAATTTGTGCGTATGGCACAAGTGCACGTGTCTGCAAAAAAGCTGTAAAAGATCTTCGTGCGCAAGGTATTAAAGCCGGTCTTTTCAGACCTATTACTTTATGGCCGTTCCCGGAAGATGCGCTTGAAGCAGTATGCGAAAAAGCTAAAAAAGTTTTGACTGTAGAAATGAGCATGGGACAACTTTTTCAAGATGTTCGTATGTACAGTGGAAAGAAAAAGTCTGAATGTGATTTCTACGGCGAGCCGGGGGGAATTATTCCAAAACTCGATGTTATTGTAGAGAAGGTTAAAAGTTATGTCTAAAATATATTCATTTCCTAAATCAATGAAAAATGTAAAAACGCATTACTGTGCAGGTTGCGGTCATGGAATTGTTCATAAACTTGTTGCCCAAGTTATAGATGAAATGGGCATTCAACAAGATGTTCTTCTTGCAGCTCCTGTAGGTTGCGCTGTTTTTGCATACAATTATCTTGATGTTGATTCTGTTGAAACCGCTCACGGGCGTGCTCCTGCCGTTTCGACAGGCATGAAACGTGTTCACAAAGACAAAATTGTTATTTGCTATCAAGGAGATGGGGATCTTCTTGCTATTGGAACTTCTGAAACTATTCATGCTGCAAACCGCGGTGAAAATATCAGTGTTATTTTTATTAACAACGCAATTTATGGTATGACTGGTGGACAAATGGCACCAACTTCTTTGATTGGTCAAGTTACAAAAACAACACCATACGGAAGAAATGCCGATGAAGTAGGCTACCCGATTCGTGCTGCGGAACTTTTGAATACTTTGGTTGCACCAAAATATATTGAACGATGTGCTGTGTATGATGTTAAGCATATTAATCAGACAAAAGCTGCAATTAAAAAAGCTTTGACATATCAGAAAGAAGGCAAAGGCTATTCTTTTGTAGAAATTCTTTCAATGTGTCCGACTAACTGGGGTGTTGACTCTACAACTGCTGCTGATTGGGTAAAAAACGCAATGGAACCATATTATCCACTTGGAGTTTTTCGTGATGTCCCTGCCGGAGTTATTCCTGAGGCAGCAGAACCAAAAGCCGGAGTAGTAAGCAAATAAAAGTTTTTATTTACAAGTTTGCGGTGCAAACTTTTTATCAATTGCTGTTTTCGCTTTTTTTTAAAAACAGCTGAGAGGAAACAAATGACTACAGAAATTATTTTTGCCGGATTCGGCGGTCAAGGTGTTATTCTTGCCGGAAAAATTCTGGCACTTGCCGGCATGAGTGAAGGCAAATATGTTTCACATATTCCATCATATGGTGCAGAAATGCGAGGCGGTACTGCAAATTGTTCGGTTATTGTATCTGACGATGAAATTGCTTCGCCTGTTATTGAAAAACCCGATGTTGTTGTTGCTTTGAACAAACCGTCAATGACAAAGTTTGAACAAATGCTCAAACCGGGCGGACTTTTGATTTATAATTCATCTTTAATTGATTCAAAACCGTCAAGGAAAGATATCAAAACCATATCATTGCCGGCGAATGATATTGCAGAGAAATGTAACAACGCTCGAGGTGCAAATATGGTTGTGCTCGGCTGCCTTGCTAAAGTTATTCCGTCTATGGTAAGCGGTGTAAAACCTTTTGAATATGCGCTTGATGAAGCAATTTCTGCACGCAACAAGAAATTCAATCCGGTCAACATTGCTACGATTAAAGCAGCATTTGATGCTGATTATGAAGTTAAGTAATCTTTATAAAAGCTGAAAATATTTTTACCGTGCGTAAAATTAATGTTGAGTTTTGAAAATAATAATTATATTGAAGTTATTCAATTGTATTGATTTTAAGACTCGATATTTGACCTATTAATCAATAGGAAATTAAGTTTAAGGTTTTAATACCAAAAGAGGTTGTTATGTCTGAAAAAAACAGAATCGGAGCAAAAGTAAAGCTCGTTCGTGAAAACAGAAAGCTCAGCATTGATGATGTTAGCGAAAGAACTAATTTGTCTGTAAACAGCATTGAAAGCATTGAAAAAGGTGAATTGATTCCGGGACTAACTCCTCTAATTAAAATTGCGCGTGTGCTTGGTGTTAGACTTGGTACTTTTATGGATGACCAGCAGGAATTGGGTCCTGTTCTTATGCGCAGTGATACAAAAAAAGATGAAAATATCGTTACACGTTTTTCGGAACGCAATAATGCTAAATCTTCAGATTTAGATTTTTATGCATTGGCTCGAAATAAAGCCGATCGTCATATGGATCCGTTTATAATAGATGTTTTTCCTTCTTCAGGTGAAAATATTAAACTTTCAACACATGAGGGTGAAGAGTTCATTTATGTATTGGCTGGTAATATTGAGGTTGTCTATGGCAAAGATAAATATGAACTTTGTGCAGGCGATAGCATATATTACGATTCTATTGTTGCACATCATTTGCATTCAAAAGGCGACCAGCCTGCAAAAATTTTGGCTGTAGTTTACACACCGGCTTGATAAATTGCTGCAAAAAGGAGGCCTTAAATGATTGAAGTTACATTAAATCAATTATTACATCAAAAAACAAAAGAAAATCCAAATCAAGAATTTATGGTTTATGCTGACAGGGATTTGCGTTTTACATATGAAGAATTCAACAAAAGGGTAGATGACCTTGCGTGCGGTTTATACGCTTTAGGCGTTCGTAAAGGCGATAAAGCAGGAATTTGGGCAACAAATGTGCCGGACTGGCTTACATATATGTTTGCATGTGCTCGCCTTAATGCTGTTGCTGTAACTGTAAACACAAGTTATAAATTACATGAACTTGAGTATCTTGTAAAACAAGCAGATATTTCAATTCTTTGCCTTTCAGACGGTATCAAAGATTCAAATTATGTACAGATGATAAAAGAACTTGTACCTGAACTTGATATTTATGAAAGAGGTTGCTTAAAATCTGAAAAATTTCCATTGTTGAAGACTGTTGTTTTTATGGGACCTGAAAAGTTTCGCGGGCTTTATTCAACACCGGAAATTTTGCTTTTGGGTCATCATGTTGATATTAATGAAATTAGGAAAATTGAAGCAGAAGCAAATTGCCATGATGTTATAAATATGCAATATACATCAGGAACAACAGGATTCCCCAAAGGCGTTATGCTTACAAGTCATAATATTATTAACAACGGTTTTATTACGGGGGAACGTATGCGCTACACAGACAAGGATCGCGTATGTATACCTGTTCCACTTTTCCATTGTTTTGGCATTGTTCTTGCGGTTATGGCTATTTTATCACATGGAGCGACTCACGTTCTGCTTGAGACTTTTGATCCTCTTTTAGTGCTTGCTTCAGTACAAAAGGAAAAATGCACATCACTTTACGGTGTTCCGACTATGTTCATTGCGGAAATCAATCATCCAATGTTTGATATGTTCGATAAATCATCTCTTAGAACAGGAATTATGGCAGGAGCCGGTATTCCAGTTGAGCTTATGAAAACTGTAATTGATAAAATGCATATGCCGGAAATTACTTCCGTATATGGACTTACAGAAACAAGCCCCGGAATGACGCAAAGCCATTGGAATGATAGCGTAGAAGTTAAAGCAACAACAGTTGGGGACGCTTACGATGGTATAGACGTAAAAGTAATTGACCCCGAAACAGGCAAAGAATGCCCTGTCGGTGTGCAAGGCGAAATGTGCTGTCGCGGCTGGAATGTAATGAAAGGCTACTACAAAATGCCTGAAGCGACTGCGGAAGCTATTGATAAGAACGGCTATCTTCATTCAGGTGATTTAGGCATGCTGGGCGAAGACGGAAATTTCCGTATTACCGGACGTATCAAAGATATGATTATTCGCGGCGGCGAAAACATTTATCCGCGCGAAATCGAAGAATTTTTGATTAATATGCCTGAAATTAAAGATATTCAAGTTGCTGCTGTAAAAGATAAAAAATATGGTGAAATTACAGGTGCTTTTATTATCTTGCATGAAGGTAAAACTTTAGAAGAACAAGATATAATTGAATTTTGCCGCGGTAAAATTTCTAAATATAAATGGCCGCAATTTGTTATGTTTATGGATGCATTTCCTATGACAGGTAGCGGTAAAATACAGAAATTCAAACTTACTGAAATCGGTACAAAGTATCGAAAAGAAGTACTTGGTCTTGAATAAAAGATGACCACAATATTGTGAATTTAATAAGTTAATGGAGAGACGATTCGTAGCTCGACTAATATTGCGCCTCGCGCTACAGATCGTCTTTATTACACTTTCTAATTAAGTTTCGTTTCAAGTTTGCGATGTAAACTTTATCATTTATGGGAGGTTGTTATGAGCGAAGAAATTAAAGCAGTTGCGGAACGTCTAAAAGGTTTGCGTGATGTTATGGATGTTTCTGTAAGGGAAGCAGCAGAAGTTTGTGGAATTTCAACAGAACAATACAATCTTTATGAATCAGGAAATGTTGATATTCCTCTCGGTGTTTTGCAATGTATGGCTAAACAATATGATATAGATTTAACTGTGTTGATTTCCGGCAATGAACCTCGCATGAAAAGTTATTTTTTGACCAAAAAAGATAAAGGACTTTCTGTAGCCAGACGCAGCGATTATAAATATCAGTCATTGGCTTTTGGTTTTTCACAACGAAAAGCCGATCCGTTTTTAGTTACAATTACACCGGAAGAAACAAAACAGATTCATTTTAATTCACATCCGGGACATGAGTTTAATTATGTTCTTGAAGGCAAAATGAAAATTGTAGTTGACGGTAAAGAGATGGAACTTGAAGCAGGCGATAGTCTTTATTTTGATGCAACAAAGCCACATGGAATGCAGGCACTCAATGGACAAAACGCCAGATTTTTAGCAATCATAATATAGATGACCAAGTTGTGAGGAATAAAGTTATGGAAGAATTATTTCTGCCAAAAACAGATTTTGAAAATTATGATGATTTTTTTCAAAATTATAAAATAAACGTACCGGAACATTTTAATTTTGCATACGATGTAATGGATGTGCTCGCTGAAAAAAAAGGACAATCTCGTGCATTGGTATGGACAAATGATGAAGGTTTGTTCCATGAATTTAGCTACGCAGATTTAAAAATGCGTACTGATAAAACTGCACAGTTTTTCGCTGATTGTGGAATTGAAAAAGGCGATATGGTTATGCTGATTTTGCAACGCCGCTATGAGTTTTGGATTTCAATTCTAGCACTTCATAAACTTGGTGCAATAGTAATTCCTGCCACTCATATGCTTACAAAAGATGATATTATCTATCGCAATAACGCAGCATCTATAAAAGCTATTGTTGCAGTACACAACGGAGATGTTTTAAAGAATGTTGATGATTCTTTGCCGAAAAGTCCTACGCTGAAAATAAGAATTGCAGTAAATCCTTACGGTTTTGATATTCCCAATGGAACTGAATGTACAAGCCCTGACGGAACTGTGCATGAATCAAAAGATTTGCCCGACGGTTGGCTCGATTTTGTAAAAGGCGTAGAAAAAACTCCTCCAAAACAAAATCCGAATAAAGCTGAACGTGCAAAAATCAATACGAATGATGATATAATGATTGCTTATTTTACAAGCGGTACAACAAATCATCCTAAACTTGTTGTTCACGATTGGACTTATCCACTTGGGCATATTGTAACTGCAAAATATTGGCAGCAAGTAAAAAAAGACGGTCTTCACCTTACAGTAGCAGATACAGGTTGGGGTAAAGCTGTATGGGGAAAACTTTATGGACAGTTTATATGTGAATGTGCCGTATTTGTTTATGATTATCATGCAAAATTTAAGCCGATTGATTTAATAAAACAGATTGAAAAGTATAAAATCACATCATTTTGTGCACCGCCTACAATTTATAGATTTTTGATTCAGGAAGATTTAAGTTTTTTTGATATGTCTTGTCTTGAACATTGTTCAACTGCAGGGGAACCTTTGAGCGAAGAAGTTTTCAACCGCTGGAAAAAACTTACAGGACTTGAACTTCGAGAAGGATTCGGGCAAACAGAAACAACTCTTTCGCTTTTGAATTTCGGAAACGAAAAAGTAAAACCGGGTTCAATAGGAAAACCGGCCCCGTATTATGATGCTGTGCTTTTAAATGATGAAAATGAGCTTTGTGAAGACGGCGAGCAAGGTGAAATTGCATTTCCGCTAAAAAACGGAACATTTCCGGGATTGTTTTTAGAGTATTATCGCGATAAAGAAAAAACTGCTGAAGTTATTCGAGATGGTTATTATTTTACCGGCGATACAGCTTGGCGCGATGAAGATGGTTTTTTCTGGTTTACAGGAAGAAGCGACGATGTAATTAAATGTTCAGGCTATAGAATCGGAACATTTGAAGTAGAAAGCATTTTAATGCAACATCCGTCTGTTGTAGAATGTGCCGTTACAGCAGCTCCAGATGAAGTACGCGGTCAAGTTGTAAAAGCAACAATAGTTCTTGCAAAAGGTTATTTACCAAGCGATGAACTTGTTAAAGATATTCAGAAATTTGTAAAAACAACAACTGCGCCTTATAAATATCCGAGAATTATTGAATTTGTTTCCGAACTTCCTAAAACGATAAGCGGAAAAATTAAACGCAAAGATATTCGTGCAAACGATGCACAATAAAAATTGTATCACAACTACAAATTTTTAATAAACCCCACCGCCCAATCCGGCGTTTTGCCAGATTAGTCCCAAATCCGTAGCACCAACCCAAACGCAAAACGCATTTTCCCAGAAATGAAGCAAAAGTGCCGTGCGGTTTCGACGCTACGCGTCTGCAAAGGCACGTCATTTTGCTTCATTTCTGGACATTGGTAAAGCTTGTATTTTTTAAACTTGTTGTAAATCTTATAAAACACAGAGCCTTATATTTATCCTGAAATCGTGGTTAACCCCTAGTAATCTTTATGTTTTGTACAAAATTATGCCGTTTCGCTAGTATAAACCCTAATTTTTAGATTAACCCAACTGAACGCCCAATCCGGCGTTTTGCCAGATTAGTCCCAAATTCGTAGCACCAACCCAAACGCAAAACGCAAACTTCGGCGTTTCGCTAGCATAATCCCCAAATTTCAGATTAAACCCCACCGAACACTCAATCTTCAAGTTTGTGCTCCGCACAAACTTGGCGTTTCGCTAGCATAATCCCCAAATTTCAGATTAAACCCCATGCGAAACGCAAAATCTTCCAATTTTCTCGATGATTTTATTTAGAATAGAACTATCTACTTTTTCGATTTCACCTTTATCTGTTGCGGCTGCAAAATTTGGATCAATTGGGAGTTTACATACTGTATCAATATCAAATTTTTCAGCAATAAAATCAATGCGACTTTCTCCAAAAATATGATGTTCTTTTCCGCAATCTGGGCATTTGAAATAACTCATGTTTTCGACAATTGCAATTATCGGAATATTCATCATATTTGCCATTTTTACTGCTTTCTCAACAATCATTCCTACAAGTTCTTGTGGAGAAGCAACGACAACGATGCCGTCTATTGGCAATGTTTGAAAAACAGTAAGCGGAACATCTCCTGTTCCGGGAGGCATATCAACAAACATAAAATCTACATCTTCCCAAATTACATCTGTCCAAAATTGCTTTACAGCTCCTGCAATAACAGGTCCTCGCCACACAACAGGGTCTGTATCATTTTCAAGAAGAAGATTCAAAGAGATTAACTTAATGCCTAAAGCACTTTTTACAGGCAACATTCCGTCGTCCATTCCTAATGGACGCTCTTTTATACCGAATGATTTTGGAATTGAAGGTCCTGTAATATCTGCATCAAGGATTGCTGTTTGATGACCGTTTTTTTTAGCCTGAACTGCAAGTAGCGAAGTTACAAGACTTTTCCCAACGCCGCCCTTGCCACTTACAATACCGATAACTTTTTTGATGTTTGATTTTTCATGCGGTTTTTCATGAAAATCAGTTTGTTCCGCTGTTCTTTGTTCACAATTTGAACTGCATGATGAACAGTCATGGTTGCATGATTCGCTCATATTCCTCCTCCTAATACTCTAATTCCTTAAATTTATTTTGAAGATTTTTGTTTTTAAAATTAAACTGTGTTTACCGGTTTTCCATCTAAAAAAGCTTTTAGATTTGTTGTTGCAATATCCATAAGTCGTTTTCTGGTTTCAAAAGCTGCCCATGCGACGTGAGGTGTAATTATGCATCGTGGCGCATTAAGCAGCGGATTTGTTTTTTGCATCGGTTCAACAGAAATTACATCACATGCAAAAGCTCCAAGTCGATTTTCATCAAGTGCTTTACGTACAGCAAATTCATCTACAATTAAGCCTCTTGAAGTATTTATTAGAATTGCATTTGACTTCATTTTTTTAATGGTTTGGTCATTTATAAAATTTTTTGTTTCTTCTGTAAGCGGGCAATGCAATGTGAGTATATCTGAATTTTTAAATAATTCATCTTTGGAAACAATTTTTACAGGTTGTGTAGAATCATCTTTTAATACTGCATATTTTTTATTGAACGAATCAATTTTTTCAGTGCTTCGAGTAAATGCAATTACGTTCATGTTAAAACTTAATGCAATTTTTGCAACTTGCTGTCCGATTGAGCCAAAGCCTACAATGCCGAATGTTTTGCCTGCAAGTTCTGTCATTGGATGGATCCAGTAGCAAAAATCAGGAGAATTGCACCAATCGCCGTTCATTACAGAAAGATTATGTGCATGCACTCCGTTTGTTATTTCTGTTAAAAGTGCAAATACTGCTTGTGCAACAGCATTTGTACTATAAGACGGAATATTTGTTACAGTAATGTTTCGCTGTTTTGCGGCTTTTGTATCTATTATATTGTAACCTGTTGCAAGTACTCCTATATATTTAAGATGCGGGCATTTATCCATTATTTTTTCATCAATAGAAACTTTATTTACAATCAAGATTTCTGCATCTTTGGCACGCTCAATAACCTCATCTTTTGATGTTCGATTGTAGTATGTAACTTCTCCAAGCTGCTCAAAACCTTCCCAACTTAAATCACCCGGATTAAGTGCATAGCCATCAAGAATTATAATTTTCATATATATAATTTATTCTTTTTGTATACAGTTTTCAAGTAAAAAATCACGATAAATTATTATAAAATTTTCTAATCAATAAAATTCAAAAAAGCTTTTTTTGAGGAACATATTTAAAAACTATCGACGCTTTGTTCCGGGAATTATTATTCACCTGTTGTGGGATATTGTTTAAAATGTTTTTTTGAATATTTAATTGTTGTGGTAATTGTGTCGACATTATTTTTGAATTTTGTTAGAATGTGTTTTATACTGAAATTTTAGAAAATTATACAAGCGTTTATTTTTCTAAAACGAATGGAATTTCAGAAAATAGTGAATATCGCTAGTCAGATTTGTGATTAGTTGCAATGTTAATGCGTTGCAAAGGTTTTACAGGTCAAATTGTATAAAAAATTCTCGAATTTCTACAATTTTTCTGCTTGACTTATGTCATTTAACTGGTAAAATATTATCTATGAGTGATTATCTTGATGTGAACAATGAAGAGCTTTTAAAAGATTTCTTTGCCGAAGCTGATCAACAAGTTGCAACCTTAGAAAGCAATATTCTCGTTATTGAAAATGACCCAACGAATCATGAAGCTATTGATGAGATTTTCCGAGCTGCACATACCTTAAAAGGTGGTTCTGCTACTGTTGAAATGAACGAACTTTCAAGCTTTACACATGTTGTAGAAGATTTGCTCGATGAGATTCGCTCAGATAAAATTCAAGTTACAAGTGCTGTTGTAGATACACTTCTTTCTTCAATTGATATTATTAAAGTGATGCTTGAAGAGCGTTCTAATGGTTCTGTTTATCAAGGTGATGTTCAGCCAATTGTTAATACTCTTCGTTCTTTTATTTCAAAAGGTACTGATTCGAAAAACGCAAAGAAAAAAACAGGCAGCCTTATGGAGACCGTATCGGCGCAAAAAACTGCAAAGCCGGCGAAGCCTGTTCTTCCTATGTCTAAAATAGAAGGAATTCCCGCATTAAGTGAATATGAGCTTCTTGAAATGAAAGAAGCATGTACTGATGGAAATAAACTCTGGTGTGTTGCTGTTGTTTTTGATGAATCAAATCCGATGAATTCTGTAGGCGGTATTCAAGTTTTTGCCGTCTTAAAAAATCATGGCTATATCCTTCGTACAATTCCTGATTTTGATGAGCTTTATGAAGATGAATTTCATGAAAATGTTTTTTATTTTCTTGCAACAAAAGAAACAGGAGCACAGCTTGTTAAAGCAACTACATTAACGGATGTTACAATTTCTTCAAAAGCTATCGCGCTTGACGGAAGTGAAGTTGTTAAATCTGCACCAGTTAAAACTTCTGCAACAGAAACTGCTTCTTCAGCAAATGAAACATCTTCGAATGAAGATGCGGAAAAATCTAATTCATCAGAACAAAAATTATCTTCACCTAAAAAAGTTGCAAGTGCTAATGCCAATCATAGTCATTCTGCGTCGGGCAGTGTGCTTCGTGTAGATTCAAAACGTATTGATTATTTGATGAATCTTGTAAGTGAAACTGTTATTACAAAAGCATCTTTTAACCAAGCAGCAATTCTTATTGGCGATTTGCAAAATCAATTACAAACAATTGAAAGTGAATATAAAGATAAAGTTCGTCGTCTTCTTGATCAAGTTCCGAAAATGATTGATTCGGTTCAAAGCGGCTCAACGGTAAAAGAAGTTAAAGCACATATAAATGATAATTTTGGTGATTTAATTTCTATGTTTGATGGTTTTGATGCGGCTTTCAAAACAACTGCAAGCAAATTCCGTTCTTCAACACAGAATTTAGGCAGAGTTGCAAGTGAATTGCAAGAAGGTGTAATGAAAATCCGCATGGTTCAAATTAATCAGATTTTCTCACGCTTTCCACGTGTTGTAAGAGATCTTTCAAGAGATTTAAATAAAAAAATTAATTTAGTTATTGAAGGTGAAGAAACAGAACTTGATAAAGCTGTCGTAGAAGATTTGCTTGATCCGATTATGCACTGTGTTCGCAATTCTTTGGATCATGGCATCGAAAGTCCTGATGATCGTCTCGAAGCCGGAAAACAAGAAGAAGGTACAGTTATATTAAAAGCAAGCAACGAAGGCAACATAATCGTTATTGAAATAATTGATGATGGTGCAGGAATTGATGTTGAAAAAGTAAGAAAAAAAGCAATTGAACGCGGGTTGATTCATCCTAATAAGATTATCTCCGATCATGATGCATATCAGTTGATTTTTGCAGCTGGATTTTCAACAGCTAGTAAAGTTACTAATGTTTCGGGGCGCGGTGTAGGTCTTGATGTTGTTAAAACTCAAATTGAAAAACTAAACGGTACTGTTGTTGTTACTTCAGAAAAAGGCTTTGGCACTAGATTTTGTATAAGACTTCCATTAACTATGGCAATTATACAAGGTCTTTTGGTTCGTGTTTCAACAGAAGTTTATTCAATTCCAATCGCTTCTGTTATTGAAAGTGTTCGTGTTAGAAAGGAAGAAATTTCAACAATTGATAATTACGAAGTTTTAAATGTTCGTAATGAAGTTATAAGTATTATTCGTCTTGATAGATTGTTTGGTTTAAAAAATAAACAGGAATCAGATTATAATTTTATTGTTATTGTTGGCACTACAGATAAAAAAATTGGTGTTATGGTTGATGCTTTGATAGGCGAAGAGGATGTTGTAATTAAACCGCTTCGAGATCAGTTTACCAATTCGCCCGGTATTGCTGGTGCTTCAATTCTTGGTGATGGTTCAGTTTCGTTAATTATTGATGTTTCACAGCTACTTGAGCTTGGTGTAAAACAAGAATTGATTGCAAGACAAGAGCGTGAAGCCGTAACTTTGTAAGGGGTAAATATGGAACTTGTAACTGATGTTAATACTCAGTTGACGGCTGAAAATATTGCTGATGAAAAAGAGCGAATTGTTGCGAATGTAGATTTTAAAATGGTTTCTTTTTCACTGGCCGGAAAAGATTATGCTATTGATATTATGAAAGTTAAAGAAATAGCTAAAGCCGGTCGTTTTACCTATGTTCCCAATACTTCTCATTTTGTTTTGGGTGTGTATAACTTGCGCGGTGATATTATTCCAATAATAGATCTTCGATTATTTTTCAATATTCCAGTTCCTGAACGCAGTGCTAATAAAGTAGAAAATATGATAATTGTTTCTATTGAGGAACAGATTTTTGGCGTTGTTGTAGATGCTATAGATAAAGTTGTCGGTATACAAAAAAGTTCTATTCAGCCACCGCATCCTTTGTTTGGCGATATAAACATAAAATATATTTATGGTGTTGTTGAAAACGCAGATCGTTTGTATATATTGCTTGATATTGAAAGAATTTTTGGTTCTAAATCATCGGTTAAAGAAGAGTCAAAACCAAAAGATGAATCAGCTTCTTTAGCTTTAGTAGATGCAGAGGATCCTCAAAATATTAATCAAAATCCTATTGAAAAACCATCGGTTTCT
The DNA here is from genome assembly GCA_012519415.1 of Treponema sp. Lineage (GTDB taxonomy): Bacteria > Spirochaetota > Spirochaetia > Treponematales > Treponemataceae > UBA1240. The sequence goes on along the minus strand of JAAYQG010000019.1, from coordinate 6,954 downwards.
AAAAATAATCAAAATTTTTCTGAAGTAAAAGAGCCATTGTCTGTGCCAGAAGAACCAAAAGAAAGTGCTGATTATACTTTTATAAAGGAATCTCTTGCATCTCAAAAAAAATTTTATACAACTTCAATAAATGAAGCATGGGTAAACCATAGATACAATGAATGGGTTGAAAAATCAGGCGGAACTGCTAAACAGCTACTTTCGGCTTCTGATTGTGATGAGTTTTTGAAGCCGTTTTATTCAACATGTACTGGAAAATTTTGGAGTGAAGCTTATTCGAATTCTGTTTATAAGCTTTTGCCGGAAAATGCAGCTAAACAGATAAATGTTTGGAACTTAGGCTGTGGAAAAGGATATGAAACTTATTCGCTTGCTTGTGTTCTTAAAAAGCGTTATCCGGAATCGCGTGTAAGGATTTTTGCACAAGATATTGACTTAATAAGTATCTCAAATGCGCCAATGCTTACAGTTCCTGATGCAGCTGTAACATCATGGATTAAACCGTATATTTCTAAGAATGTCAGCGGTGCTAATGCTTTTATTCAAGATATTAAAGATATGATTTTATTTGAATATCATGATTGTTTGAATACAGGGAATATGCCAAGTTCTGATATTATTTTCTGTCGTGATGTTTTATCGTTCTTGCCAAGTCAATCACAAGAACTGCTTTTAGAAACATTTACAGATCAGTTGAAAGGCAATGGTATATTAATTTTGGGAGAGAATGAAAATATTGGAGTTAATGGAGGCTGGCAGGAGAAAATGTCAGGTTCTATTGTTGTTTATACAAAATAAACTCAATACTAAAGGAGAAATGCAATGCGGGTTGAGTATATTAATCCATTTGTTGAAGCAGCTAACAACATTTTGTCCGAGGTTTTGGCTGGAGAAGTCAATAGAGGAGATTTGTTTTTAAAGTCTACTTCAATGCCGGTTATGGGTGTAGCAACACTAGTTGGTTTAGCTGGCGATGTGGAAGGTCGTGTTCTTTTTGATATGTCAATGGATACTGCTTTAAGAATTGCCTCAAAAATGAACGGTGAAGAATTGACCGAATTCGATGATCTTGTGAAAGCGACTATAACAGAAGTTGCTAACATGATTACAGGTCAGGCAGTTACAAAATTGCATGATTTAGGCTTCAAATTTGATCTTACTCCTCCATCTTTATTTACCGGAGAAAAGATGGAAATTTCAGATCATGAAGTAGAAGCTCTTATAGTTCCAATGCTTACTGAGCAAGGGAAAATCGAAGTAAACGTTGCAATTCGTGAACGTGTATAGGTAAAATATCCAGAGTTTTATTAAATATAAATCATGAATATTTTCCTTTTAATAAATGGTGAAAATCGGACAGAGTGAAGGAGGAAGGTTTAAAGTGCGTGTTCTTGTTGTTGATGATTCTATGTTTGTTGCAAAGCAAATAGGGCAAATCCTTACTAGCGAAGGGTATGAAATTGTAGCTACAGCTGGTGATGGAAAAGAAGGAGTAGAGAAATACAAAGAATTATATCCGAATGTAGATTTAGTAACTATGGATATTACGATGCCTCGTATGGACGGTATTTCTGCACTTGAACAGATTATGGCTTTTGATAAAAATGCAAAGGTTGTAATGATTAGTGCTTTGGGTAAAGAGGAGCTTGTTAAAAAATCTTTACTCATTGGTGCAAAAAACTATATTGTTAAGCCGCTTGATAGAAAAAAGGTTCTTGAAAGAATCAGTTCTGCTTTGAAATAAAAAAAGTGGCTTTGACTCAAATCAAAGCCTCTTTTTTATTAGTTTTCAGCATATACAAAATTAACGCAGGGTGGCATTTGGAATTAAACTTTTTGCAAAATCAACAAGTTCGTTCATTTGAGATTGTGTATATGGTGTAATTGTGTTGTATTCTTTATTTAGACACGAGCCAGGCTGAAATTTAGCAAATTGCCAAGAGGAATCTTTAGGCAATATACTTGCTATTTCTTTTATTGTTTCTTTTGTTACTAATGTTGGAACTAATACTGTACGAAATTCTCTTTTACTTGTTGGTAATTTTGAAATAATATCTATCGATGTGCGAATATTATCTATCGATTCACAAGATTCATAGCCTAGAACAGAATAATTATCTAAAGATGTCTTAATATCCATAGCAACAAAATCAGGGTTGTAAATATTTTCTGAAAAAAGATTTTCTAACTTTTCCGGAATTGTTCCATTTGTATCTAATTTGACTAAATATCCAAGATTATGTGCTTGTCTGATAAGAGGGTGCAGTAATGGAGAGAGACATGGCTCGCCGCCTGAAATTACAAAACCGCTTAAAACATTTTTTCTTTTTATTAAATGTGAAATAACATCATTGAATGTAACAGCATCATAATCTTTAGGTGTGCCTGTTACAAAGTCTTTGTTATAACAATAAGGGCAGCGCAAATTACAACCATGCAAAAAAAGCACTGCAGAAACTTTTTTTGGATAATCAACAAGAGATGTTTTAACAAGAGCACCGATAAAATCAGTGCTCTGTATGTTATATTGATTTAGCACAAAGCCGGCTCTTTTTCAAAAAAAGATGCAAGCTCTATAGTATTATATGCTCGTCCAATTTCTGCATCATATTCATTGAACAAAACTACAGTCGGGGCTGCAATTATGCCCAATTCAGAAGCTCTATTGAACCCTGATTCAGTATCAACATCAAACAATTTTCCAACAATTGCCGTATTTGATATATATTCTTTTACAGGCGGACAGTTAGGGCAAGTTGATCTAGCAAAAAATTCGTAACGTACAGGATTTTCGCTGGAAACAAGATTCGATTCAGCAACTGCTACATTTGTTTCTGTCATTGTTTTGTTTGGTACGAATTCATAATCATGCAAAAACATTTTGCGATGATCGTATTCATCTCGTTTTCCTTTGTTCCAGTTTCGCACAGAGCGATAGTAACCGACAATACGAGCATATACTTCAGTTTCTGAGCCCTTTACATTTGCAAGAGCTTCTTTTATGCGAGAAATTTCTGCATCAATTTCTGCGATTGGTCTGTTTGTCATTTTATCCTTCCTTTTCGTTGTGATATGTAAATAAGTTAACTACAAGATTTATCTTCAAGCTGTGAGAGTGCTTCTTCTCTTTCTGCTTCAAGCTGTACAAGTTTATCGCGGAATTTCTTTTCATTTTCAGCTTTGCAAATAGGGCATTCGAAATGTTCGCCTTCAAGATAGCCGTGAACACGACAAACCGAAAATGTAGGAGAAATTGTCAAATAAGGAATACGATAATTTGCAGTAATTGATTTAACTAAATCTCTGCATGATTCCCAATCCTTAATTGATTCCCCCATAAAAGTATGAAAAACAGTTCCACCAGTATACTTAGTTTGAAGAGATTCTTGATGATCAAGTGCTTCAAAGACGTCAGATGTAAAATCAACCGGTAGCCATGTTGAATTTGTATAAAACGGATCGCTGTTGCCTGATGTAATAATATTGGGATAATTTTTCTTATCATGGCGCGCAAGTCTGTAAGATGTGCTTTCAGCTGGAGTTGCTTCAAGATTAAACAATTCGCCTGTTTTTTCTTGATAATCAGCAAGACGTTGCCTCATATTATTAAGCACTTTTTCTGCAAATGCTTTGCCTTTTGGTTCCGCTATTGAAACACCTAGAAAGTTTAAGCAACATTCATTCATTCCGCATAAACCGATTGTATTGAAATGGTTGTCAAGTTTTGTTAAATAACGTCTTGTATATGGAAATAGTCCGCCATCAAGCAATTTTTGAATTACTTTTCGTTTTGCACAAAGACTTTCTTTCGCTAAATCCATAAGATAATGAAGACGTGCAAAAAACTGTTCTTCGTTATTTGAAAGATATCCGATTTGTGGCATATTTATAGTAACAACACCAAGCGAACCTGTAAATTCATCGGAACCAAAAAGGCCGCCGCCTCTTTTTCGTAATTCGCGTTTATCAAGCTGAAGACGACAACACATTGAACGTACATCACTTGGATTCAAGTCTGAATTAACGAAGTTCTGAAAATATGGAGTTCCATATCTTGCTGTCATTTCAAATAATAATTTTGCATTTTCGCTGTTCCAGTTAAATTCTTTTGTAATATTATATGTTGGAATAGGATATGCAAATCCTCGACCTGACGCATCGCCTTCAATCATAAGCTGTATGAATGCTTTATTGATAATATCCATTTCAGGTTGACAATCACCATATGTAAAGTCCATTTCTTTGCCGCCAACAATGGCAGGTTTTGCTTTTAAGTCATCAGGGCATGTCCAGTCGAGAGTAATGTTTGTAAAAGGAGCTTGTGAACCCCAACGACTTGGTGTATTAACGCCGTAAATAAAACTTTGAATACATTGACGGACTTCTTTTTCTGTAAGATTATCCTTACGGATAAAAGGAGCAAGGTATGTATCAAATGAGCTGAATGCTTGCGCACCTGCCCATTCGTTTTGCATAATTCCAAGAAAATTAACAATTTGGTTTACAAGAGTTGAAAGATGTGTTGCCGGTGTTGATGTAATTTTATCAGGAACGCCGCCTAATCCTTCTTTTATAAGCTGCCGCAACGACCAGCCTGCGCAATATCCTGAAAACATCGATAAATCATGAATATGAAAGACTGCGTCTTTATGTGCTTGTGCAACTTCAGCGGAATAAATGTTTTTTAACCAATAATTTGCTGTGATTGCACCAGAATTATGCAAAATCAAACCGCCAAGAGAAAAATTGACATTTGCATTTTCGTTTACACGCCAATCAGACTGGCTTAAATAACCGTCCATTGTTTTGTTGATATCAAGAACAAGACTTCTCGTATCACGAATAGCCTCATGTTGCGCACGATAAAGAATATATGCTTTTGCAACAGAAACTTCTGCATTTTCAATTAAAACAGTTTCAACAATATCTTGAATTTCTTCTATAGCAGGAATCGAATGTTCGTGTCGCAAAGACATCATTTCTTTAAGCTTTTTTTCAACTTCTGTTGTTAGAAATCTAGCTTTTTCTTCATTCGGCTTTTTTTCGACAGCTACAATAGCTTTGTTTATAGCTGCTGCTATCTTAGAAGGATCGTACTTCTTAATTTCTCCAGAACGTTTAACAACATTTCTGATAATATTGGTTGACTTAGGTTTCTTTTCAAGAATGGAATTCCATTCTTGAAAAACTGTTTGCTCACTCAAGATTCCCCTCCAAGATTCTTAATTTCTGAAATAAATTCTTCAAGATTCTCAAAATGTCTATAAACAGAAGCAAAACGAATGTACGCAACTTTATCCAAAGAAAAAAGCTTTTCAAGAACAATTTCGCCTAAAGCTGCTGTTGTAATTTCTCTTGAATGTTTTCCTTGCATTACAGCTTTGTCTTCTATTTCGCTTACAACTGTTTCTATTGTATTATTCTGAACCGGACGTTTTTCCAACGCTCGTTCAATTCCTTTTGTAAGTTTCATTCTATCAAAAGGCTGTCGTCTTCCGTCTCTTTTTATAACCATGAACTTTTTTTCTTCAACAAGTTCATAGCTGGTAAACCGGTAGCCGCAGGCAAGACATTCTCGGCGACGACGGATGCTTTCGCCGTTTGCCATTGTCCGCGATTCGATTACTTTATCATCAAAAGTTCCACAATATGGACATCGCATGAATAATCCTTATGTTTTACATCATTTGTAGTAAATTTTTTAAATACAATATCTACAAAAGAAAGAATTTGCAAAATTGCATAACTTTTGCTTATTTTTATAATTTTCTATGCATAGTGTTTTACACAAGCACGCTACATACTTTTTATATATAGTGTTGCTTAATGTTGTTTAATCATATATCGGCACTATATATGGTGTCAATAGCGAAAAAAGCGATTTTTTGTGAATTTACAATTCTTTCCCATATAGAATATGCGCATTGTCTTCGGTTTTGCGTAATTTTAATTTAATTTTTTTGCTATAATAGGGCGGAGTATTACAGCGAGTGGAATTGTTATTATGCATTTAATAAAATCTGCAATAAAATAAGGTAAAAGCTTCGGTACGGTTTCTGCAAAAAGCACCAAACCGCTGTCAAACATTTTTAGCAATGGTAAAATATAAATAATTACATATCCTGCAACACAAGATGATACAATTTTTTCTATAGGTGTTTTTTCTTCGACAGTTGGTGTTTTCATCATAAAACCGATAACAAGAGAAGCAACAAAATAACCTAGCAAAAAACTGCCACGTATTGTTGAAAGATGTGCGACGCCGCGAGCTCCTCCTGCAAAAACGGGAAGACCAAAAAGACCGGCGGCTAAGAATAATCCTACAGAACCTGCAGTTTGCATACCGCCAAAAACAACAGCAGCAAGTATAACAATCATATTTTGCAGAACAAATGGCAACGGTTCTGCTTTTACAATAATTGGAGCACTAATACATATCAACAAAGTTATTGATAACACGATAATGGAGCGTCGATTATTAAGTTCTTTTTTTGTCAGTTTGTTTTCTTCCATTTGTTTTTCCTATTAAAATAATAATTATGCAGCTTTGCAAAAAAATCAATATTTTTTATATGTTTCTTTTATGCAGCCAATAAAAAATATTGCAAAAATCAGCCCAAAAACAATAATAATCCAATCTCCAAGTTGTGTATAAACTGTGGGCTTATGTTCATAAATAGGGATTGTTGTTACAATGGCTGCTTCTTCAAAAAGCGGAAGGTCTGCAATAATGCGACCTTTTGAATCTATTACCCCTGAATAACCGGAATTTGTTATTCTTACAAGCGTTGTTCTTAGTTCAATAGCTCTAAAAGAAGCAATTACAAAATGTTGATATTCCGCAGATTTAAAATTTGACCAAGAATCATTAGAAATGCTTATAAGAACTTCCGCACCTGCTTTGTAAAGTTCCCTGCAAACATCTGGGAAAGCATCTTCAAAACAAATTGGAAT
>JAAYQG010000130.1 GCA_012519415.1 Treponema sp. | reverse complement strand
GAAGTTTGCAGTTTAATCAGACTTCCTTGTCTGATTAAACTGCCGAGTTTTGCTTCACAAAACTCACGCTTGTGCACTGCCTCCATGCAGTGCGGCTTTGTACAGGTGCGGCATAATTTTGCGGAGCGAAAACTTGAGGATTGGGCATTTAGGTGGGTTGGTGCTACAAATTTGGGATTAATCTAGCAAAACCTGAACCGTATTTTTTTAAACTTTTTATCGTAAAAAAACCAACTTTTTAATGAAATACTATAAATGAAAGAAACAAAAGGTTGTTTTTAAAAATATTCATAAAAATTCATAACAAGCCTGTAATTTTATTCATGTATTTTTATAGAAAGCAACCATAAAATAATACAATCAACGCAATTCTGCGCAGAGCATTTTGGGGAAAATTTCAGCAACTTTTGAAAAGTATTGTTGCGCTGCAGCTTGCTTCTTGCATTGTTCATTTTATTGTTGCATACACACAAATAAATACTTGTTTTGAGGCGAACACAAATGCTATTATTACAAGTCTGTAAAATCGATGATATTATGCAAGTGATTCTGTCGCTTTGATAATATGCATTATCGGTTTACATGATAAAATAATTTTTATAGGAGTATTGCTATGAAAAGATTAAATGCATTAATTGTTATTGCATTTGCTATCGGTATGGTTTTCACTTCATGCAGTGAAAAGAAAACTACAAAAAAAGTTGTTGGTGTTGCAATGCCGACACAATCTTCAGAACGCTGGATTAATGACGGTGCTAACATGAAAAGTCAGTTGGAAGCGAAAGGTTATGCTGTTGAATTGCAGTATGCGGAAGATGATGTTCAGTTGCAAGTTTCTCAAATTGAAAACCTAATTGCAAAAGAAGTAAATTGTCTTGTTGTTGCTGCCATTGACTCAACAGCACTTATAAATGTTCTTGCAGAAGCCAAAGAAAAGGGAATTCCTGTAATTGCTTATGACCGTCTTTTAATGGATACAGATGCGGTATCTTATTATGCTACATTTGATAATAAAGGCGTCGGAACTGCAATCGCAAAATATATAGAAGAAGAAAAAAAACTCAGCACTGCAAAAGCCGAAGGTCGTTCTTATACAATTGAATTTTTCATGGGCTCGCCGGACGATAACAATGCTTTATTCCTTTATAATGGCGTAATGGAAGTTCTAAAGCAATATCTTGACAATGGAGTTTTGATTTGCAAAACAGGACGTACATCATTTGATAAGACATGTATTCTTCGTTGGTCACAGGAAACAGCTCAACAATGGTGTGAAAACTACCTTTCGGGATTTTATGCAGATGAAAAACTCGACATTGCATGTTCTGCATTTGACGGATTTGCTTATGGCATTCGTTCTGCATGTGAAAGTGCCGGATATAAAGTTGGTGTAGACTGGCCACTTATTACCGGTCAAGATGCTGAACTTATGGCAACAAAAAATATCATTTCCGGCTATCAAACAATGTCTATTTATAAAGACACACGTCTTCTTGCTTCAAAATGTGTTACGATGGTAGAAGCTCTCTTTACAGGTTCTATTCCGGAAATTAATGATACAAAACAATACAATAACGGAAAACTGATTGTTCCGTCTTATCTTTGTACTCCAGTTGCTGTTGACCTGAAAAACTATGAACAAATTATCATAGACGGCGGATACTACACTAAAGAACAGTTGGGTCTTTAATATAGAAAAAGCTACATTATAATTGGAAATAAATGCCTCGCTGCACCACAAGAACAGTGAGGCAAATTTCAGTAAATTATAAAAACACACTATACTGATTATTTGATTATTGCGGACTAATTGTAAAATGCGTTATTTAGATGCAAACGCCAGTGGATAATTCCATTTAAAAAATCAACGCATTCGACACAGAACATCGTCTGAAGTATTAAACTTTCCGCACAAAATAAAATAGCGGCATAAATATGAAAATATATCATACTGCACGTTTTTAAGAGGAAAATAATGGATACAGATATTATCTTGGAAATGAAGTCCATTACAAAAGAGTTTCCGGGCATAAAAGCTCTTGATAATGTAAACCTAAAAGTTAATCGCGGAGAAATTCATGCATTATGCGGAGAAAATGGTGCCGGTAAATCTACTTTGATGAACGTACTTTCTGGAGTATATCCTTACGGAACATACGAAGGAAAAGTAATTTACAATGGAGAAGAATGCAAATTTCATAATATAAAAAACAGCGAATCAAAAGGCATAGTTATCATTTATCAAGAATTGGCACTAAGCCCTTATTTGTCGGTTGCAGAAAATATTTTTATGGGCAACGAACAGCTTGCAATGAAAGGCGTAATAGACTGGGATAAAACTCGTGTAAAAGCAAAAGAAATGCTTAAAAAAGTCGGTCTTGAAAATGAGGATATAAATGTTCCGCTCGGAAGTCTTGGCGTTGGAAAACAGCAATTAATAGAAATTGCAAAAGCATTGGCAAAAAAAGTTGAATTGCTCATACTTGATGAACCGACAGCTTCACTTAATGATAAAGAAAGTTCTCATCTTCTTGATATTTTACGAGAATTGAAAAAACAGGGAATCACATGCATTATGATTTCACACAAATTAAATGAAATAAGTGCGATTGCCGATTCAATCACTGTTATTCGCGACGGAAAATCAATTGAAACTCTTGTAAAAGGAAAAGATGATATTAGCGAAGAACGAATTATTCGTGGAATGGTAGGTCGCGAAATTACCAATCGTTATCCGAAAAGAAAAAACTGCAAAATCGGTGATATAATAATGGAAGTCAAAAACTGGACAGTATATCATCCTGACAATGCAAACAGAAAAATTATAAATGATGTTTCGTTTAATGTCCGCTCCGGCGAAGTTGTCGGACTTGCAGGTCTTATGGGCGCAGGCAGAACAGAACTTGCAATGAGTATTTTCGGAAAATCGTGGGGACAAAAAATTTCAGGCGAGATTTATATTCACGGAAAAAAAACAACAATCAACAACGTAAAAGATGCTGTTGATAATGGAATTGCATATACTTCCGAAGATCGAAAAAATTACGGTCTCGTACTTATTGAAGACATTAAACAGAATATGACTATGGCAGCTTTAAGAAATTATTTTTCTGATAAAGGTGTTGTAGACAGTAATAAAGAAATTATTGATTCTGAAGAATATAAATCAAAAATAAATATTAAAGCCAATTCGATTAATCAAACTGTAGGGACACTTTCCGGCGGAAACCAGCAGAAAGTTGTTCTTGCAAAATGGATGATGACACAGCCGGATATTCTTATTCTTGATGAACCGACAAGAGGTATTGATGTCGGTGCAAAATACGAAATCTATTGTGTAATTAATGAACTTGCAAAATCAGGAAAAGCTATAATTGTAATTTCTTCCGAAATGCCGGAAATAATAGGAACTTGCGATCGTGTTTACGCGATTTCAGACGGCGAAATTGCAGGCGAGCTATCTAAAAAAGATATGTCTCAAGTAAATATTATGAAATGTATTGTCAATCATTCAAGTAATAGATAATCGAAAGCAAAAGGAGTTTTAAAAATGGAACAAAAAAAACTTTCCAGCAAAACTGTAAACATTGATATAAAGCAATACGGAATGGTTATTGCACTTATTATAATTTTCCTGCTGTTCTATATTATGACAGGCGGAAAAAATGCATCACCGGCGAACATTAATAATCTTGTAATGCAAAATGGTTATGTAGTTATTCTTGCAGTCGGAATGTTGCTATGTGTTTTAACAGGAAATGTTGATTTAGGCGTTGGTTCAATCGTTGCATTGTGCGGAGCAGTAGCTGCAATTCTTGTTGTTGATTTACATGTGCCGGTTTTAATTGCGTTTTTAATTGCTCTTCTTGTCGGAGCATTTTCCGGTGCGTTTGTAGGATTTTTTATATCAGAACTTCGTATTCCTCCGTTTGTCGTAACACTTGCAACAATGCTTATGGGAAGAGGCTTAACTTACACAATGTTGAAAGCACAGACAAAAGGCCCTACTCCACCATTTTATAATTTAATTGGGGTTGGATTCCTTCCCACAATAAAAATTCCTTTCGGATATACCGGTCCTAACAGAATTCCGGGAAGTCTTGACCTTGTATCAATCGGAATCGCGTTTATTGCTTCGATTTTGATTGTTTTATCAGAAATTAAAGCTGATAAAACAAAGCAAAAATATAATTTTGCACGAAATCCGTTGTGGCAGCGAATTATTAAACTTACAATAATTCTTTTTATTTTATGGTTTTTTATTTATAAACTTGCAAGAAACAACGGCATCCCAAATGTTCTTGTGCTTATGATAATTCTTGTTGGAATTTATCACTTTATAACAAGCAGAACAGTTGCAGGTCGCCAGATTTATGCACTTGGCGGAAATGAAAAAGCCGCAAGACTTTCTGGTATAAATACAAAAAAAGTATTCTTTTGGGTATATCTCAACATGGGACTTCTTTCTGCAATTGCCGGAATAGTTTTATCTGCAAGAAACGGTTCTGCGACACCAAAAGCCGGCGATGGCTTTGAATTGGATGCAATCGCCTCTTGCTATATTGGCGGTGCAGCTGCATCCGGCGGCATAGGCACGATTATTGGTGCAGTAGTCGGTGCTTTTGTAATGGGAATTTTGAATAACGGAATGTCGCTTATCGGTTGGTCAACAGATATCCAGAAAGTTGTCAAAGGTGCTGTTTTACTTGGAGCTGTTTTATTCGATTTATTCTCAAAAAGAAGGAAGATTTGAGGTGGCGTTGGCGTTTTGCTTTGGGTTTTATCTAAAATTAGGATTAATCTGGCAAAACGCCAAGTTTTTGCGGAGCAAAAACTTGTGGATTGTGTGTCGCATGGGATTTATCTAAAATTTAGGGATTATGTTAGCGAAACGGGCGAAGTTGAAATGTGATTAGCGTAATTTCAGTAGTTGACTAAATTGTTCACCTTTAATAACATAACGTATCATGCGTAAATTTAAGCAAAGCTTTATTTTATCTTCCCTGATAATGTTTTTTTGTGCAGGAGTTTTTGGAATTATACTAGGACTTTTGCTTGCCAATACTGTAAATACTAAAAATATCGAAAATTTTACTGAATTTACGACAGCACTTCCGACGCAGCTGCTTGATATAAACGGAGAATTGATTACACAATTTTCATCTGATGAAAAACGCGAACTTATAACAATTGACCAATTACCACACCATATGCTTGATGCTTTACTCACACGTGAAGACCGCACATTTTTCAGACACAGAGGTTTCAGCGCAAAAGCTCTTGCGCGTGCTGTTGTCGGAAAGCTTACAGGAAAAGACCTTGGCGGCGGCTCTACCCTTTCGCAACAAATTGCAGGAACCCTTTACTGCGATCGTTCAGAATATTCAATAAGACGAAAACTGAAAGAACTTTGGTGGGCAATCCAAATGGAGCGTCGATATTCAAAAAATGATATTTTAGAGTTGTATCTTAACAAGATTTATCTTGGCGGCGGAACTTATGGAGTTAATGCGGCTTCTAAATATTATTTTGGACATCCTGCTTCAGAAATAACGCCGGCGGAAGCGGCACTTCTTGTTATTCAGCTTTCTAACCCCGCTGCATATAATCCATTTGAACATCCATCTATAGCACAAGACAGACAAAGATATGTTCTAAACGAAATGGTTTCACTCGGTTATCTTACTAAAGAAAATGCAGATTCTTCTTTTGATGATTACTGGGCAACATTTGATTATACAAGAACAGGAACTTCCGTATACTTTATGCGCAAAGACAAAGCTCCATGGTTTAGTGAATATGTTCTTCGAGAATTAAATTCTCTTATTTACGGAAAAGCAGACATTTATACAGGTGGCTTTACTGTAAATACAACAATGAATCTAAAACATCAAATAGCTGCGCAAGACATAATGGCACGAACACTTGAATATGCAAATGATACATATCGAAGATCAAGCGGTTCGCGAAGCTCTGATGCAGTTTCAACATACATTCCAATGGTTGAGATGCTTTCGCTTCTTTTTGATATTCCCAAACTCAAAGTTGCTCAAGAAAGAACTGAACTTTTATCCCGCAGTGCTTTTGAAAATGAAATAAATCCTGTTCTTGATATTTTTTCTTTAATTTGTGGCATTGATAGCCTTAAAACGGAAATTATCAACAGAACAAATGCAAAACAAAAACAAGATTCTAGCAAAACAACTATTGAAGGTGCTTTCATTTCGCTGGAAAATGAAACAGGATATATTACAGCACTTGTCGGTGGAAGTAAATTCGATGCGGAAAATCAGTTTATTCGTGCTACTCAAGCTCTTATACAACCGGGCAGTACATTCAAACCACTTTACTATTCAGCAGCCATAGATTCTAAGAAATTTACAGCAACAACACAAATTGATGATTCACCTGTTATTTTTTATAATGAAGATAATATTCCTTACATACCGAACAATTTTAAAGGGGAATGGCTTGGAACTGTTCAGCTTTGGTACGCACTTGCAAAATCAATGAACATTCCATCTATTAAAATTTTTGACGGTGTCGGTTTTGATGCTGCAATTGAACGTTCTGCAAGCCTACTTGGAATTCCCAAAAATGAACTTAATGCACGCCGTTTTGATAGAGTTTATCCACTTGCGCTTGGCATTTGTTCAATTAAACCTATTGAGCTTGCGAGAGCTTTTGCAATTTTTGCAAATCAAGGCAAAGCAGTAACATCTTTTGCAATCAGATCTGTAGAAGATAGAAACGGCAAAATATTTGAAAATCCTGAAGCAAAAATAAGAGCCGAACAGAAAAAACTCGGTTCAAACATTCAAATCATTTCTCCGCAAACTGCTTATATTATGACTGATATTTTAATAAATTCGGTACGAATGGGAACTTTAGCTTATGGCGTTCAATGGGGAGCAAAACTTCAATACACAAACTCAAACGGCGAACGCTACCAAATGCCTGCTGCTGGTAAAACAGGAACTACACAAAACTGGACAAATGCGTGGGCTGTCGGTTATACGCCTTATTACACAGCGGCCCTTTGGTTTGGTTTTGATAAGCCCGGTCAATCTTTGGGACTTGAACTTACAGGCTCAACTCTTGCAGGTCCTGCATGGGGAGATTTTATGCGAATTGCCAACGAAGATATGCCGTATAAGGAATTTACAATACCGCAAACCGGTCTTGTAAAAGCAACTGTTTGTTCTGTTTCCGGCAAAATGCTTACAGCAGAATGTGGAGATCATACAGTAACTAAATATTACCTGGAAGGCACACAACCAACAACAGTTTGCGAATATCATAAAAACAGAGAATCAGCAAAATCTTTAGCAACAAGCAGGCTTGAAACAGAAAGATATATGTCTGCTATTCAGCCACAGACAAATGTAATAGATGATTCTCCTCTTGAAATAGATCTTTCATTCTTAAATGATGATAATACATCAACTGAATATAAAGATAACAATGAAAAATCTTTCTCTTGGAGCGATTTGTTCTCTTTTGGTTCAAATAAAAAAGAAAAGACTTCAAATGAAACAACAGAAACTTCAACTGAAAGTGAAACTTCAGCTGAAGAAACTGAACAGTTTGATCCTTTTGGATTTAATGAACCAACAGAAGACAACGATTCAGATAAACCGGAAAACTTTTTATTTGATTGATGTATAAAAACAATTATTTCAAATTTGAAAGAGATTGCGATTTTCGCATTGGCTTTTATAAAAGGCAAGAAAAAATTGCCGAAAATTATATTAGTTTGACTGATTTTTTAGCTGTTTATGCTTTCTGCTTGTTAAAGCGTTGCATTCCATTCATAAATTGTTACACAGCACCTCCTGTGCTAACTTTTATTAGGGGAAAAAATGATTGTAAACATTGATGATATAAAAATCAAAAAACGCATCCGAAAAGATATGGGCGATTTAGAGTCTTTAAAAGAGAGTTTACGTCTTTATGGTCTTTTAAATCCAATTACGATAAACGAGCGATACGAACTTGTTGCAGGACATCGTCGATTAGAAGCTGCGCGCTCATTAGGCTGGTCAAACATAAGTGCACAAGTAGTTTCCGTTTCTGATAAACTTACACTGCTTGAAATGGAACTTGAAGAAAATACACAACGCCTAGACTTTACACAAGAAGAACTTATTGCAGGCTACACAGAGCTTGAAAAGTTAAAAAATCCAAGTCTTGCACGAAGATTATTAGATTGGATTAAAAACTTTTTTACCGGAATAAACGAAGCATCTGATGAGCGACGCAGAGAAAAAGAACTTTCAGCGAAACGACTTTTGTGGCTTGCTCCTTTGGGAATATTTCTTATATTTGCCGGTGCATTTTTTTTCAAGAAAAACTACATAAGCACAGTCGTTCATGTTTTTACAGATATAATTGCGGTAGTTTTAATTATTATCGGACTTTTAAATACTGTAAGATTTTTCATTTTAAAAAAATGAACGCCCCTTACGAGAATATTTGAGGTATGTACATTCCGCACGAAACAAAGCATCCCATAACAATCTTCTGAATCTGATTCAATAAATTCTATAAAAACACAAGTGCAGATGATTATCCACATATTGAATATTTCTCACAAATAAAGTATTAATTTACAAAATGAATTATATAAATAACTACGAATTTACAAATTCTCATGGTATAATTTTTTGATGTCGCAGCCTAAACTTTTCAGCATTATAGACCGAGCAGTATTTGACTATCGTCTTATAGAAGAGGGAGATAATATTTTAGTTGGTGCTTCCGGAGGCAAAGATTCAACCGCATTGATTGAATATTTTGCTTGTCGCCAAAAACAAAAAAGAGAGAATTTTTCTCTAACAGCATTTCATGTTGCAACGGAAATTGCACCACCATTAAGTGATGAACTTATTGAAACTTTTAAAAATTGGGGTATACAATTAAAAATTATGAATGTTTCTGTTTTAGAAAGGCTAAAAACCGGAAAAACTATGAACTGCTGGTGGTGTTCAACACAACGTCGCACAGAATTGAATAACTTTGCTATAAAAAATGGATTTAATAAAATAGCATTGGGACATCATTTAGATGATATTCTTGAAACTTTATTGATGAATGCGCTAAACAAAGG
Organism: Treponema sp.; assembly: GCA_012519415.1. Taxonomy (GTDB): domain Bacteria; phylum Spirochaetota; class Spirochaetia; order Treponematales; family Treponemataceae; genus UBA1240. Next base: position 1,334 of record JAAYQG010000130.1, on the reverse strand, counting down.
TCAACTTTCAACAATGCCGCCAAGACTTTCATATAAAAAATATCCTATTACAATTATCAGACCTCTTTGCATGGCACCGGTTACAATAATTAAAGAACATGCACAAAATCAAGGTTATAGTTCTACAACTTGTACTTGTTCTTACCAAGATAATTCCGGAAGAAAAGAAGCAAGAAAAAGACTAGAAGCTTTAACACAAGGCAATAATTCTGAAAAACAACGACTTTTTAATGCTCTGCGAAATGTTCGCAGGGAATATCTTACATATCCTTATAACGAGCGTGATCTATGATTACAGTTTCAATTTTATCAACAACAGAAGCAATTAAACACGTGCTTTCTGTTATGGCAACAACATTAAAAGATTCTTTTGAGATAAAATTTTTTACTTCAACTACAGAGATGGAATCTTTTATACGGGAAAATTATTGCGAAATTGCATTAATTGATTTTACTGCTAAAGATTTGAAAGGAGAAGATTTTTACAATTCTCTTAAATCCGACAGCTTTTACGATTTTTTAAATGTTCTTGTTGTCGTTTCAGACGAAGGTGAGCGCATGGCTCTTGAAATGGAACCATATCCAAATCTACTTTTATGTATAACTGAAAAAGACTTTTTACGCAACTGTACACGAACATTCAAGATTTTATCTCAAAACACACAGTTTCTCTTTAACAAGCTTTTGCAAACCAAACTTAAAATAAACGGAATAGGCACTTTTGTATGCGATAACGATGCTTCAGATATTATTATTTATGCAGCTCTTCTAGTTACATATTTAACGAATACCGAAAGAGTTGATATGGAAGGCAAATTTCTGCTTCAAACATCTCTTATGGAAATGCTGCTTAATGCACTTGAACATGGCAACTGTAACATCACTTATAATGAAAAAACGCACTGGCTTGAATCGGGGCACGATATTCTTGAACTCATAGCAGAAAGAAATCTTTCTCCGGAAATAAATTCCAAAAAAATTATAATTGAATATAATGCCTACGAAAAACAAACAGATTTTTGCATTAAAGATGAAGGTGAGGGTTTTGACTGGCGTTCCATACTTGAAAAAGATATTGAACCGAATTTGCATGGCATGGGCATAAAAATGACAGAACGCATGGTAAAACATCTTTCTTACAACGAAAAAGGTAATGAAGTTTATTTTTCAATAGAAAATTCGCCAATGTCGCCTAAAATTACTGTAAAAAACTTAAAAATAAAAACATTCAAAAAAGATGAGCAAATATTTGTTGATAACGAAAAATCTAAAAAAATATCATTTCTAATAAATGGCTGCATAAACTGTCTTTTAAGTGATAAAACTAAAATAAG